>NZ_JBKFRY010000016.1:0-89829 GCF_046569105.1 Salmonella sp. 741265073_HBA | reverse complement strand
TGCGAGGAGACTGCCCGAAGGGCGAGCGCAGCGAGTCAATCCCCCCCTCACCGCCATATTTAAGAAAGAGCTCGTACGAATGTACGGGCTTTTTTCGCATTAAGCCCCCCCGTCCATTGCCGGATGGCGGCACAGTTCACGGGCGCCTTATCCGGTCTACATAAGCGCAGCGCCACCGAGCAATAACACCACCATCCGGCTTTCAATTTTAGCCAAGAATTTCAGTGAGTTTAACTTTGCGCCCCTCGTTTGAGGAAAGCGTCGCAGCATCAGCGGTAGCAATGGCATTTGTCGCCGCTTCTCCCGTTAGCAATTTAGCAAACTCCTCGCCTGGCTCCAGACCGTTTATCACATCATGCAAGTACTGCATCTCCAGTTTCATAATTGATGAGAGCCACATCGGCGTACGTTTACCGGGTTTACCATAAGCGATTGCGCCATCCATCTCGCTGGATATGTTACCGTTGCGACGATCGTCATCCTCCGCCTGGCTTTCATGCACAAGAAAGTGTGTTTTTTTGCCCGCTTTTATTAGATAACCAGCCGTATTTTGCATATCAATGAGAATTGCACCTGTCGTGCCCTCAATTAATACATAGTGCTCAGGGTAGTGGAACGATGATCCCCACTGAAGTGTCGCGAAACGACCGCTTTCAAACTCAAGGGTGATTAGGACAACATCATCTTCATCACCAAATTTTTCACCTTTGTGCGCAACATTCCCCGCCGCCATTGAAACCAGGGATGGGGTTTCATCCATGATGAACAGTGTACAATCTAGCTCGTGAATGTGATGGTACAGATGCCCACCTGACTTTGCGCGAATCTTCTTCCATGAGATCTCATCCTGCACGTCTTCAAAACCATTACGTTTAGTGTGAACTTGTGTAACTTCACCGATTTCACCGGCTTTGATGAGCGCTTTAGCGTGGCGAACCCCGTGAAAAAAGTTCATAACGTGACCCGCCATAAAGGTAACACCAGCTTCTTTGCAGGCATCAACCATATCCTTACAATCCTGGTAATTTAAGGCTATAGGTTTTTCACAAAACACGTGTTTACCCGCTTTAGCCGCCGCAATGACTGGCTCTTTATGTAAGTAATTTGGTGAAGCAATAATTACGCAATCCACATCAGGATGGGTACAAAGCGCCTCCATCGTTGCAGTGGCGACACAGTTCAACTCTTTCGCTATCGGAGCCGCATTTACCGGATCGTAAATCGCAGTGATTTTCGCCCCTTCAACCTTAGACATAAATCGCGCCAGTTCAGCGCCAAAATAACCTGTACCTACAACACCGTATTTCGTCATCATTTATCCTCTATTAAAATTCTTTTGTTGATTGAAAACTTTCACGACGTGCTTTTAGTCTATCCGGAATGGATAGGCCAATAATGAGTAGAATTGTTGCGGTCCAGAAAGCAACAATGAACGTTAGCGCAGCGCCTAGCCCCATTGTTATTCCAAGCCAGGTCGCCGCCATTGAATTGAATGTGCCTGATGTCGCAGCAAGATTATAAATCAGCCCGGTACCCAAACCACGAACCTCAAGAGGAAAGTAGTCGTAGAGAAATTTGGGAACCAACCCGCCAACACCTACGTTAGTCGCCATTAAACCGAATAAACATGCGCCCAGCAGTAAATAATTATCTTGCGGAATTCTGAATAACGGGAAAATGAATAAAAAGGACATGAGAAGACCAATGCTGAACGTTTTCTTCAAACCAATTCTGTCTGCGCACAGACCCCAAACGATATTTCCCAATACAGTGCCGAATGCCGCCGCCGTCATTAAATTAGAGACCACGCCCGTATCAAAGCCCTCTCCCGCCAAATATGTAGGCAGTAGACCAAAGATCGGCCAGTTTGCGCCGAAAATAGAGAACAGAACAATAAATACACATAATGTCAGTGGAAATTGAGCTCGATTAAATAGCCCTTTCATTGACAAAGAGAAAACTGACCAGGCACTTTGTGAATGCTTTCCGGGACCACTGAGTTTGGCTTCTTCCCACTCTTTAGATTCAGGAGCCCTGGCCCGGATGTAGATTACTAAAAGAACGGGTAGCAAACCGACAAAAAAAGCAGCACGCCAACCATACGCTTCGGCAAATGACGGCATAAAATAGGCTGCTATGATGTTACCAATACCGAAACCTGAAACCAGAAATGCGCTCGCTTTAGATTTTAAATGCTTTGGCCAACTTTCCACGGCATAAGTAGAAGCGCAAGCATACTCCCCCGCCATCCCCATACCGACAATGAAGCGACTAAGCGTCAGCATAATTACACCGGAAGCCAGGCCACTTAACCCTGTACCTACAGAATAGGCAACTATCGACCACATCATTAACGGCTTACGGCCAAATTTGTCTGCCAGCAGACCAAATAGCGCCCCGCCAAATGGTCGCCCAATAAAGGCCGCTGTGGCAAGGAATGCGCCCTCCATATCTGTCAATCCTAAGTCAGCCTTGATCAGATACATAATGTAGAAAATCAGCATAAAGTCGAAGCCGTCAAAAACGTAACCCAGCCATGCTGAAAATAAAGCATTTTTTTGTGGACGAGTTATCTCGCTATACCACGGGAAGAATTTTGCTATCACAATAAAACCCTTATTTGCTGTTACCGTCTGAAATGCTTACGGAATTAATTTTTAAGTCATATCAATTGCCGAATAAGACACAATCAACCGGCACTTTCCGACAACCGCCTGAGATCGTAGCTATGTAAGACGTATATTCATTGTTTATCATCCTTATTCGTAGCTACGTTAAGGACGTGAATACTCAAGACAAAGTCTAACGTTCTGTAACGTAGCCACGGGCTATAAGATTATCGATATGAATACTAAGCAAAGATTAGTACAGTAACTCTTTAACCTTTCTCAAAAGTGGTATTGTAATCCAACGCGATAACGGGTCTGTCTCTCATCGGTATTATTTCTCACCGCTACATTTCCGACCTCAACGTATGGTGTAAATGACTTATTCAGTTTCCAGGCTAAAGCCACATTATGTTCATAGTTTGTTTTTTTGTTATCAAATTTAATTTGATCGCTATCCATCCAGGTAAAGTTATATTCTAATTTCAACTCATCAAAAACATAACCTATATAAGTATCAAATCTATTCGTTTTCTCATCATCACTATAGTTAGCTGTCTTCCTTGCATAGTCATAACGGTAACGACCAGCCATATAAACACCAGAATCAAAATTATATTGCCCCCTTAAATAAGGCTTATAAATTGAAGTGTCTGGACCGCTTTCAAATATAAATCCAGGCTGCAAAACAAAATTGTCCGTAACTTTATAATTATAACTTACGCCCAGTTCTATAGCGTTTGCGACGAGATCGCTTAAATGCTTATCCTGCTCACCATCTACTCCTCCCGATTTAACGCTGGCATCGACATAAAAACCAATGCCGTTAGGAAGCTTTTCAATTATAGCAATACGGTCTTTATTAATTCTGGTTCTATCAGCATATTCATGCCGATAATCAAGGGTTGCCGCTTGTAGATATGATGAAAATGCTATAAACGAAACCATACCAAGAAGATATTTGTTGATTTTCATAAAATACTCCGCTCATCAATTAACTTTATTTTTGTATTTAAAAAATTATTTTATTAATAAATTACCATCACGCATGGTAAAGGAGGTTACAGACGAAACAGGTTTCCCTTTAGCATTTTCACCACCAATAAGGAAAACTTCATCACCATAACTTACTGATACACCATAGCCGAGAGGTTGTTTCATTTTACCCATATATTGCCAATGGCCATTAACCAAACCATAGACTTCATCTCGCCATTTTTTATTTATTCCTTCGTGGGAGTAAAACTTTCCATTGGTATAATTTTGTTTTGCTCCCGGAAAATTCGCGCCACCACCGACAAGCAGGACACCGTGACTATAGCCCGAAAATGCTCCGGCCAACCCTTCCTGCTGTTGTTCTCCAGGCGATGGCGGTAACTGGCTGTTCTTCAACCATGTTAGCTTGTCGTTATCCCACATGGCGCGGTAAATCACATCGGTACGTAAACCCGGTTTGAGCTCACCATTAATCAGCATCAGGAAATTATTTTCCATTACCGATGACGATCCTGCCGTCCCCGCGCCTGGCAGCTCACCGGCATTCTTCCATGTGTTCTCTTTAGCATTGTAGATAAATACGATTTTATTAAAAAAATAATCTTTGGCAGGTTTATTAAAATAATTATAGATGACTTTATTTTTTTCACTTTCATCCGCAGCCGCAGCCGCTATATCAATAAAATACTTATCAAAGATATGCTCATTAACCCCTCCGGTAATAAGTACCATCGTTTCGTTTAATTTTACTCCCGTATGCCCTGTTAATCCAACTGGAGATATAGTGTCAACTTTTTGCCATGTATTTTTCACCGGTGAGTATTTGTACACATCGCTATAAACCTGCAACGGTGATTCACTGTTTTTTTTCCCTACGCCACCAAAAACATAAAGCTCATCATTTAAAAATACCGACACGGATTGCTCACGAGCTCCACCAGGAAACGACTTTATACGCTCCCAGTCTTTATGTTGCTTTTTAAGATCAATTTTATACCAGGATGTCCCTGCGGTACCTAAGCCGACATAAATCACGCCATTATTATCAATAGCGCCAGTACCATTTTTCAGTGGTTCTGGTATATCAGGAAGCGTCGTTGCATATCCTGATGTGGTGATAGCAACTGAGAAACATAGCGCCATTAGCGTCATCATTTTCTTAAAATTTTTCATCTGCATCCCCATGCGAAGAAATACAATTGGAGTAAAGCTTCATCATTAGTGATCTTATGGTGCACAATTTCAACAATGACAATGACAAAATGTGACCAAGCGCTAAAAATAATTACATGGAGTTATCATGTGCGAGGTAAAAGCACCCCATGGTGATGTTAGAAGTGATTATGGGTGACCTGTTATGGCCAAACTCATTAGTGATAGCATTCTGAATAAATACAACAAGAATTATGTGATGCATTTCATACTGGCTATCCCGTGGCGTATAAGCTCCTTCTGAGCATTTTATCTTTATGCCGGAAGCAATTAATAAAATACAGCAAGCTGCCGTCAGAATGAATTGTATTTGTCTTGTAGCTTCAGGTTATAGCCTCAAATCCGCTGGCGCAGTAATTGAATAACAAACATACCTTATGACTGTGTTCACATTTTTCTATCTTTTTGCTTGATGTAGCAACACTCCACGACATAACATAAAACGGAGTAAAACTTCAAAACATATAAGGCGGAACTGGATGTCACTATTAGCCAGGCTGGAACAAAGTGTACACGAAAACGGTGGGCTGATTGTCTCATGCCAACCGGTATCAGGCAGCCCTATGGATAAACCTGAAATTGTGGCTGCAATGGCACAGGCAGCGGCTTCGGCGGGTGCGGTCGCTGTGCGCATTGAAGGCATTGAGAATCTGCGGACTGTTCGTCCCCATCTTTCTGTTCCTATTATTGGGATAATTAAACGTGACCTTACAGGGTCGCCAGTCCGTATCACTCCATATTTACAGGATGTTGACGCCCTGGCGCAGGCAGGTGCCGATATTATCGCTTTTGATGCCTCATTCCGCTCTCGCCCGGTTGATATTGATAGTTTACTGACACGTATTCGCCTGCATGGATTACTGGCGATGGCAGACTGTTCAACCGTGAATGAAGGCATAAGTTGCCATCAGAAAGGAATCGAATTCATTGGTACAACACTGTCTGGCTATACCGGCCCCATCACGCCGGTTGAGCCAGATTTGGCAATGGTGACGCAACTGAGCCATGCAGGTTGTCGTGTTATTGCCGAGGGGCGCTATAACACGCCTGCACTGGCGGCCAATGCTATTGAGCATGGTGCCTGGGCAGTTACCGTTGGTTCCGCTATTACCCGTATCGAGCATATCTGTCAGTGGTTCAGTCACGCAGTAAAACGCTGAACAGGAAAAGAAAATGAACACGCTTACTATTGATATTTATGTCTCAGAGAATAATCCGACGTTAATAATGCTATCGGCAAATACGATACCCAGGCCTGAAGCCTGTTTGAACGCAATATCGGATATCTGCTATTTCAGGTATCCGGCAGGACATACGTCTGGGCATCACCATTGGTGGAGCATAAATGCTCTGCCTTTTACATCTCATGATTACCGTCATTGGGATTAACAAAAACTATTACTTGATCTGAATATCGTATCGTCTGAATGATGGGAAGGTAAAAATACACAGACGATGACCGCAACTCTACTCAAAACCATAAGCAGGAAAGAACTATGATTACACATTCTTTCGGCATCGTTAATTATCTTGTATTATTTGGCTACCTCCTGGCCATGATGTTAGTCGGTGTCTATTTTTCCAGACGGCAAAAAACAGCAGACGATTATTTTCGCGGTGGTGGCCGGGTTCCTGGTTGGGCGGCTGGGGTCAGTGTATTTGCTACTACGTTAAGCTCAATTACATTTATGTCAATTCCTGCCAAAGCGTTTACTTCCGACTGGACGTTTATCATTGGTCAGTATCTGGCTATCGCAATTTTACCGCTGGTTTTTTATTTCTATATTCCGTTTTTTCGGAAATTGAAAGTCACATCAGCCTATGAATATCTCGAAGCACGGTTCGATGTGCGCTGCCGTCTATTCGCCAGCATGTCATTTATGTTGTTTCATATCGGACGTATCGCCATTATCACTTTCCTCACCGTGCTGGCCTTGCGCCCCTTCATCGCTATAGACCCGGTGATTTTGGTACTGTTGATTAGCGTGATGTGTATCATTTATACCTGGATGGGTGGAATTGAAGGAGTAATATGGACTGATGTTATTCAAGGCCTCTTACTTTCTGGCAGCGCGATACTGATTTTTATAGTGATATGTCTCAAAGTCCAGGGCGGCATTGGTGAAATTTTTACGGTGACGCAGCAGGCGGATAAATTCTTTCCGGCTACGCAGTTCCACTGGAGCTGGACGGAAAGCACAGTACCTGTATTGATGATTGGTTTTCTGTTTGCCAATATTCAGCAATTTACTGCCAGTCAGGATGTGGTCCAACGCTATATCGTGACTGACTCCATAGAGGAAACGAAGAAAACATTACTTACAAATGCCAAACTGGTTGCTGTGATCCCTGTTTTCTTTTTTGCTATCGGCTCGGCATTGTTTGTCTACTATCAGCAACATCCACAATTATTACCGGCGGGATTCAACACTGGCGGCATTTTACCCTTATTCGTGGTCACCGAAATGCCAGTCGGCATTGCAGGGTTGATAATCGCCGCTATTTTCGCTGCTGCGCAGTCCAGTATCTCCAGCAGCTTAAACAGCATTTCCAGTTGTTTTAATTCCGATATCTATCAGCGTTTGAGTCATAAAAAAAGAACGCCTGAAAACCGTATGAAAATAGCTAAGTTAGTTATTCTGGTCGCGGGCCTGATAAGTAGCGCGGCCTCGGTATGGCTGGTCATGGCCGATGAATCAGAAATCTGGGATGCATTTAATAGTCTGATAGGTCTGATGGGAGGGCCAATGACCGGTCTGTTCATGCTGGGCATTTTCTTTAAACGAGCAAATGCCGGGAGTGCGGTTTTAGGAATTATTATCAGCGTCATTACCGTGCTGGGCGCACGCTATGCCACTGACCTTAACTTCTTCTTTTATGGGGTCATTGGCTCGCTAAGCGTGGTGATCAGCGGCGTTATTTTCGCCCCGTTATTTGCCCCGACACCGCCATTGACGCTGGATGAAAAACCTGAACCAAAGGTGACATTATGATTTCATGATACCACGCTATACCGACACAGCACACGGTGACGCCAACGCGCGGGGCAACAATGCCGGGCCAGGTATAAACCATCCGTCAAATGGCGCGCTATAAACACCGTAAGAGCAACAGATTACTCTCCAGTGATGTTCTGTCATAAGTTGGCAACGCGATGTAAATATTCCCCCTCCTTTACTTACATCGCGCTTTTTTTCATGCCGCAGAATTGATAGGCTCTGCTCTGTTCGATATTGCAGGCTTTGTGCCGCAATCAGCCCCCAAGAGCAGGAACTATATGGAGTCTCAACCCCCACGTCTTAAACCCGGAAAAATCCTTGACACTCTGGGTGCTATGCAAAAAAGCCTGACACGTGCCTCCCAGCGTATTGCGCAATATATTTTAGCCTTCCCCAGACAGGTGACACAGTCATCTATTGCCGATTTGTCGCGCGACACACAGGCCGGAGAAGCCACGGTTATCCGCTTTTGTCGCACCCTGGGCTATAAAGGTTTTCAGGATTTTAAAATGGACCTGGCCATTGAACTTGCCACTACCGAGTCTGATGACAGTAGTCCTCTACTGGATGCCGAAGTTAGCGAATCCGACGATGCCCACGCCATTGGTTTAAAATTGCAGAACACCATTAGTAATGTATTATCTGAAACGCTAAATCTGCTTGATATGCAACAGGTTCTCGGTGTCGTGGACGCCCTACGTCACTGTCACTCAGTTTATATCTTTGGTGTGGGCTCATCGGGGATCACGGCGCTGGATATGAAACACAAGCTAATGCGTATTGGTTTACGGGGCGATGCGGTAAGCAATAACCATTTTATGTACATGCAGGCTACGCTATTAAAAGCAGGCGATGTCGCGATGGGTGTCAGTCACTCGGGCACATCGCCAGAAACAGTGCATTCACTCCGATTGGCCCGACAGGCTGGCGCCACCACAGTCGCCATTACCCATAATCTGGGTTCTCCATTATGTGAAGAGGCCGATTTTTGCCTGATCAATGGTAATCGGCAAGGAATGTTGCAGGGTGACTCGATCGGTACGAAAGCCGCGCAGCTTTTCGTCTTTGACCTGCTCTATACCCTTCTTGTACAGTCCTCGCCGGAACAGGCCCGAGAAAGCAAATTACGGACAATGAATGCCCTGGACATGACAAAATAATTCCCTTCACGTACAGGCGTCATTTCCTTTTTTGTCCATGAGTCTGCTGGACGCTTTATAGACAACAAAGCCCGGTCTCCCGGGCTCTGAAAGTCAATGCTATATTAGCTGTATGCGTGAAGCGTTCGCTGACAAAGCGCCGAGCGCACGCAGTCGTCTTTGTTGAAATGCACAATCCCTACCATTTCATCTTCTTCAAAGCGTTCCAACGCATCGCTCAACCCGGAACGCACGCCGCGCGGCAGGTCGCATTGCGTAATATCGCCATTGACAATGACCGTGACATTTTCGCCTAGTCGCGTCAAAAACATTTTCATTTGCGCCGCAGTCACATTTTGCGCCTCGTCGAGGATCACGACCGCATTTTCAAAAGTACGCCCACGCATATAGGCGAACGGGGCAATTTCTACCTTACCGATTTCCGGGCGCAAACAATATTGCATAAAGGACGCGCCCAACCGTTTAAGCAGGACATCGTAGACGGGACGAAAATAAGGCGCGAATTTTTCAGCGATATCACCGGGCAAAAAACCAAGATCTTCATCAGCTTGCAATACCGGACGCGTCACAATGATCCTCTCGACGTCCTTATGAATCAATGCTTCTGCCGCCTTTGCCGCACTGATCCATGTTTTTCCGCAGCCGGCTTCGCCGGTCGCAAAAATAAGCTGTTTACTGTCAATAGCGTTCAGATAATGCGCCTGTGCTTCATTTCGCGCCTTAACAGGAGAGGTATCGCGACTATCGCGCGCCATGCCAATGGCTTCTACTCCGCCCATCTGTACCAGTGACGTGACCGATTCTTCTTCACGTTGCTTATGACTACGCGAATCTCGTCTCAACACACGCTTTGCTTCACGACGAGCTTTGATCACTGCTTTTTGTCTTCCCATGGATAGCACCTTGAGTTGTAGGTATACATCACCCGCGTTCTCTTGAACGCGATTATGCGCACACACATCTGAGGGTTGGCTTCCTTGTAAGCCTTAGCTTGCTTTTTGAAACGACGCCACACACGGCTACGCGCACCACATATGACGTCATGGGTATGGACAGTAAGAGAAATGATGAGAGCTTTTAAGGTGACAAGACCACCACCGGAGAGAGAATGTCCGTACAGGGTGTTGTAACTACTGTAAACAATGTGTCCTGGTGCGGACATTACCATTCGCGATCTCCATAGTGAGTGACCATCACTGCCGGGGAACTACCGCTATTACTACTAAGTACAACACAAAACATCAATAATGCAACAATATATTCACCAAACATTAACCAAACATTATTGCGTCATTGTCAGTCTCTTACAGAAAGATTACACAATTATTTCATTGGCAGGAGACTAAAAAAGATAATCATTAGCTACTATGGGTATTAATGGTGAAACCACCCATAAGCCATTGAATATTAAACATATAAAAGGTTAAAATGGAGTAATTAACATGTCCTCTCTCCCATCGCTAAAACGGCATTATTTATGCAAAATTTTGTGCGGCATACTTACGCGAGTAACGCTGACTCGTTTTAATTTTTGTCATTATCCTATTGCGTCAAGGCTATTGGTACCATTAACAGGCGATTTCATATATGGCCAGTTAGTGATTACTCGAGACGTATTACGGCCGCGTTAACGGCGCTCAAGGGCTAAAAATAGTTTGAGAGAGCGTCCTCATTTACCTGAACATCTTCAGTCAATCGGTCCGGGACTTATCAGAGGGCCAGGCAGGCGTATAACGCCGCCTGGTAAAATATGTCCGATGGCAATAATGCTATCGGACATGTCGGTTATTCCGCCTGTAGCTTCGACGGCGGCGCGGAATGATAATGCGCGTCCGCTTTTGCAAAGCGTTCCTGCATCGCTGCTGTCGGCGCTTTGCCAAGCAGGCTAAAGATTACGATCCCCAGGCTGCCGAAAATGAAGCCAGGGATGATCTCATACAGATCCAGCCAGCCATATTGTTTCCAGACGATAACCGTCACCGCGCCAATAATCATTCCCGCCAGCGCGCCGTTACGTGTCATACGCGACCACATCACAGAAAACAGGACAACAGGTCCAAATGCCGCGCCGAATCCAGCCCAGGCGTAGCTCACCAGCCCCAGCACACGGTTATCGGGATTCGCCGCCAGCGCAATGGCGATCAGCGCTACCACCAGCACCATCACTCGCCCTACCCATACCAGCTCTTGCTGGCTGGCGCTTTTACGCAGAAAAGCCTTATATAAATCTTCCGTAATCGCGCTGGAGCATACCAGCAACTGACAGCTCAACGTCGACATCACCGCCGCCAGGATAGCAGACAGCAGAACACCGGCAATCCACGGGTTAAACAGGATCTGCGCCAGTTCAATAAATACGCGTTCTGAGTTTTGGTTCACCGCCCCGGCCAGCGCGGGGTTATTGTTAAAGTACGCAATGCCAAAGAAGCCCACCGCCACCGCGCCCGCCAGACACAGAATCATCCAGGTCATACTGATACGACGCGCATGAACAATACTGTGATGGGAATCCGCCGCCATAAAGCGCGCCAGGATATGCGGCTGACCGAAGTAACCCAGTCCCCAGCCCATCAGAGAAATAATAGCGACAAAATTCAGCCCCTTGAGCATGTCGACATTCTCGATGCTCTTTTGCTTGATCACCTCCAGCGACTCGCTAAAACCGCCTACGCCGACAATAACCATCACCGGCGTCAGGATTAACGCAAAAATCATCAGGCTGGCCTGAACGGTATCCGTCCAGCTAACGGCAAGAAACCCGCCTATAAACGTATAAATAATGGTTGCCGCGGCCCCCGCCCACAGTGCGGTTTCATAGCTCATACCGAAGGTGCTTTCGAACAGTCGTGCCCCAGCGACAATACCTGATGCGCAATAGATAGTGAAAAACAGCAGAATGACCAGCGCGGAAATAATACGCAGGACTCGGCTCTTATCTTCAAACCGACCGGTAAAATAGTCCGGTAGCGTGAGCGCGTTATTGTTAAATTCGGTATGCACGCGCAGGCGCCCGGCCACCAGCTTCCAGTTAATCCATGCGCCTAACGTCAGGCCAATGGCGATCCAGCTTTCAGAGATCCCCGACAGAAAGATAGCGCCAGGCAGCCCCATTAACAGCCAGCCGCTCATATCCGACGCGCCGGCTGATAAAGCCGTAACAAACGGCCCCAGGCTGCGACCGCCAAGAATATAGTCATCAAAGTTTTTGGTTGAGCGCCAGGCGATAAACCCAATCAATATCATGCCAAAAATATAGACACAGAATGTCACCAACATCGGTGTGCTAATAGCCATCAAGGTTCTCCAAATTTATTTATTGGCACTACCGTAGCGTGCCGTTTTGTACCCTGCCGGAACGTGGCAAGGGTGTTATGTTTACCAGGGCGACCGTATCCTGCCGGAAGCGGTGGTTATTCACAATCGATTTAACACACCATTTACATCAAATTTGATTGCAGAGGGATACTATTTTTCTCCAGGTTGCACTCTCTCACATTTTTTGCGGTTGCACCTTTTAAAAGTGTTAACTACCGCAGAGAAAATAAATCCAGATGGTTTTCCCCGTCAGACTCCCTCTTTCTTTTTTTAACAATTTATTCATTTTTAAGCTTGCAACGCAGGTCACATTTAACGCGGTTGCACAAAGTTGCAACATAGTGGATATTTTCCGCTAACTATTGGTTAGCAGATAGAGCGAATAACAGGAGTAGAGGGTATGGGAACCACCACGATGGGGGTTAAGCTGGACGACGCCACGCGCGAACGGATCAAAATGGCCGCGTCGCGTATCGATCGCACGCCGCACTGGTTAATAAAACAGGCAATCTTTAGCTATCTGGACAAGCTGGAAAATAGCGATACGCTACCGGAGCTACCTGCGCTGTTTGCCGGCGCGGCAAATGAAAGCGAGGAGCCGGTCGCGCCGCAGGATGAGCCGCATCAGCCCTTTCTGGAGTTTGCCGAACAGATTCTTCCCCAATCCGTCTCTCGCGCCGCCATCACCGCCGCCTGGCGCCGCCCGGAAACCGATGCGGTGTCAATGCTAATGGAACAGGCGCGCCTGTCGCCGCCTGTCGCTGAGCAGGCGCATAAACTGGCGTATCAACTGGCGGAGAAATTGCGCAATCAAAAATCCGCCAGCGGTCGCGCGGGTATGGTGCAAGGCCTGTTGCAGGAGTTTTCCCTCTCTTCGCAAGAAGGCGTTGCGCTGATGTGTCTGGCGGAAGCGCTGCTGCGTATTCCCGACAAAGCTACGCGCGATGCGTTAATTCGCGACAAAATCAGTAATGGCAACTGGCAGTCGCATATTGGCCGTAGCCCGTCGCTGTTTGTAAACGCCGCCACCTGGGGGCTGCTCTTTACCGGCCGACTGGTCTCAACGCATAACGAAGCCAATCTTTCGCGCTCGCTGAACCGCATTATCGGCAAGAGCGGCGAACCGTTAATCCGCAAAGGCGTCGACATGGCGATGCGTTTAATGGGCGAGCAGTTCGTGACTGGCGAAACCATTGCTCAGGCGCTGGCGAATGCCCGAAAACTGGAAGAGAAAGGGTTCCGCTATTCTTACGATATGCTGGGCGAAGCCGCGTTAACCGCCGCCGATGCGCAGGCCTATATGGTCTCTTACCAGCAAGCGATTCATGCCATCGGCAAAGCGTCTAACGGTCGCGGTATTTACGAAGGGCCAGGCATCTCGATTAAGCTGTCCGCCCTGCATCCACGCTATAGTCGCGCGCAATACGATCGGGTAATGGAGGAGCTTTATCCGCGCCTGAAATCACTGACGCTGCTGGCACGCCAGTATGATATCGGTCTCAATATCGACGCCGAAGAGGCGGATCGTCTGGAGATCTCGCTCGATCTGCTGGAAAAACTCTGCTTCGAACCCGAACTGGCGGGCTGGAACGGCATTGGCTTTGTGATCCAGGCTTACCAAAAACGCTGCCCGCTGGTCATTGATTATTTAGTCGATCTGGCCTCCCGTAGCCGCCGTCGGCTGATGATTCGTCTGGTGAAAGGCGCCTACTGGGATAGCGAAATCAAACGCGCGCAAATGGAAGGGCTGGAGGGCTATCCGGTTTATACCCGCAAAGTGTATACCGATGTCTCTTATCTGGCCTGCGCGAAAAAATTGCTTGCCGTACCTAATCTGATCTACCCGCAGTTCGCGACCCATAACGCACACACACTGGCAGCGATTTATCATCTGGCCGGGCAAAATTACTATCCGGGTCAGTACGAATTCCAGTGCCTGCACGGCATGGGCGAACCGCTGTATGAACAGGTCACCGGTAAAGTAGCGGACGGAAAACTTAACCGTCCCTGCCGTATTTACGCGCCGGTGGGAACACACGAAACCCTGCTGGCCTATCTGGTACGACGCCTGCTCGAAAACGGCGCCAACACCTCTTTTGTCAACCGCATCGCCGATGCCACCCTACCGCTCGATGAACTGGTGGCCGACCCGGTCGAGGCCGTGGAAAAACTGGCGCAGCAGGAAGGTCAGGCTGGCATACCGCATCCGAAAATTCCGCTGCCGCGCGATCTGTACGGCGAAGGTCGGATAAACTCCGCCGGACTTGATTTAGCGAATGAACATCGCCTCGCCTCGCTTTCTTCTGCCCTGTTAAGCAACGCCATGCAGAAATGGCAGGCAAAACCTGTGCTGGAACAACCGGTGGCCGACGGTGAGATGACGCCGGTTATCAACCCGGCGGAACCGAAAGATATTGTCGGCTGGGGACGCGAAGCGACAGAAAGCGAGGTTGAACAGGCATTGCAAAACGCGGTCAATCAGGCGCCGGTTTGGTTTGCGACGCCGCCGCAAGAACGCGCCGCCATTTTGCAGCGGGCGGCGGTATTGATGGAAGACCAAATGCAGCAGTTGATTGGCCTGTTGGTGCGCGAAGCGGGGAAAACGTTCAGCAACGCCATTGCCGAAGTGCGCGAAGCGGTAGACTTCCTCCATTATTATGCCGGTCAAGTGCGTGACGATTTCGATAACGAAACGCATCGCCCGTTAGGGTCGGTGGTCTGCATCAGTCCATGGAACTTCCCGCTGGCTATTTTTACCGGCCAAATCGCCGCCGCGCTGGCGGCAGGTAACAGCGTTCTGGCGAAACCGGCAGAGCAGACATCGCTGATTGCCGCCCAGGGCATTGCCATTTTGCTGGAAGCGGGCGTACCGCCGGGCGTCGTGCAACTGTTGCCGGGACGGGGAGAAACCGTCGGCGCCCAGCTTACCGCCGATGCGCGTGTACGCGGCGTGATGTTTACCGGCTCCACGGAGGTCGCGACGTTGTTGCAGCGCAACATCGCCACGCGTCTTGACGCCCAGGGCCGCCCTATTCCGTTGATTGCGGAAACCGGCGGTATGAACGCTATGATTGTCGACTCTTCCGCGCTCACCGAGCAGGTGGTCGTGGATGTGCTGGCTTCCGCTTTCGACAGCGCCGGACAACGCTGTTCCGCCCTCCGCGTGCTGTGTTTGCAGGACGATATCGCCGAACATACGCTGAAAATGTTACGCGGCGCGATGGCGGAGTGTCGGATGGGGAATCCAGGCCGTCTGACAACCGATATCGGGCCGGTGATCGATAGCGAGGCCAAAGCCAACATTGAACGTCACATCCAGACAATGCGCGCCAAAGGCCGCCCGGTTTTCCAGGCCGCACGTGAAAACAGCGATGATGCGCAGGAATGGCAAACCGGTACGTTTGTAATGCCCACGCTTATTGAGTTGGAAAACTTCGCAGAACTGGAAAAAGAGGTCTTCGGGCCCGTGCTGCACGTCGTGCGTTATAACCGTAACCAACTGGCGGAGCTTATCGAACAGATTAACGCTTCCGGCTACGGGCTGACGCTGGGCGTACATACCCGTATTGATGAAACCATTGCGCAAGTCACCGGTTCCGCCCATGTCGGCAACCTGTACGTTAACCGTAATATGGTGGGCGCGGTCGTTGGCGTCCAGCCGTTTGGCGGCGAAGGACTGTCCGGCACCGGGCCAAAAGCGGGAGGGCCGCTCTATCTCTACCGCCTGCTGGCACACCGCCCGCCCAATGCGCTCAATACGACGTTGACTCGTCAGGATGCGCGTTACCCGGTGGATGCGCAGCTTAAAACCACGCTACTCGCGCCGTTGACCGCCCTGACGCAATGGGCGGCGGATCGCCCGGCACTACAGACGCTCTGCCGACAATTCGCCGATCTGGCGCAGGCCGGCACGCAGCGCCTGCTACCGGGACCGACCGGCGAGCGTAATACCTGGACGCTGTTGCCGCGTGAACGAGTATTATGCCTGGCTGATGACGAACAGGACGCGCTGACGCAGCTTGCCGCCGTTCTCGCCGTCGGCAGTCAGGCGCTATGGTCAGACGACGCCTTCCACCGCGATCTGGCGAAACGTCTCCCCGCTGCCGTTGTGGCGCGTGTCCAGTTTGCGAAAGCGGAAACGCTGATGGCGCAGCCGTTTGACGCGGTGATTTTCCACGGCGACTCCGACAAGCTGCGGACCGTTTGCGAAGCCGTCGCCGCCCGCGAAGGCGCGATAGTGTCGGTACAGGGGTTCGCCCGCGGCGAAAGCAATATACTGCTGGAACGGCTCTATATTGAACGTTCGCTGAGCGTAAACACTGCTGCCGCTGGCGGTAATGCCAGCCTGATGACAATTGGCTAATACTGTGGTTAATTAAGGCTCCGTCAATGGAGCCTTTTTACTCGCGTCAGAGGACCGTATGAAACGAATTTTCCTTACCTGCGCGGCGTTGTTGTTCAGCAGCCAAGCGTTGGCCGATGAGTGTGCCAGCGCCAGTACGCAGCTGGAAATGAATCACTGCGCCGCCGCGCAATACCAGGCGGCAGATAAAAAGCTGAACGAAACCTATCAAAGCGCGCTTAAGCGTGCGCAACCGCCGCAGCGCGAGCTGTTGCAAAAAGCGCAGGTGGCATGGATTGCCCTGCGGGACGCCGATTGCGCTCTGATTCGTTCAGGTACGGAGGGCGGCAGCGTGCAACCCATGATCGCCAGCCAGTGCCTGACCGATAAAACGAACGAACGCGAAGCGTTTTTAGCCTCGCTGCTGCAATGTGAAGAGGGTGATTTGAGCTGCCCACTGCCGCCAGCCGGTTAACGCACGCGAATCCCTTCAATAATAATGCGCTGAACGCTTTCGACCGTTTGGTTGAAAAAGGCTTCATCGCGAAGCGTCGCGCCGGTTACCGCTTCAACCTGAGGGGCAAAATCGGCGTAATGTTGCGTGGCGGCCCAAATCATGAAGATCAAATGGTGCGGGGAGACGGGCGCCAGTTTCCCGCTGTGCACCCATCCGGCAATCAGCGCGGATTTTTCATCTATCAACGCTTTTAGATCGCCGGTCAGTTCCTCCATCAAGAGCGGCGCGCCCGCCAGCATCTCCATACAGAAGAGCCGCGACGCCTGCGGATAATCACGCGAAACTTCCAGCTTGAGACGGATATACTCTTTGATGGCCTCCAGAGGGGAAAATTCTGCGCGAAACGCCTTGAGCGGCGCCAGCCAGACATCCAGGATCTGTCGCATTACCGCGACATACAGCGCCTCTTTCGAGGGATAATAATAAAGCAGATTGGTTTTGGAGACGCCTGCCCGCTCGGCGACCTGCTCAAGACGCGCGCCATGGATACCATACTGGGAAAAAACAGCAAGCGCGGCGGTTAAGATAAGCTGCCGTTTTGCACCGGTGGCCTGCGAGCGTTTCCCGATTTTTTTCTCTGTGCGTTGCGACATGCGCCCTCTCCTTTTTGTCAGGACGCAAGCATACCAAATCCGGCTTATAAACAAAAAAACCGCCGGAAATCCGGCGGCGGTGGCGCATGACGCTTTTTAGCGCGAAACGCTCAGCGTCTTGCTGTTGTGACGCAGGCTAGCTATTACGGTTACTGCTTTTGCCCCCTTTTTTGCCTGCTTCGGATGCACGCTGCGGGTCATTCTTAAAATTGCCCCCGCTGTGCTGACCACCTTTACGACCTGCTTCTGATGCTCTTTCGCGGTCTTCCGCAAAATTACCGGAACCGCCACGATGGTTTGCCATTACTGACCTCCGTCATAGATTAGACATCATATTGCATAGGTAATGAGGAGTATCTCCTCACGCAGCGTATGAACGATATCATCAGTAACGCCGCGTAAAATTAAGCATAGTGAAAAACGCCGTGGTAGGCCGCTTACCGAAATATTCTGCAACATTGGAAGCCGAATACGCAGAATAATAACCATAAGAAATAAATAAGTTATTCTTATATTTGGGAAAATCAAAGCGCTTAAAAATGTATCATTTTGCAACAAAGGTCGCCAAATTAATTATTGTTATAAATCAAAGAAATGGCGCTGAAATTTGCACTCTTCACAGGAGAGCATATCTTTAAATAGACGTAGCGAATCGCTACACACCTGATTAATCTGAGGAGTAGTACAAATGGCAAAGATTCTGGTGCTCTATTATTCCATGTACGGACACATTGAAACCATGGCGCACGCGGTGGCGGAAGGGGCAAAGAAAGTCGACGGCGCAGAGGTCATTATAAAGCGTGTGCCAGAAACAATGCCGCCTGAAATCTTCGCAAAAGCTGGCGGTAAAACGCAAAACGCATCGGTTGCCACCCCACAGGAGCTGGCGGATTACGATGCCATTATTTTTGGTACGCCAACCCGGTTTGGCAATATGTCAGGCCAGATGCGTACCTTCCTGGACCAAACTGGCGGACTGTGGGCATCCGGCGCGCTATACGGCAAGCTCGGCAGCGTGTTCAGTTCTACCGGAACGGGCGGCGGCCAGGAGCAGACCATCACCTCGACCTGGACTACGCTTGCCCATCATGGGATGGTGATCGTCCCGATAGGCTATGCCGCACAGGAACTCTTTGACGTCTCCCAGGTTCGCGGCGGCACGCCTTACGGCGCAACGACTATCGCCGGAGGCGACGGTTCACGTCAACCAAGCCAGGAGGAACTCTCTATCGCTCGCTATCAGGGGGAATACGTCGCCGGTCTGGCAGTCAAACTCAACGGCTAATCTTCAACAGGAGGATTCGAATGCCAACTCAAGAAGCAAAAGCGCACCGCGTCGGCGAATGGGCAAGCCTGCGTAATACGTCGCCGGAAATTGCCGAAGCCATTTTTGAAGTCGCTCACTATGACGAGAAACTGGCAGAAAAAATATGGGAAGAAGGTAGCGATGAGGTGCTGATCAAAGCCTTTGAGAAAACGGACAAAGACTCGCTCTTCTGGGGCGAACAAATCATCGAACGTAAGAACGTATAACACAAACGCCCCCGCCTGCGCGGGGGCATACGGCTATTTTGCGGCAGTGTTCATGACGTTATCGAACTTATCCAGCGGACAGAAGCCGTTCGCATCCACCGGACATCCTTTCAGTTCCAGCGTTACCCTTTGCGCGGGCGATTTGAGCGTTAACGCTTCCGCGTTACGTAACTGCCGGGTGCTCTGGTAGACATACTCGATTTTCATCAAATCCCGGTTAGCGTTGCCGTCATACCAGCGTTGGAAGACAAGCTGGCCGCCAATCGGCGTTCTCTCATACTGGTCATGGAGCTGATAGGGTTTAAAATCCAGCGCCGTCAGCAGCGACGCGATATTGGAATCATGCCCCACCAGCACGGTAACCTTCGGCGCGCTAACGCGATCGGCAACCAGCATCTTATCGATATACTTCACCAGCGGCGCAGCGACATTGCGCGCCACCGTGGGTGAGGTAAACAGGCTGTCCTGATAGCCGTTTTTCAGTTTTGACAGCACCTTCCACTGCCGATCGGTGTTAATCTTGCCCCAGGCGACCTGATCCATCGGAAACCCTTCGTAATATTGCAGGGTAAACGCATCCACCAGCGAGTTCCCTACTTTCAGCGGCCCCTGCACGCCAGGCTCTTGCTGATAGTTCGCGCTGAAGGTATCTTTCGCGTCGATTAGCGAACACTGATGCTTCTCTTTGCAGGACGGCGAGTCCTGATAATGCGTTATCTGCTCAAGCAGTTTATAACTCTCATCAAGATGTAGCTGACTACGCGCCTTTTCCATCGCCTGTACGGCCTGTTGCCGGAACGCGGCAGAATCATCGGTAATTACCGGATTGAAGGTAGGGTCCATAGTGCCCATTTTTTCCTGATGATGAACAGGAATATCACAGCCGGGGAAAGCGCCGGTAATGAAAAATTGCGCGGTGGCGACGGTGCGCTGCAAACTATTCGCATAGGCATATACCGTGTCGGGCGCCGGACATTCTCCCGACGGTATCAGCCCCTGCGCGACCAGCCATTCACGTGTGTAGTGTCCCATATAGACTTCCAGCACGCCGCCTTTCGTCGTCAGTTCCCCGCCGGGAACGTCCCACGCCGGCCAGGCGTTCGGCGTCGACTGCGCCAGTACGCTGCCATTATTCGCCAGCGGCGCCCGCAGATTATGGCGGCTCATCATCAGCACCTGTTGTAATTGATAACCCTCCGGCATTGTCTGCGCCTGTACGGCGGATGACAACAAAACAGCCCCTGCCACAGCAACAGCGAGTAATGATTTTTTCATCCCTATGACCTCTTGTTGTTATCAAATCGTTCTGAGTGTGACAGAAATGGATCATTTTTCCGGGAACGATTTCGCAAAACGGGGGTTTTTCTTACAGTAAACGCGTTAGCGCCGGGAAACCCCGGCGCATATTCAGAACGTTTTTGCCCACCATAGCCGAAGCTTCATGCCCCAGTAGCTGGTCCAGCCGCTGGTGGTGAACACAACCCGACCTTGTGAAACCACCACCAGCGTTGGCGTCACGCTGATTTCCCAGCCAGCGGATAAGGCGCCGTTAGCATCATTGACGACCGGGAAGTCAACGCCCTTGCGCGCCAGCCAGCGGGCAACCTCAGCGTCATCGCCGGAGCGGAGCGCAACGGTCATGACGTTTTCCCCTTCCGCCGCCAGGCGAGCGACCGCAGGCGTAGTAAAGCGGCATACCCCGCACCAGCTGGCCCAAAAATAGAGCAGTACGGGGCGTTCTTCGCTCAATGTCGCCAGAGTTGTCGACTCTCCCGTCAGCGTACGTAATGGTGTCGTGGCAAACGCCGGAGGCGCCTGCGGCGCGCGCCAGACGTCCATGACCACCATTATCGCGATGAGGAGCGCCAGAAAAACCGCGGCTTCACGCAGCCAACGCCGCAGTTTACCCGCCATTGGCAGCCGCCAGTTTTTCTTTCACCACCGCTTCCAGCGTATCCCAGGGCACTGCGCCCGGAATCAGCTCGTCGCCAATGATCGTCGCTGGCGTTCCTTGCACGCCGACCAGCCTTGCCAACTGCAAATTAGTGCGTATCGTTTCCATGCTTTTTTCATCCAGCGTCACTGGCGTAGCCCCTGCTTTCTGCTGGGCCTGTTTAATACTGTCATCCGTATGGTAACCGCGCTTTTGCATGAGTTTTTCATGTAGCGCGAGGAACTGTTGCGGATGATCGCGCCAGGTGGTCAGCGCAATACGCGCCGCCAGTACGGAGCTCTCTCCTTTGAATGGCAGCGGTTTAATAATGACCGCAACGTCAGGATATTTCTGCACAATCTTTTCCAGCATCGGATCGAGCTGTTTGCAGTACGGGCAGTTGTAATCCGTAAAGTTCACCAGCGTCAGCTTAGGGTGTTTAGCGCCTATCCGCGGGCTGGCAGGATCGTTAAACAACGCCGCATGGATCAGATTTTCAATCTGCTTTTCCTGATCCGGCGTAAAAGGGGCGGTTTCTTGCGCGATGCTCAGCGTTGAAAACAGCGCCAGCAGTAAAACAATCATGTATTTCATTGGGTTATTCCTTTCGCTTTTTTCAACGTTTGTAATACCGCATCGCGGGTCAGCAAAGTGGGCAGTGCCTCCCCTTCCGGCAAGCCGGGGCCATATACCTGATTAAACGGCACGGCGACCTGGCCGCGCGTTTTCAGAAAATCTGTAATGGCATCGGACGGCAGCGTCCAGTCTCCCCGCAGCGCCACAACATCCGGCTGTTGCAAGGCGGCCTGCACATCCTCTTTTTGCAGGACGTTGTATTTATTCACTTTACAGGTAATACACCAGTCCGCAGTGACATCGACAAATACCCGCTTATGCTGCGCCAGCGCCGACTGGATTGCCTGTTCACTCAAGGGTTGCCACTGAACCGTGTCTTGCGCGCTCTTTGACGCAGTGAAGCCGAAATGCGGCAGGAGTAACGTCGCCAGCCAGATAGCCGATCCCAGCATCATCAGACCGAGGGTCCTGCGCAGGACATTCATCCAACGCCCGGGGCGCGGTAAACGTAGCGCAAGCCCTGGTCGTAGCGCGACCAGTAGCCACGGCGCGCTCATTCCCAGGCCAAGCGCAAGGAACAACCCCCACAGCGTCGGCAACGACGCCGTGAGCGCCACCGCGACCGCCGTGCCCAGAAACGGCGCGCTACAAGGCGTCGCCAGCAGCGTGGCGAATGCCCCCTGCCAGAAATGTCCCGACATACCGTTACCGCCGTAAGTGGCCAGTTTCGTGGTCATAGATGAGGGAAGCCTGAACTCAAAAAGCCCGAACAGGCTGGCGCTAAACAACAACATCACCAGCGCCATAAAACCAATAAACCATGCATTCTGGAACTGGACTCCCCAGGCCAGCGCATGGTTTGACAGGCGAAGGAGGGTCATAAACGCCGCCAGCGCCATAAATGACGCAATGATACCGGCGACCGAAGCCAAAAATTGTCGCCTGATGTGAGAGCGGCTTTTTTCCTCTACCAATAAAATAGAGCCAAGTTTCATGCCCAGAACCGGCAGTACGCAGGGCATTAAATTAAGAATCAGTCCGCCGATCAGCGCCATCATTACAACTTGCCAGAAAGGTAGCGCCGCATTGTCCGGCGTTTGTGCTGGCGCATCGCCAATGGTTTGCGTGCTCTCCTGGGCGATAGCGCCATCGGCTAACACGAGGGTCAGCGATTTGTTGCGCAAATCGGGCGCCTTTTCGCCCCAACTGTCCGTCACCGGCACCGTCGCCTGTAACCTGTCGCCCTCTACGCGCAGGCGAGGCTTCGCAAAATCGACGTCATCTATGGTATCAAGATAGAGCCCGGGCGATGACCAGCCCGCCGCTCGCGTAGCAGTGACCACCAGCTCTCCCGGGCGATAGCTGACGTCAAGCGAGTCCGTTAGTCCACTGCGGAGCGGAATTTTACCCATCGCCCGCGCATAGTCATGGGCAAAATCGGCATTCTGCACAGTGGGCGTCACGGAAAAGGGGTAATCGGTCAACAGACAAACATTGCTGCAGGTTGATAACGTCAACACGCCGCGCAAGGTTGCCGGCGGCGTACCGCGCACGATCATCGGAAAGGTCACCTCGTCGTGA
This sequence comes from Salmonella sp. 741265073_HBA, assembly GCF_046569105.1. NCBI lineage: Bacteria > Pseudomonadati > Pseudomonadota > Gammaproteobacteria > Enterobacterales > Enterobacteriaceae > Salmonella > Salmonella sp. 741265073_HBA. The sequence goes on along the minus strand of NZ_JBKFRY010000016.1, from coordinate 66,466 downwards.
TATCCCTGGGTGGTGATATTCGCCACATCAAAGCGCGAGGGGGTTGGCCAGAACCAGCTTACCTCAGGCATGTCGCCTTTCCAGGCGATAGAGGGCGCCACGCCCCCTTCCCCCGGCGCGCGCCAGTAGGTTTTCCAGCCGTTTTCCAGTTTGACGTCAAGCAACAGCCGGGTCTCACCGTTAGCGGACGTATCGGCACGTAGCCGTATGCTGGCATGGTCGTTATCGGGCGAACGCAGCCAGCCGCTTTCCGCCGCCCAGGAGACGGGCAGCCAAAGCCATAACAGGCAGAACAGTATCCGCCTGAACAAAATCATCATATTTTTTCTCCGTGAATGAGTAATTAACCGTTAGCAATAACCGGTCTGTCATTCACGGAAGACACAAAATCGTAGATGTACCCGTAATGTGGGCGGCGAAATAGCCCGTGGAGGCGAAAACGGCAGGCGCATGACCCGGACAGGCGCCAGTAAGGAAAGCAGTAGACAAAGCGCAAGGATAGCGCCTTCAAAGAGTACCGGAGGCGCCGCCAGCAGCGACTTGGCGCTTAATTCGCAGGGAGTGACCGGCGAGCCGTCATCTGTCGAGGAGGGAGCGCTGACCACCGCAGCAGAGGCCGTCGCCTGCATCTGCAAGGCGTGCAGGCCCGCCATGCGTTGCGCGGTACAAACCATTACCACGACACATGCAAGGCAAAGAAACCACCAGCCCATCCGTTGTTGTTTCGCCATTGCGCCCTCACTGTTTAACGCGAGTTATCTTAGCCACTGGCGCGGTTTTGGCAACCTTTCCCCTGTAAAGTTATGTCGGCGCGCTGCGCAACCTTCTGATAGTCGAACAACGTAATTTATTCTTACTAATGATATAACTGGTGTTTTCATACGCACTTTTCAGGTTTACCCTACACTTAGTGGAGAAACCTTTTTGGGATCCCTTCTGTATGTATTGATTTAGCGAGATGATGCTATGGAACTTAAGGATTATTACGCCATTATGGGCGTGAAACCGACGGACGATCTCAAGACGATTAAGACCGCCTATCGCCGACTGGCCCGCAAGTACCATCCAGATGTCAGCAAAGAACCCGATGCCGAAGCCCGTTTCAAAGAGGTTGCTGAAGCATGGGAAGTGCTGAGTGATGAGCAACGGCGCGCCGAGTATGACCAGTTATGGCAACACCGTAACGATCCACAATTTAATCGCCAGTTCCAGCAACACGAAGGCCAGCCGTATAACGCCGAAGATTTTGATGATATTTTCTCGTCTATTTTTGGTCAGCACGGTCGCCATTCGCACCACCGCCACGCCGCACGCGGTCATGATATCGAAATTGAAGTGGCGGTATTCCTGGAAGAAACGCTGGAAGAGCACCAGCGTACGATTAGCTATTCCGTCCCCGTTTATAACGCGTTCGGCCTGGTGGAGCGGGAAATTCCCAAAACATTGAATGTGAAAATCCCGGCTGGCGTCAGCAACGGGCAACGAATCAGACTGAAAGGCCAGGGCACGCCGGGGGAAAACGGCGGACCTAATGGCGATTTATGGCTCGTTATCCATATTGCCCCGCATCCGCTCTTTGATATTGTCAATCAGGATCTGGAAGTCGTCCTTCCGCTTGCCCCATGGGAGGCGGCGCTCGGCGCTAAGGTGTCTGTGCCAACGCTTAAAGAGCGTATTTTGCTGACCATTCCCCCCGGCAGCCAGGCTGGTCAGCGGCTGCGTATCAAAGGAAAAGGATTAGCCAGTAAAAAGCACACTGGCGATCTCTATGCCATCATCAAAATCGTTATGCCGCCGAAACCTGACGAGAAAACAGCTGCCCTGTGGCAACAACTGGCGGACGCGCAGTCGTCCTTTGACCCACGCCAGCAATGGGGGAAAGCATAATGGCTAACATCACTGTCACCTTTACCATCACCGAATTTTGTTTGCACACCGGCGTGACGGAAGAGGAGCTAAACGAAATCGTCGGACTTGGCGTAATTGAGCCTTACGAAGACGATAACGCCGACTGGCAATTCGACGATCGCGCAGCGAGCGTGGTACAACGCGCGCTACGCTTACGCGAGGAGCTGGCGCTCGACTGGCCTGGGATCGCGGTCGCGTTAACGCTGCTGGAAGAGAATTCACGGCTGCGCGAAGAAAACCGGTTACTGCTGCAACGCCTTTCTCGCTTTATCTCGCATCCCTAATCCACGATAAAGGCAATAAACCGAGGGTGGGCTTTCTGCCCACCCCGGATTTACATGCACCCGGTATAATACCAGAATGCCTCTGACATACTTCCCCCAACGGAAGAAATATAGCCTTTCACCGCGCACAACCCGATCAACGAACCGCCAATGTCAGCCATTAATGCGCCATTGCGAAGATCATCGTTTAAATAAAGACCAGCCACACGTTCACATTTTTTAGATACGTCGGTTATTTTTACACGTTAGCGATCATTTATTGCCTGAAGAATATATTCTTTCACTGTTTTGTACTCTCTGGTTGATACGTACCTTCTCCCTGTCAATGCCGGGTAAAATGTACCGCTGCGCTTACAGGTTGCGGTATTTATAAATAAGAAATACAACAGTCACTTACAGTTTAATAATTGAGCGTTATAACATCCACTACCGCCCAATATTTACACCACGCCTAAAATACAAAAATGTAATAGAATGTAAACAAAATAAGAGCATAAAATAAATAACTTATTAAAAAATCAATATAAATAGAGTGGTCAATAAAAAACGATCGTTTTCAACGAGTTATGTTTCTCAGATTTTCATCTATCCTGAATAGGCTTGCGGAAAATGTAATTTACACCATTGACTATTTCACTTAAAAGGTTTCTGTAATGGAATGGAAGGTCGTTGATACAGTTATAAGCCCCTCTACCGGAGTGTCGTTCTCATGCATACATAGCCTAAAAAATCTTAGATTGACCTTATGGTATCAGGCAGATGTTTACATGCCTCCAGGTAGCATTATCATCCCCTTTAATAAGGGGGTCTTAATAAACGATAAACTTTATCCCGTTACTGTTTACAACGTTACCAGGTTTAATCCTGTTCTATGGAAATCGCTTAAAGAAAATAGCCACTGTCCTGGTAACTGCAATCCTAAACCAGAAGCCTGCAGTTATCCTTTCGAGTGTCTGGTATCCGTTTGTCCATTTGGTTTAACCAGAAATATTCAAATAGATAATAAGAAAGTTTAGGAAATAAAGTATGCATTAGCCATATTACTGATTAAGTGTATTCGCGCACGTTTGCAGTATTTTGCAGTTAAATATGTTTGATATAAAAATTGTACAGTTCGGATATTTTTTGATTCGTTTAATCTAACCTTCACTTTGGCAACGAGGAGCCGGTACAGAGGATATTACTGATGGCCGGCAGACAAAGAAACGCATTGCTTTTAACACTGTATAAATTCCATCCGTGACATTCTTATTTAGTAATATTTCACCAGAGCAATCATCTTACCTTTATTGTGCATAAAAATCAGCAAGTAGTGTTTAGAAAAAATAATGTTTTAGACAAAAGCTCTGCGCGTCATGCTGATCGCCAAAAGCATAACGGGCTGACATCATGTCAGCCCGTGGGTTTACCCCTGCCCTGATACTTACGGTACGCTTATCGTCATATTGTCATGACCGACAATGACAGGGCCCGGGTAATTTTTCATGGCTTCCTGTTGCCAGACGTCATCCGCAACCGTCGCAGGCACCAGATGACTTAACACCAGTTTTTTCACGTGGGCCTCGCGAGCAATCTTACCGACATCTTCAATCGTGGTGTGATGCGACGCAATCGCTTCAGCCAGCGTTTTTCCGTTGCCAATACTATTAGCCAGTTTTGCTACTGAAGGGACATGTACCGCCTCATGTACCAGGATATCCGCCCCCTGGGCAAACGTTGCAAGCGGCGGAAACCAGGACGTATCGCCAGAGAAGACGATTCGCTTACCCTGGGTATCAAAACGGTAAGCAAACGCTTCACCGTCCGGGAAAGGGGAATGAGGCACTTTCAGCGCGCTTATTGTGACCAGTTCATCTTTATAGATGACGCCCTGACCAATATCGGTCGCCTTAACCAGGTTGCGCGGATCGGGTTTCCCCTCTTCTTCCATGCGTAGCGTGATATCCCTGTCAAAGACCTTCCAGCTAGCCTTCGTCATCGCCTGGGTTCCCGGCGGGCCATACACCTGTATGGTATGGTCTTTCAGACCACTTGCCCAGGCATTCATCAGCAAGGAAGGATAATCCAGTATGTGGTCGCTGTGCAGATGGGTGAGCAAAATAGTATTGATGTTGCGCAGTGGAATGCCGTTTTTCACCAGTTGCAGACTGGCGCCGTAGCCGGCATCTATCAGCCATATTTTATCGCCGATAGTGAGCGCCGTCGCTTGCGGTAGTCTGGCTGTATTGAGCAAAGAAGGCCCGCCTTTGGTGCCCAGTAAAACAATGTTGATCTTTTGAGGCGCAGGAGCACCGGCAGCAATGGCAAGGTGGCTTTGCGCCAGCATACAAACCGCCAGCATAGCGACGCTTTTTTTCATCATGTTTTTACTCTTCTTAGTTGAGAAAAGAGGGAACTTCACGTTGGCGAAACTGCGAAGGAGAACAGCCAGCAAGGCGATTAAAGAAACGGGCGAAATAAGCCGGATCTTTAAAACCTAATTGCCAGGCGATCTCGTTGACAGCATTGTCGGAAAAAAGCAGCAGTCGTTTCGCCTCGCGTAATTGCCGATCAAAAATCAGGCGTTTAGGCGGGCGATTAGCAAAACGGCGGCAAATATCGGTCAAACGAGATTCGGTAATATGCAGCTCGCAGGCATAATCGGGCACCGTCCAGTGCTGATGGAAGTGGTTGTCAATTAACAGGGTAAAGCGCTGAAAAAGTTTCAGTTCACCGCGCATCCCGGTTGCGGCGTGATCGTCCAGCCTCGCATTACGCAACAGCAAGGTAAATACCGCCTGCGCCAGTAGCACCAGGGTATGTTCGCAGCCAGCCAGTTGTTCCGTGGACTCCCGCTCAATTAGCTGCCAGTAATGTTTGAGCGCCGCCAGCTCGTTGGGTTTATCCGCCAGCGACAGACAGATTCCCGGCAGGCCGAAGGCCTCTCTGGTGCCGGGATAAAGCACTTCCAGCAGCGGCCAAACCAGCTCTTCGCGTACCGTCAGAACATGACCATCGCTATCCGATTCGGTAATAAAAGCATGCGGCACCGAGGGCGGCGTAAGCACAAATAGCGGCGCCTGCACCGAATAGCGATGATCGTCGAGCTGTAGCTCAATCTGCCCGGTATCAAGAAAGTGCATTTGAAAAAACTGGTCGTGGCGATGCGCCTGCATATCACGACCAAAGAAATCCGCCATACGAGCAAACGACTGATAATGCACATCGTTACTGCCCATGCTTTCGTCATACTCTTTGCTGATATCAATATTGGCGATCGCACGTTGGCACATAGTTTCTCCTCAAGGGGTGGCGCGCGGACGCGATGCTTTCATGGGAATAAGCCAGATAATGGCGGCGCCGACGACTAACAGAGAAGCGACAAACCAGAGTCCGCTATTGAAGCTACCGGTGATATCTTTTAGCCAGCCAATCATAAACGGGCTGAGCGCGGAGCCAATATTGCCGGTGGCATTGATGACCGCAATGCCTATCGCCCTGGCGCGTAAACTGATCGACTGATCCGGCGTGGTCCAGAAGATCGCCATCGCGCTAAAGGAACCCGTGGATGCCATCACGATTCCCAGGAGCTGGATCAGGTTATGGTCGGTCGCCGACGCCAGCAGCCAGCCCGCGGCGGCAAACAGGAACGGCAACGCCGTGTGATGTTTACGCTCCTGATGTTTGTCCGAATGGCGGCTCCAGTAAATCATGCCCAGAATAGTACAAATCTGCGGGATCGCCGCCAGCAGGCCGATGGTGATATTGCTGCTGCCTTCATTAAAACTTTTCAGGATTTGCGGCGTCCAGATACTAATGGCGCTAAGCGTATTGGTAAGGCAAAAATAGGCCAGCGTATACATCAGTACAATTGGCGTGAATACTTCGCGCCACAGACTACGCTGCTGCATGGCGTTATGGCTGATGGCCCCCTCCGGCTGAACCAGCGTCAGGCGGTCATTATCCATCATCTCCTGCAAACATTTTTTATCCTCTGCCGTCAGCCATTTGGCTTTTGCCGGGGTATCATCCAGGTAAAACCACACCATAATGCCTAACAAAACTGACGGAAATCCTTCCAACAGGAATAACCACTGCCATCCATGCAGATTGAATATGCCGTCCAGCGATAAAATATAGCCGGAGACAATCGACCCCAACGCGGTAGTGGCCGGCATGGCAATCATAAATAATGCGTTGGCGCGGGCGCGGAAAAACGCCGGAAACCAGTAAGTTAAATAGAGCAATATTCCTGGCAAAAAGCCCGCTTCGGTAATGCCCACCAGCATTCGCAGCACATACAGGCTTTTCGGCCCCACCGCGAACATCGTGGCGGTAGATGCAATGCCCCATAGCACCATAATGGTCGCAATCCAGCGGCGGGCACCGACTATGCTCAACATCACGTTGCTGGGAATGCCGAAAATGACGTAGGTGGCGTAAAACAGCGTCGTGGCAAGGCCAAACATGGTGGCGCTTAACCCCAGATCCTGCCCCATCGTCAACCCGGCAAAACCGATGTTGATACGGTCTAAAAACGAGAAGATAAACAACACGAATAAAAATACGATGAGTCGGCGGAACAGTTTATTTATGACGGTTTGTTGACCCGTGCTGAGCGCGTTGTGCGAACTGACAGACTCGGGGCTTTCCGGAAGTGCAGATGATGTGTCGCTCATTTTTTTTCCTCTGATGGGAATTTTTGTAGGGTACTACGGTTGCCCGGTAGCGCTGCGCTTACCGGGCCAGGCTTAATAGACGCCGGACGCACCGGACAGGTTTTTTTCTGCGCCAAAGCGCGCCGCCAGCGCCTCCGCGCCGCGCGCCAGCAGCGTGGTGTCAACGCCGACGGCGACAAATAGCGCCCCCAGTTCCAGATAACGTTTCGCCAGTGCTTCATTGGCCATCAGAATCCCCGGCGCTTTCCCCGCCGCGCGTATCTGCACGATGGCGTTCTCAATCGCCGCCTGCACTTCCGGGTGCTGCGGATTGCCGGCAAAGCCCATATCGGCGCTGAGATCCGCCGGGCCAATAAACACGCCGTCAATGCCATCCACGTCGAGAATTGACGCCAGATTGCTCATCGCCTCACGCGTTTCAATCTGCACCAGTACGCACATGGCGTCGTTGGCCTGGTGGAGATAGTCCGGAATGCGGTTCCAGCGCGATGCCCGCGCCAGCGCGCTGCCCACGCCGCGAATACCGGCAGGCGGATAACGCGTAGCCGCCACGGCGTTTCGCGCTTCATCGGCATTCTGCACCATCGGTATCAGCAGCGTTTGCGCGCCGACGTCGAGCAGTTGCTTAATCTGTACCGGATCGTTCCATGACGGACGCACCACCGGCTGGCTGGGATAAGGCGCAATCGCCTGCAACTGGGTCAACACCGTCTGCACGTTGTTTGGCGCGTGTTCACCGTCAATCAGTAGCCAGTCGAAGCCGGCGCCCGCTAACAGTTCAGCGCTGTAACTGTTGGCAAGCCCCAGCCACAAACCGATTTGCGGGCGCCCCGCTTTTAACGCGTCTTTGAAAGCATTTTTCATCGTTTTTTCCTTACACAAACCGGCAACTGATCGCGCCCATGTTGCCGTAGTCGACATGGAAGGTGTCGCCCTTGCGCGCCGGCACCGGGCGGGTGAACGAGCCGCCGAGGATGATCTGCCCGGCTTCAAGCTGGACATCGTAGGGGGCAAGCTTGTTTGCCAGCCACGCCACGCCGTTGGCCGGATGATTCAGCACGCCTGCGGCGACGCCGGTTTCTTCGATCACGCCGTTGCGATAGAGCAGCGCGGAGATCCAGCGCAGATCCAGCTCGTCTGGTTTGATGGGACGACCACCGAGGATCACCCCGGCGTTGGCGGCGTTGTCGGAAATGGTGTCGAACACTTTGCGCGGGCGCTGGGTTTCCGGGTCGATGTTGTGGCTGCGGGCGTCAATCAGTTCCAGCGCCGGAATCACATAATCCGTGGCATTGTAGACGTCGAACAGCGTGCAGTTGGGGCCGCGCAGCGGTTTCGCCAGCACGAACGCCAGCTCCACTTCAATACGCGGGACGATAAAACGGTCGGTGGGGATATCGCCGCCGTCATGGAAGAACATATCGTCAAGCAGCGCGCCGTAATCCGGTTCGCTGATTTGCGAGCTGGCCTGCATCGCTTTAGAGGTCAGGCCGATTTTGTGGCCTTTGAGCGTGCGCCCTTCGGCGATCTTGATATTGACCCATTCACGCTGTACGGCATAGGCATCTTCAATAGTGATGTTGGGATAATCCAGCGACACTGCGCGAATCTGTTCACGCTGTTTTTCAGCCTGATTAAGTCGCTGGGCGATCAGGGTATGGGTCTGTTTATCGAGCATAGTTGCTTCCTGTTACCTCATTCGGTGCTGCTGCGCCGGGTGGCGACGCGGTGCGTCTTACCCGACCTACGGTTCGGTATTGCTTCGTGCATCGTTCTTTTTGTAGGCCCGGTCAGCGCAGCGCCACCGGGCGAAAGAGTGTGCTATTTAAATAACGCGTGTACGTTGTTTTGTTTGTAATTGAGCGTTGGATGTAACTCGGCAATCTCAAACGACAGCGCCAGATAGCGGTTCTCCATCAGGTCGGCGAAGTGGGCTTTAATCAGCCCAAACAGCATTTCGCCGACTTCCTGACGGCTATCCAGGCTGCGCCCGGCGCCGATTTTCAGCGTCATATGCACAAACGCGTAATCATGCTTACCGTCAGCCATCTGCCAGGTATCCAGCCAGTGGGCGCGACTGCGAATACCGCCGATGGGGAAAATCCCGCTGGCGGCCAGCGCCTCGTTTACCTTGCTGAACAGGCTTGGTAAATCAGCCTGCTCGCGAATATTTTCAGTACATTCAGCAATAAAGTGCGGCATAACCCCCCCTTACGCAGGCAGCGGGAAAACAGCGTTTACCTGGCCGGTACCGGAGCTGGCGAACAGGTCGGTGATGAACTCCACCTTGCCGTCGTATTTGTCCCAACCCAGCATTCCCAGCAGCATGACCGTGTCGTGCATGTTGCCTTCGCCGTAGCAGTAGTCGGCGTACTCCGGCAACATGGTGCAAAACTCCTTGAATTTGCCTTCGCGCCACAGCTTGACCACGCGCTCATCCATCTGATGATCGAACTCGCGGGTGTAGCTGTTCATCCCCTCTTCCGCTCGTTGGTCGTCAATAAAACGGTGCGACAGAGAACCACTGGCGAATACCGCTACGGTACCGTCATATTTCTCAATCGCCTTGAGAATGGCTTCGCCCAGTCTGCGGCTGTCGGCAAAATCATGCACAGTGCAGAACGCCGAGATGGAGACCACTTTGAAGTGCTTGTCGCTGTTCATGTAGCGCATCGGCACCAGCGTGCCATACTCCAGCTTCAGGCTCGGGATGTTATGCGCTTTAGCGCGCACGCCCAGTTTGACTGCCTCGTCGGCGATCAGGTGGCCGAGCTCCGGATTACCGTCATAGTCATAGGTCATGTCGCGAATAAAGTGCGGCAATTCGTTGCTGGTATAGACGCCCTGGAAATGGTCGGCACAATTAATGTGGTAAGCGCTATTCACCAGCCAGTGGGTGTCGAATACGATAATGGTGTCAACGCCCATTTCGCGGCAACGCTTGCCAATTTCAATATGCCCATCAATGGCTGCCTGACGACAACCGTAATTTTTTCCCGGCAGTTCAGAAAGATACATCGACGGCACGTGGGTAATTTTTGCTGCTAACGCTAACTTGCCCATATCAAACTCCCCATTTTGGGATAGGATGGTCGCCCATTGAGATGCAGACGTTTTTCATTTCCGCAAACACTTCGAAGCTATATTCGCCGCCTTCGCGCCCGGTACCGGAGGCTTTCACGCCGCCGAACGGCTGGCGCAGGTCACGGACGTTCTGGGTGTTGACGAAGACCATGCCGGCTTCAATCCCACGCGCCAGGCGCAACACTTTGCTCACGTCCTGGGTCCAGATATAAGAGGCCAGACCGTATTCCACGTCGTTCGCCAGGCGTAACCCTTCCGCCTCGTCTTTGAATGGCAGCAGGCAGGCGACCGGCCCAAAGATCTCTTCCTGCGCGACGCGCATACGGTTGTCGACATCGGCCAGCACGGTTGGGCGCAGGAAGTTACCGCCTTTCAGATGCGCAGGCAGGTCAGTGGGTTTTTCCGCACCGCCCGCCAGCAGCGTTGCGCCCTCTTCAATGCCGAGGCGGATATAACCGGAGACTTTTTCCCAGTGCTGTTGGCTAATCAGCGCGCCGACCTGGGTGTTCGGGTCGGTCGGATCGCCGACACGCAGGCGATTCGCGCGTTCGGCAAAGCGCTTCACGAACTCAGGGTAAATGCTCTGCTGGATAAAGATGCGCGACCCGGCGGTACAGCGTTCGCCGTTGATCGAGAAGATGGTGAACAGCGCGGCGTCCAGCGCGCGCTCAATGTCGGCATCTTCAAAAATCAGCACCGGCGATTTGCCGCCCAGCTCCATCGAGTATTTTTTCAGGCCGGCATTTTTCATGATATTGCGACCGGTGGCGGTCCCGCCGGTAAACGACACCGCACGCACGTCATGGTGGCGTACCAGCGCATCGCCAACAGTGGCGCCATAGCCCTGCACCACGTTCAGCACCCCTGCCGGAATTCCTGCCTCCAGCGCCAGCTCGCCCAGCCTGTCGGCAGTCAACGGCGACAGCTCGGACATTTTGAGCACCGCGGTGTTACCCAGCGCCAGGCACGGCGCGACTTTCCAGGTCGCGGTCATAAACGGCACGTTCCACGGCGACACCAGCGCGCAGACGCCGACGGGCTGCACCAGCGTATAATTGAGCATTTTATCGTCAACAGGATAGGTCTTGCCGTTCATCTGCTGGCACACTTCGGCGAAGAATTCGAAGTTATGCGAGGCGCGCGGGATCAGCACGTTTTTAGTCTGGTGAATAGGCAGGCCGGTGTCGGCGGTTTCCATCGCCGCGATTTCCGGTACGTTCTGGTCAATCAGGTCACCCAGACGACGCATCAGGCGCGCGCGCTCTTTCATCGGCAGGTTGGCCCATTTCGGGAACGCCTCTTTGGCCGCCGAGACAGCCTGGTTCACTTCTGCTTCACCGCCGGAGGCCACTTCCGCCAGCACGTCACCGGTCGCCGGGTTAGTAGTCTGGAAGTAGTCGTTACCTGCAACATTTTTGCCGTTAATCCAATGATTTATTTTCTTCATTTTGCGCTCTCCTCACTGACGATTCGGTTAACCAGGCGACCCACGCCTTCTACTTCCACGACAACTTCATCCCCCGGCACCACATCGGACAACCCTTTCGGCGTACCGGTGGCAATCATGTCGCCCGGTTGCAACGTCATAAATTCGCTCAGATAAGAAATCAGGAACGGGATGCTGAAGATCAGATCGGCGGTCGTCCCTTCCTGGCGCAGCTCACCGTTGACAAAGGTGCGTAACGTCAGGTTATGCGGATCAGAAACCGCCTCTTTATCCACAATCCACGGGCCTATCGGCGTCAGGCCGTCGCGGCTTTTTACCCGCAGATTTGGACGGTAGTAGTTTTCCAGATAGTCGCGGATCGCGTAGTCGTTACAGACGGTGTAACCGGCCACATACTCCATGGCTTCGGCTTCGCTCACCTTACGCGCCGTTTTGCCAATTACCACGACCAGTTCGGCTTCATAGTGCATATATTCGACGTTGTTCGGGCGCACCGACGTTTGATGATGTTCGGTAAAGGTGTTTGGCGCTTTGATAAATACCAGCGGCTCTTTCGGCGGCGTAAATGCCAGCTCGCTGGCATGATCGGCGTAGTTCAACCCCAGCGCAAATAGCGTTCCCGTTGCTGACAACGGCCACGTAAACGTCTGGTGGCGGGCGAATTCATCTTCTGCGACAACCGGATTTTCCAGAGCGGGTAAACCTTTCGCCAGAATACGCACCCGATCGCCGGGACGCAGCGCAACGCGATTCTGCGGCGTACCGAGTAAGATCGCATCGCCAGGGTTAAGCGTAGCGAACTCACTTAACGCGCTAAGCAGCTGTGCGGCGCTACGCTGTAAATCGGCAGTATTCCAGTGGTCCGCTTCTCGTCCGTTGATTTCAGTGATAATGGTGAGGTTATCCACATCACTCAGCGGCGCCATTTCACCCAGAGGGCAAAAGCCATCGCGACATTTCGCTTTAATCGCCGGGCGATAAAAGCTCTCTTCCGGCAGGCTGACCTCGTTAGCCAACGCATACCCGGCGATATAGTCCGCCGCCGCTTCAGGGCGTATCCGGCTGGCGGTTTTCCCCACAATGAGCGCCACTGTCGCGCCGCTCAGTACCTTTTCTCCCTGCGGATAAGGGATGGGTTCGCCGTGACGAATCACCGTATTACGCGGCTTGATGAACCACACTGCGGTTTTAGGCGGCGCATTATAGGGAGGCTGAGAGAAAGCCTCTTGCCAGGCATCAAGCTGGCTGCGATGGTTTAACGCAACGGCGAAAACAGTACCCTTCATACATAAACTCCTCAGGCCGATTTAACGGGCTGTGATTTCATTAATATATTAATGATTAGATTTATGCTTTCGCTGTACATTTAGCAAGCTGAAGTAAAGTATTTGTGATGTGATTAACAATATTTTCACAAAATAATAATTAAATACAAATATATCAAATAGTTAAATAAAATCCCTTGTTTCTGTTAAACTTTGGACATAAAACAGATGTCATAGCTCACATCGGTAAACACGATTATTCAGGTATTAATAATTCTGCAAAAGAGAAACGCTTATGCATGATTCATTAACCATCGCATTGCTTCAGGCGCGCGAAGCAGCAATGACCTATTTCCGCCCCATCGTTAAAAGCCACAATCTGACCGACCAGCAATGGCGCATTGTGCGAATCCTGGCCGATAGCCCCTCTATGGATTTTCACGAGCTGGCCTTTCGTACCTGCATTTTGCGTCCAAGTCTGACCGGAATATTGACGCGCATGGAGCGAGACGGACTGGTGTTGCGACTCAAGCCGGTTAACGATCAGCGTAAGTTATATGTCATGTTGACGGAGCAGGGACAAACGTTGTACGCCCGTGCCCGGAGCCAGGTAGAAGAGGCTTATCGAAAAATTGAGGCCGATTTCACGCCCGAAAAAACACAGCAATTGATGCTGCTGCTGGACGATCTTATTGCCCTGGGACGCCAGCATCCTGATAGCGAAGCGGAAGCATAGTATTCTTACCTTCCCTCGCCGCCGACACGGGAATCCCCTCCCGCTTACAACGTTGACGGCGATCGCATTTTACTCTTCTTCTTCGACGTTCATCTGAAAAGTACCCGCCGTTGTCCTGAAAGTCTCTTCACAGTTTACGCTTCTGCCTATTCAATTAAACAACAAATAAGAAACATATTATTAACAAAGCATTCCGATTAACGAGGAAGAGGCCGCAATGAAACCTGAAGATTTTCGTACTGATAACAAGCGTCCGTTAACGGGCGAAGAGTATTTAAAAAGCCTGCAGGACGGGCGGGAAATTTATATTTACGGCGAACGCGTTAAAGATGTTACGACACATCCGGCATTCCGCAATGCCGCAGCCTCTGTCGCACAACTGTATGACGCATTACATAAACCGTCGATGCAAGATACCCTGTGCTGGAATACTGATACCGGCAGCGGCGGTTATACGCATAAATTTTTCCGCGTGGCGAAAAGCGCAGACGATCTGCGCCAACAGCGTGATGCTATCGCCGAGTGGTCACGCCTGAGTTACGGCTGGATGGGACGCACACCGGATTACAAAGCCGCCTTTGGTTGCGCTCTGGGCGCTAACCCAGCCTTCTACGGCCAGTTTGAGCAGAACGCCCGCAACTGGTACACCCGTATTCAGGAGACCGGCCTGTACTTTAACCATGCAATCGTCAACCCGCCTATCGACCGCCACAAACCTGCCGACGAAGTGAAAGACGTCTATATCAAGCTGGAGAAAGAGACGGACGCCGGGATTATTGTCAGCGGGGCGAAAGTCGTCGCCACTAACTCTGCCCTGACTCACTACAACATGATTGGTTTCGGCTCAGCCCAGGTGATGGGCGAAAACCCGGATTTTGCTCTGATGTTTGTCGCGCCAATGGATGCCGAAGGCGTAAAACTTATTTCGCGCGCCTCGTATGAAATGGTCGCGGGCGCGACGGGCTCGCCGTTTGATTATCCCCTCTCCAGCCGCTTTGATGAAAACGATGCCATTCTGGTGATGGACAAGGTGTTGATCCCGTGGGAAAACGTCTTGATTTACCGTGATTTCGATCGTTGCCGTCGCTGGACGATGGAAGGCGGCTTTGCCCGTATGTATCCACTGCAAGCCTGTGTTCGTCTGGCGGTTAAACTTGATTTCATTACCGCGCTGCTGAAAAAATCGCTCGAATGTACGGGTACCGTAGAGTTCCGGGGCGTGCAGGCCGATCTCGGCGAAGTCGTGGCCTGGCGCAATATGTTCTGGGCATTGAGCGATTCTATGTGTTCTGAAGCAACCCCGTGGGTAAACGGCGCCTGGCTACCGGACCACGCCGCGCTGCAAACCTATCGTGTGATGGCCCCAATGGCCTACGCGAAAATTAAAAATATTATTGAACGTAACGTTACCAGCGGCCTGATTTACCTGCCTTCCAGCGCCCGTGATCTGAATAATCCGCAAATCGACCAGTACCTGGCGAAATACGTACGTGGCTCTAACGGAATGGACCATGTTGAACGTATCAAAATTCTTAAATTGATGTGGGATGCCATCGGCAGCGAGTTTGGCGGCCGCCATGAGCTGTACGAGATTAACTACTCGGGCAGCCAGGATGAAATTCGTCTGCAGTGCCTGCGTCAGGCCCAGAGCTCCGGCAATATGGATAAGATGATGGCAATGGTCGATCGCTGCCTCTCCGAATACGATCAGAATGGCTGGACGGTTTCGCATTTGCACAATAACGACGACATCAATCAACTGGATAAGCTGCTGAAATAACGCGGCAGGAGGTTCTCATGCAAGTAGATGAACAACGTCTGCGTTTTCGCGATGCGATGGCAAGTCTGGCGGCAGCGGTCAACATCGTAACCACGGCGGGTCACGCCGGACGCTGCGGTATCACCGCAACAGCGGTCTGCTCCGTCACCGATACGCCGCCCTCCGTAATGGTATGTATTAATGCCAATAGCGCCATGAACCCCGTTTTTCAGGGTAACGGCAGGCTGTGCATTAATGTACTTAACCATGAGCAGGAGCTGATGGCGCGCCACTTTGCCGGTATGACGGGGATGGCGATGGAGGAGCGTTTTCACCAGCCATGTTGGCAAAACGGACCGCTGGGCCAGCCGGTACTTAACGGCGCGCTGGCCGGTCTTGAAGGCGAGATCAGCGAGGTACAAACCATTGGCACGCATCTGGTGTATCTGGTGGCGATCAAAAATATTATCCTTAGCCAGGATGGGCATGGCCTGATTTATTTCAAACGCCGTTTTCATCCGGTCAGACTTGAGATGGAAGCGCCTGTTTAACCGTCACTCATGCCCACAAGCGGGATAACCACCGCTTGTGGGAGAAGAGTCGATACGCTGAAGATTTTTATTCCCGCCGCGATGTTTGCTCGCCATAAATCGCGGCGATTAATACAATCCAAGACCCTATCCCAGCAGGCGTTATTGACGCAGCCAGTTTGGACACGGACAGCGCGCAAAAACCGGAGCGTACACGTAGTACGTGAGGTTTGACTCGCTACGCTCGCCCTTCGGGCCGCCGCAAGCGGCGTTCAAAACGCTAACGCGTTTTGGCGAGCACTGCCCAGGTCCAAAATGGCAAGTAAAATAGCCCTAATGGGATAGGCTCTAAATTAGCTCCCGCGATAGGTTGAATAACCATACTGACTTAATAACAGCGGCACATGATAGTGCTCATTCGTTTTGCTGATATGAAACTCGACGGGAATCTCCGGGAAAAACGTGTCCAGTTTTTTACTTTCAAAATACTGGCCGGTTTTAAAAATAACGCGATAATCCCCCGGCGCGGCAGCTTTTTCGGGCCACAGAGCTTTAATACGTCCATCCTGGTCGGTATGCCCGGTGTTTAATTGCGTCCATCCGTTATCCTTTTTCTGCTCCAGTACCACCTCCACGCCGGGCGCCGGTTTGCCTGTTTGCTGATCGAGAATATGTACGCTGAGAATATTGTTGCCAGCGGCCAGCGCCATTGCCGGGGCTGCAACAAGAGATGCTATCGCGGTAGCCAGTATATATCGTTTCATGCTTCACTCCTTTACGGTATTGATGCAGGAAAATATATCTGGCGCGTCCAGGATTAACCTTACACGGACATGACAATTATGTCATCTTGTTGGAGATTTACGGATTCGCTACCAAGCCTATGGCATACTGCGTCGATGAAGATTTTATTGATTGAAGATAACCAGAAAACCATTGAGTGGGTACGTCAGGGACTCACGGAGGCAGGCTATGTGGTTGATTATGCCTGTGATGGACGAGACGGATTACACCTGGCCCTTCAGGAACATTATTCTTTGATTATTCTTGATATTATGCTGCCGGGGCTTGATGGATGGCAGGTTTTACGCGCGTTACGCACTGCGCATCAGTCCCCTGTTATTTGCCTGACGGCGCGCGACTCGGTTGAGGATCGCGTCAAAGGTCTTGAGGCGGGCGCTAATGATTACCTTGTTAAGCCTTTTTCCTTCGCCGAGCTGCTGGCCCGGGTGAGAGCTCAACTCAGACAGCATGTCCCGGTCTTTACCCGACTGACGATCAATGGTCTGGACATGGATGCCACAAAGCAATCGGTGTCACGAAATGGCAAACCGATTTCCCTGACCCGCAAAGAATTCCTGCTCCTCTGGTTACTGGCGTCCCGGGCAGGAGAAATCGTGCCCCGAACCGCGATCGCCAGCGAAGTTTGGGGAATTAACTTTGATAGTGAAACCAACACCGTTGATGTCGCGATTCGTCGGCTGCGCGCCAAAGTAGACGATCCATTTGAAAAGAAGCTCATTATGACCGTCCGGGGGATGGGTTATCGATTACAGGCGGAAACGTCGCAGAATGGTTAAGTTATCAATGACGCTGCGCCTGACAATTTCTTTTATCGCCATACTTATCCTCGCCTGTACCGGCATTAGCTGGACGCTCTATAACGCGCTGAGCAAAGAATTAACGTATCGGGATGATATGACGCTAATAAATCGGGCGGCGCAAATGCAGCAACTGTTACTGGATGGCGCCAGGCCGGAAAATCTGCCGCTCTACTTCAATCGGATGGTGGATACGAAGCAGGATATCTTATTGATCCATTCTGCAACAGGCCACAATGTTGCGATTAATCATAGCGGCATCCCCGACCAACGCTTTAACGAGATTCCGCTGGCTAAAAACATCACCCGCGAAACCTTATTTCGCCAGGCGGTACAAGGCACGGAGCTGACCGCGGTACGAGTAAACGCCAGAAGCGGCGATGACCCACTGACCCTTACTATCGCCAGGCTGGCGACGGAAAGGCGGCAAATGCTGGCGCAATATCGCCGCAACAGTTTGCTGATTAGCCTTATCGCGATCCTCGTCTGTTCGGCGCTCAGTCCATTAGTCATCAGAAACGGGCTGCGGGCCATTACGTCGCTCAGCCGACTCACCGCGGCGACAGATAGCGGCACACTTCGCCAGCCGTTGGCGGAACAGGCGTTACCCGTCGAGCTCAGACCGCTTGGACAAGCGCTAAATACCATGCGCCAGAAGCTTTCCGACGATTTTGAACGCCTGAACCAATTTGCCGACGATCTGGCGCATGAGCTGCGCACGCCGGTTAATATTTTACTGGGGAAAAACCAGGTGATGCTGAGTCAGGAACGCAGCGCCGAAGAGTATCAACAAGCCCTTGTCGATAATATTGAAGAGCTGGAGGGACTGTCGCGACTGACAGAAAATATTCTCTTTCTGGCACGCGCGGAGCACCAGAATATAGCGGTAAAAAAACAGCCTGTTTCGCTCAATGCGCTGGTCGAAAATATGCTGGATTATCTTAGCCCCCTTGCCGAGGAGAAGCGCATCTGTTTTATAAATCAATGTCAGGGAACGGTATGGGCTGACGAAATATTATTACAAAGAGTACTCTCAAACCTGCTGACGAATGCCATCCGTTATTCTGATGAAAACGCCGTGATACGTATTGAAAGCGCTTATGATGATAACGTTGCAGAAATTCGGGTCGCGAATCCGGGCAGCCACCCCGCCGATGCGGATAAGCTTTTCCGGCGTTTTTGGCGAGGAGATAATGCCCGCCACACTGCCGGTTTCGGCCTGGGGCTATCGTTGGTTAACGCGATTGCTCTATTGCACGGTGGCTCGGCATCTTACCGCTATGCCGATGAACATAATATCTTTTCGGTTCGTCTGCCTGATAGCGGTTATAGCTAAGGTCAGTACAGGTTCTGTTCCCCTTCCCTGCCACAGGGCTGTGGTTATCAATACAACCTCAATAAAGAGAAAATAAAGGATGCCGCCAAAGAATATTGCTGGCTCGATCACTTTCTCGGTTTCCAATCCAGGGTCAATTCATCCCATAACGCGTTATTCAGTGGGAACCTTTATGAAAAAGTATCTTGCATTCGCCGTTACGCTGCTGGGTATGGGTAAAGTCATCGCCTGTACTACCCTTTTGGTAGGCAATCAGGCTTCGGCTGATGGCTCCTTCATTATCGCGCGTAACGAGGATGGCTCGGCAAATAACGCCAAGCATAAGGTTATTCATCCCGTCGCGTTTCATCAACAAGGCGAGTATAAAGCACATCGGAACAATTTTAGCTGGCCGCTTCCGGAGACAGCGATGCGCTATACGGCGATTCATGACTTTGATACTAACGATAACGCCATGGGTGAAGCCGGTTTCAATTCGGCGGGCGTCGGAATGAGCGCAACGGAAACCATTTACAATGGCAGAGCGGCGCTGGCTGCCGATCCTTACGTGACAAAAACGGGAATCACGGAAGACGCCATTGAGTCCGTGATCCTGCCAGTGGCGCAATCGGCGCGTCAGGGCGCCAAATTACTGGGCGACATTATTGAACAAAAAGGCGCGGGCGAAGGTTTCGGCGTCGCGTTTATTGATAGCAAAGAGATATGGTATCTGGAGACGGGAAGCGGTCATCAATGGCTGGCAGTACGACTTCCGGCAGATAGCTATTTCGTTTCCGCCAATCAGGGACGTTTACGCCATTACGATCCGAATGATAACGCGAATTATATGGCGTCACCAACGTTAGTAAGCTTTGCGAAAAAGCAGGGATTATATGATCCGGCCCGCGGCGAATTCGACTTTCATCAAGCCTATTCGCAGGATAACAAAAACGATACCACCTATAATTATCCGCGCGTCTGGACGCTACAACACCAGTTTAATCCGCATCTGGATACGGTCGTTAGCGAAGGGAAAACATTTCCTGTTTTTTTAACGCCAATAACGAAAATTAGCGTGGCGGCAGTAAAAAACGCGTTACGCAATCACTATCAGGGAACGTCGCACGACCCTTATGCCAGTCATAATCCACAAGAACCATGGCGACCTATATCCGTTTTTCGTACCCAGGAGTCACATATTTTACAGGTCAGACCGAAATTACCGCAGGCTATCGGCAACGTAGAATACATCGCCTATGGAATGCCATCTCTTAGCGTCTATCTCCCCTATTATCAGGGAATGCGTCATTATCAACCCGGAGATGATAAAGGAACCGATCGGGCGAGCAACGACTCTACCTACTGGACATTCCGCACGCTGCAAACGCTGGTTATGCAGGACTACAATGCGTTTGCGCCAGATGTGCAACACGCCTGGAAAACATTTGAACAGCAAACAGCTAAGCAGCAGTATAAGATGGAACAGAGCTATCTGAGATTATATGCGTCGCATCCGAAAGAAGCGCAACGCTTACTGCAAAATTTTGAAGATAAAACGATGCAAAATGCGCAGACGCTCGCCCGTCGCCTGACCAATAATATTATTACGACAATGACTTACCGCACAGATATGAAATATCACTTTTCAAGTACGCAACCATAAATTTAATGACAATCTATTAGCCACTCATACACAATAAGATAAAGCGGCACCAGAATTAGCCAGATATAAAAGACAATAATTATTATAGATTCATAGAGAGGATAGTTTATGACACTCCAGGCAAATATCAGCAAAGAGATAAAAGCGGCAAAAACCCAGGAGGTATATAAGCACGTTGTTCTTTTCAAAATGGCCGCCCCCTCTTACATAAGACGATAACTACAGCTTATGTCCCGTGTTACATAACTTTTCCCGACAGGCCTCTTTTACCCATGCTGAAAAATTCCGCGTCTTCTCAGATTTCAACGCGAATTCTATCTGTTCAAGCATGGAATAGGAAAAACGAATATTCTTCGTCACGGTCTTACTTGTCCGGGGCTTTGCTGGCATACACACACCTGTATAACATTTGATGTAACGCCGTTACTTTACGCAGGAGTAAATCGGTGAATTTGATCTGAGTCAAGAAGGTGGGTTTTCAATAAAAGTTGTGCCCTAAATTGTGAAGTTTGTAGATTTTATGAACATTTGATGTGCCGTTCTCCCCCCATGATCGCCACTACGTATGGACGTCAGGACACCTCCCCGCCTGATCAGAAGCGTTTCCTCATTAAAAAGGACATTTTTTTAAAGTTCCTGGTGCATAAAAGTCACATCCTTTTAAAGGGTTGTTAACCCTGTTGAATGTTCCCACTCCCCTATTCAGGAATATTAAAAACGCTATGCAAATACAGAGCTTCTATCACTCAGCTTCACTAAAAACCCAGGAGGCTTTTAAAAGCCTACAAAAAACCTTATACAATGGAATGCAGATTCTCTCAGGCCAGGGCAAAGCGCCGGCTAAAGCGCCCGACGTTCGCCCGGAAATTATTGTCCTGCGAGAACCCGGCGCGACATGGGGGAATTATCTACAGCATCAGAAGACGTCTAACCACTCGCTGCATAACCTCTATAACTTACAGCGCGATCTTCTTACCGTCGCGGCAACCGTTCTGGGTAAACAAGACCCGGTTCTAACGTCAATGGCAAACCAAATGGAGTTAGCCAAAGTTAAAGCGGACCGGCCAGCAACAAAACAAGAAGAAGCCGCGGCAAAAGCATTGAAGAAAAATCTTATCGAACTTATTGCAGCACGCACTCAGCAGCAAAATGGCCTACCTGCAAAAGAAGCTCATCGCTTTGCGGCAGTAGCGTTTAGAGATGCTCAGGTCAAGCAGCTTAATAACCAGCCCTGGCAAACCATAAAAAATACACTCACGCATAACGGGCATCACTATACCAACACGCAGCTCCCTGCCGCAGAGATGAAAATTGGCGCAAAAGATATCTTTCCCAGTGCTTATCAGGGAAAGGGCGTATGCAGTTGGGATACCAGGAATATTCATCACGCCAACAATTTGTGGATGTCCACGGTGAGTGTGCATGAGGACGGTAAAGATAAAACGCTCTTTTGCGGGATACGTCATGGCGTGCTTTCCCCCTATCATGAAAAAGATCCGCTTCTGCGTCAGGTCGGCGCTGAAAACAAAGCCAAAGAAGTATTAACTGCGGCACTTTTTAGTAAACCTGAGTTGCTTAACAGAGCCTTAGCGGGCGAAGCGGTAAGCCTGAAACTGGTATCCGTCGGGTTACTCACCGCGTCGAATATTTTCGGCAAAGAGGGAACGATGGTCGAGGATCAAATGCGCGCATGGCAATCGTTGACCCAGCCGGGAAAAATGATTCATTTAAAAATCCGCAATAAAGATGGCGATCTACAGACGGTAAAAATAAAACCGGACGTCGCCGCATTTAATGTGGGTGTTAATGAGCTGGCGCTCAAGCTCGGCTTTGGCCTTAAAGCATCGGATAGATATAATGCCGAAGCGCTACATCAGTTATTAGGCAATGATTTACGCCCTGAAGCCAGACCAGGTGGCTGGGTTGGCGAATGGCTGGCGCAATACCCGGATAATTATGAGGTCGTAAATACATTAGCGCGCCAGATTAAGGATATCTGGAAAAATAACCAACATCATAAAGATGGCGGCGAACCCTATAAACTCGCACAACGCCTTGCCATGTTAGCCCATGAAATTGGCGCGGTACCCGCCTGGAATTGTAAAAGCGGCAAAGATCGTACAGGGATGATGGATTCAGAAATCAAGCGAGAGCTCATTTCTTTCCATCAGACCCATATGTTAAATACTCCTGGCAGTCTTCCGGATAGCGGTGGGCAGAAAATTTTCCAAAAAGTATTACTGAATAGCGGTAACCTGGAGATTCAGAAACAAAATACGGGTGGAGCGGGAAACAAAGTAATGAAAAATTTATCGCCAGAGGTGCTCAATCTTTCCTATCAAAAACGAGTTGGGGATGAAAATATTTGGCAGTCAGTAAAAGGCATTTCTTCATTAATCACATCTTGAGTCTTGAGGTAACTATATGGAAAATTTATTAAATCGTTTATATGACGCGTTAGGCCTGGATGCGCCAGAAGATGAGCCACTGCTTATCATTGATGATGGGATACAGGTTTATTTTAATGAATCCGATCATACACTGGAAATGTGCTGTCCCTTTATGCCACTGCCTGACGACATCCTGACTTTGCAGCATTTTTTACGTCTTAACTACACCAGCGCCGTCACTATCGGCGCTGACGCAGACAATACTGCTTTAGTGGCGCTTTATCGCTTGCCGCAAACCAGTACCGAAGAAGAGGCGCTCACTGGTTTTGAATTATTCATTTCAAACGTGAAGCAATTGAAAGAGCATTATGCATAATTTAATACGTCAACATACTTTCTTAATGAGATAAAACGCGATACGTATGCCCTTTACAAGAGACAAAACCAGAATCTTTGGTGGAAATGTAAGGGGCAAACGTTCCTCTCTCATTTTGCTCTGTTTGCGGGAGCATTTTTAGTGTGTAAGTATTTCTGCTCGTCAGGTTTTTACGCCATCTACGCACATTTATTCTGCTATAAGTTGAAATACTGCAAAAAAATATTAAGGCTTATTATTTTTTCTTTAGGTAAATTTTCGCTCAACAAACTTAATTGTTTATTCATTGATGATGAAGCGTAAGCTATGCTGGAAATGAAGGAAGTCAATAGTAAGGATAATCTTATTATTCACGGGTGATATTACTTCTGCTTCACCGTTATGGCAGATATCATCGCCTCTTGTCAGATGCCAGACACCTACTCATACCCAACCAAAGCTCTAAATACAAAAATCACCTTATATCTTTTTTTATTATTCCTTGTATAAATGTGACTTGACTCACACCTATAAGGAATCGACTCACTTCCATAAGAAGGAATCAAAATGCCAATAACTAACGCGTCCCCAGAAAATATATTAAGATATTTGCATGCGGCCGGTACCGGTACGAAAGAAGCAATGAAAAGTGCAACTTCACCACGCGGTATACTGGAATGGTTTGTCAATTTTTTTACCTGTGGTGGAGTAAGAAGAAGCAATGAAAGATGCTTTCAGGAGGTAATTGGAAAACTGACCACATCATTATTATATGTAAATAAAGATGCTTTCTTCGATGGTAATAAAATATTTCTTGAGGATGTCAACGGGTGTACTATATGTCTGTCATGTGGAGCAGCATCCGAAAATACGGATCCCATGGTCATTATTGAAGTGAACAAAAATGGAAAAACTGTAACGGATAACGTTGATAGCGAGAGATTTTGGAATGTATGTCGAATGTTAAAGCTGATGAGTAAACATAATATACAACAGCCTGATTCACTTATAACCGAGAATGGTTTTCTGAACCTGCGCGGAGTAAACCTGGCTCATAAAGATTTCCAGGGGGAAGATTTGTCAAAAATAGATGCTTCTAATGCAGATTTCCGTGAAACAAATCTTTCTAATGTAAATTTAGTCGGTGCAATTTTGTGTTGTGCAAATCTACACGCTGTAAATCTAATGGGTTCAAACATGACTAAAGCAAACCTAACTCACGCAGACCTGACTTGCGCTAACATGTCCGGTGTAAACTTAACCGCTGCAATTCTATTCGGCTCAGACTTAACTGACACCAAACTAAATGGTGCGAAATTAGATAAGATAGCTCTAACTTTAGCGAAATCATTAACAGGAGCCGATCTGACAGGTAGTCAACATACCCCTACTCCACTCCCGGATTACAATGATAAAACGCTTTTTCCCCATCCGATATTTTAGTCGAGATAAAGGGATTTTATAAACAAGGAGTATTCAAACAGAAGCCCCCCTTGTTTTATTACATAAACCCCGCCCCTAAGTTTCATTATAAATAACATTTTCAGCGTATTACTTGTTGGTTTTGTCTGAATCATAGCGTTATCTGTATATGGCACATTAACTAAAAACACTATTATTATTTAATTTAAATAATTCATAATTGTAGTCAGGGAATAAGAAGTTATGCTTCCGGTCACCTACAGATTAATACCTCAAAGTGGAGTATCCACATATGGATTAAATACCGCAGATACACCTGTTTTCCCCGATATTCCCGAACATGCACCAAACCCCTCACGGCTACGCCTTGCTCATGACAGCCTTGCCATAAACAGTGAATTCCGTCTGGAGCCAGAGTGTGTGGTGGAGTACCTTATCTCAGGCGCGGGTGGAATAGACCCTGATACAGAAATTGATGACGACACTTATGACGAATGCTACGATGAACTATCCTCCGTACTTCAAAATGCGTATACCCAAAGCGAAACATTCCGCAGACTGATGAATTACGCATATGAAAAAGAACTACATGATGTGGAGCAGCGCTGGCTACTGGGGGCAGGCGAAGCCTTTGAAACTACCGTGGCTCAGGAACACTTCAAACTTTCAGAAGGCAGGAAAGTTATTTGTCTCAATCTGGACGATTCTGATGATTCATATACCGAACATTATGAAAGTAACGAAGGAAGACAACTTTTTGACACAAAACGTTCATTTATTCATGAAGTTGTACATGCACTGACCCATCTTCAGGATAAAGAAGAAAATCATCCAAGAGGCCCTGTTGTCGAATATACCAACATTATTCTGAAAGAGATGGGGCATCCTTCACCTCCCAGAATGGTCTACATCTTCAATAAATAGACACATCAGGAAACGAAAAGAAACTAAAGACCCACGTAGTCCGTTTTTTCGGGAAATGTTCTGGCAGTATTTTCTAACTATATTCTAAGCGCCCAAAAAAATAAATATCCTCCGGCATAGCCGGAGGTTTTTCAGATGCGCCTGTAAGGCTCTCTTACCAGCCGCGCCCTAACAGGCGCATACGATCTGACATTTGCATCAAACTTCGTTACTTACGGCCCGTAAACGGGCTGCCCGGATAAGGGATCGATAATTGCTCACCCATTTTATCCTCTTCAAGCTGGTGCTTTATGTAGTCCTGTATCTTCGCCGTGTTCTTACCCACCGTATCGACATAGTACCCTCTGCACCAGAACTCTCTGTTCCTGTATTTGAATTTTAGATCCCCAAACTGCTCGTAAAGCATCAGACTACTTTTACCCTTCAGATATCCCATGAAGCTCGACACACTCATCTTCGGCGGGATCTCCAGAAGCATGTGAATATGATCTGCACAACATTCCGCTTCCAGGATTCGTACGTTTTTCCATTCACACAATTTTCTTAATATGCTGCCTACTGCCCTACGCTTCTCTCCATAGAACGCTTGTCTTCGGTATTTGGGCGCGAAAACTATGTGATATTTACAGTTCCATCGGGTGTGCGCTAAGCTCTTTTCGTCCCCCATTGGGACCCCCTTTTGATTTCTTGTTGAACTTTTGCAGTTGCCAGACCGCAAGATGTTTTAACAAATCAAAAGGGGTTTTAATAACTGGCTTAAAGCTGAAAGCTTTCCGGAACCCCCAGCCTAGCTGGGGGTTTTCCATAGACAACAAAGGGGTTACCTTTCGGTAACCCCTTGTTTAATCTGGCGGAAGCGCAGAGATTCGAACTCTGGAACCCTTTCGGGTCGCCGGTTTTCAAGACCGGTGCCTTCAACCGCTCGGCCACACTTCCGGAATGAGGCGCACTATAAACATCCCGGTGCGTCATGTAAAGACCGAATGTGTTCGTTTGCGTGAAAAACAGGCAAAATTTCGTTAATTGCCTGAAATAGCGGCACATTGACCATTTCTTCAACACAAAAACTGGCTTAATACGTGTTGATCGTCCCCACTGTTTTATCGCTGTGATTATCAATTTTTTATCGGTAGCGCGTGGTTGGCGCTGCCGCCTGTTTTATGGCGTAGCGCCAGACATGAGCAGACCGTTTTAACGACGGTAATCACCTGAAATCTCTTAAGGAAACTAAACGTAAACGAATGCGTAAAGATGGGTAAAACCACTGGGTGACAGTGACTGTTTTTATTATTC
The DNA here is from genome assembly GCF_046569105.1 of Salmonella sp. 741265073_HBA. NCBI lineage: Bacteria > Pseudomonadati > Pseudomonadota > Gammaproteobacteria > Enterobacterales > Enterobacteriaceae > Salmonella > Salmonella sp. 741265073_HBA. The sequence continues at coordinate 39,832 of NZ_JBKFRY010000016.1, read as the reverse complement.
TCCTTTATTAATTACATCTGTCATAAGAGAGTGACTAATGGATCGTATCATTACATCATCGCGTGATCGTAGCTCGCTACTGAGTACGCACAAAGTACTGCGCAACACCTATTTTCTGTTGAGCCTGACGCTGGCTTTCTCCGCAATTACCGCGACAGCCAGTACGGTACTGATGCTGCCCTCCCCCGGCCTGATTCTGACGCTGGTCGGTATGTATGGGCTGATGTTCCTGACCTATAAAACCGCCAATAAGCCGGTCGGTATCCTGTCTGCTTTTGCGTTTACCGGCTTCCTCGGCTATATCCTGGGCCCAATTCTTAACGCCTATCTGTCAGCAGGCATGGGCGATGTCATTGGCCTGGCGCTGGGTGGGACCGCGTTAGTATTTTTCTGCTGCTCCGCTTACGTTCTGACCACCCGTAAGGATATGTCTTTCCTGGGCGGTATGTTAATGGCCGGGATCGTCGTCGTGCTGATTGGTATGGTGGCGAATATTTTCCTGCAACTGCCTGCATTGCACCTGGCGATTAGCGCGGTGTTTATCCTGATTTCCTCGGGCGCTATCCTGTATGAAACCAGTAACATCATTCACGGCGGTGAAACCAACTATATTCGTGCGACCGTCAGTCTGTACGTTTCGCTGTACAACATCTTTGTCAGCCTGCTCAGCATTCTGGGCTTCGCCAGCCGCGACTAATCGACATTCCCCTCTTCCAGCCCTGCTTATGCAGGGCTTTATTTTTTGCTACACTGCCGTCCGTGTTGATTACGCAGTGAAACGTTATGTTGATCTTTGAAGGTAAAGAAATCAGTACTGATAGCGAAGGCTATCTGAAAGAGACGACGCAGTGGAGTGAAGCGCTGGCAGTCGCTATCGCCGCCAATGAAGGCATTGAGCTCTCTGCGGAACACTGGGAAGTCGTGCGCTTCGTGCGCGAATTTTACCTGGAGTTTAATACCTCTCCCGCCATCCGAATGCTGGTAAAAGCGATGGCGAATAAGTTCGGCGAAGAAAAAGGCAACAGCCGTTATCTGTATCGTCTGTTCCCGAAAGGCCCGGCAAAGCAAGCGACCAAAATCGCCGGTCTGCCCAAACCGGTAAAGTGTATTTAATACCGAATACTGAAGCCTGTTAGCATCTCGCGAGGGCTGTGCGGTTCAGTGAGGATTTTGTCCACACGAGCAGAGCGCGGCCCGCCCTCTTTCAGCCACTTGATGAGTTTTTCCACCTGCGCCGCGTCGCCACAGGCCACTACTTCTACGCTTCCGTCATCCATATTCTTCGCATAGCCGGTTAACCCCAGCCGCTGCGCCTCATGCTGCGTGGTATAGCGAAACCCGACTCCCTGAACGCGACCATAAACCCAGGCGATAATGCAGACGTTCGACATGATGGTTCTCCTTTCATAATCAACGGTGAAGACGCATACAGGACATACTTAACGTACCTGACTGGGCAGACACCCATAATGTTGGCGGAATCTGGCCGTAAATCTCGACCCCGACAGGTAACCGCACCGTAGCGCTATTTCTCCGATCGGCAGCGTCGTCGATTGCAGTTGAGAAAGCGCGCAGGACATGCGCACCTCTTCAACAATTTGTCGATAACTCTGCGATTCGCGCTGCAAACGCCGACGCAGCGTCGATGTTCCCATAGCAAGACGGCGGGCTATCTCCTGGGCTGTCCATAGCTTAGCAGGCGAGAGCATAATCAGTTGCCGCACCTGCTCCGTGAGGGTGTAACGCCGTTCAATAAGCAGTGGTCCCGCCGCGCCATCATGCAAAAGCGCTAACAGTAACCCCATCGCCTGATGTTCCTGTAGCCCAACGGGCAACCCCTGGCGCACAGCATCCAACACGTTCTCCCACATAAATGTCAGGCTACGGCTCATCGGCGTACACAGCGATGTCAGGTTTGCCGGTGGATAATCCTGAACGTACATCGTTTTAAAGCGAGCAATAATCTCCGGTGAAAGTAACAACAGGTCGGAGCGAAAACCGTTCTGCGCAGGCTGATTAATAATCTCCAGCGGCGTGTTCGCCGGGATAATGATCAACTCGCCCGGCCCGGCGACAAGGCGGCTATCATCCTGAATGATGACTTTACTGCCCTGCGTAATATGGCAGATAGCGGCGGAAAAAAGCGTAACACGATGCAAACGGTGCAGATGACTGGAACGCACCTCTGCCGTCGTAAGATCCTGATGTCGAATATGCATCTCCTGCACCGTGCCGTCCTCTGTTTTACCTTCCGTGTGTGGCCGTGAATTTTGCTTTCGCAATCACATGCGCGTTAAGCATAAACCCTACCAACGCGCCACTCGACTCACTGTCGAGCGGCAGTGTTGCCGTATTCAGCGCCCACACAGTAAACTGGTAGCGATGAGGCTTATCGCCCGGCGGCGGACAGGCGCCGCCAAAGCCAGCATAACCGAAATCATTCCGTCCCTGCACCACTCCAGCGGGTAACGTTTTTTTATCAGCTCCCGTCGGCAGGTCGTGAATCTGCGCAGGAATATTCACCATCGTCCAGTGCCACCAGCCGCTTCCGGTGGGCGCATCAGGATCGAAGACGGTAATAGCGTAGCTTTTGGTTCCGGCAGGCGGATTGCGCCAGCTCAGCTGCGGCGAAATATTTTCTCCGCTACAACCAAATCCTTTAAAGACGTGCTGTTGCGTTAAACGAAAATCCGCCGGAATATCCGCGCTACTGAGGCTAAACGCCGATGCGGCAGATACGCTGCCACTCAATGCCATCATTGCGGCTGCGGTCAAAGAGAAGACTGTTTTCATTGTATTTCCTTCTTCATATAAAGAAATAACACTATAAAAAGCGCCCGCTGAAGAAACTGTGCCTTTACGATTCTATTTTGTGCAGAAACGCTCACCACCATACGCTGATGATTGCCCCTCTTATCTGTGCTACCCTACGCGCCATTTCGTTTTCACGGTCCCTGGCTGGAGCTATTATCCGGCTCGCGTCACTGTTTGTGAGAGGTTACTCCGCATGACTGAATCTACATTTCCGCAATATCCCCGTTTAGTCCTCAGCAAAGGGCGAGAAAAATCTTTACTCCGCCGCCACCCATGGGTCTTTTCCGGCGCCGTATCCCGTCTGGAAGGCAAAGCCAACCTCGGTGAAACTATCGATATCGTCGACCATCAGGGAAAGTGGTTAGCACGCGGCGCCTGGTCGCCAGCATCTCAGATCCGCGCGCGCGTCTGGACATTTGATAAAGCAGAATCCATTGATATTGCGTTTTTCACCCGCCGCCTGCGCCAGGCGCAGCAGTGGCGCGACTGGCTGGCGAAAAAAGACGGCCTGGATAGCTATCGTCTGATCGCCGGTGAGTCCGATGGCCTGCCTGGCGTCACTATCGATCGTTTTGGTCATTTTTTGGTGCTGCAACTGCTCAGCGCCGGGGCCGAATATCAACGCGCCGCATTAATTAGCGCTCTGCAAACATGCTATCCGGATTGCGCTATTTACGATCGCAGCGACGTCGCCGTGCGGAAAAAAGAAGGGATGGCGCTGACGCAAGGCCCGGTCACTGGCGAACTGCCGCCTGCGCTTCTGCCAATTGAAGAACACGGTATGAAATTACTGGTCGATATCCAGGGCGGCCACAAAACCGGTTATTATCTTGATCAGCGCGACAGTCGTCTGGCGACGCGCCGCTACGTGGAAAATCAGCGGGTACTGAACTGCTTCTCTTATACCGGCGGTTTTGCCGTGTCGGCATTAATGGGCGGTTGTCGCCAGGTTGTCAGCGTGGATACCTCACAGGATGCGCTGGATATCGCCAGGCAAAACGTTGAACTGAACCAACTGGACTTGAGCAAAGCCGAATTCGTGCGCGATGACGTGTTTAAGTTGCTGCGCGCTTACCGTGAACACGGCGAAAAATTCGACGTCATCATCATGGACCCGCCCAAATTCGTCGAAAATAAAAGCCAGTTAATGGGTGCCTGTCGGGGCTATAAAGACATTAACATGTTAGCGATTCAACTGCTCAATCCGGGCGGCATACTGCTGACATTCTCTTGCTCCGGACTGATGACCAGCGATTTATTTCAGAAAATCATTGCCGATGCCGCAATAGATGCCGGTCGTGATGTACAATTTATAGAGCAGTTCCGTCAGGCCGCCGATCACCCGGTGATCGCCACCTACCCGGAAGGGCTGTATCTGAAAGGGTTTGCCTGTCGCGTCATGTAACTTGAAAAGTGGAATAGTATCCTCATATAAAGGGTATCTATTTCCCGGGAGGTGACTATGATAGCCAGCAAATTCGGTATCGGCCAACAGGTCCGCCATTCCCTGTTAGGTTACCTCGGAGTGGTCGTCGATATCGACCCGGAATATTCGCTTGATGAACCGTCGCCTGATGAACTGGCGGTTAACGACGAACTTCGCGCCGCTCCGTGGTACCACGTGGTAATGGAAGATGATGATGGTCAGCCAGTGCATACTTATCTGGCCGAGGCCCAGTTGCGAAGCGAAATGCGGGACGAGCATCCAGAACAGCCATCGATGGATGAACTGGCGCGTACCATTCGCAAGCAGCTTCAGGCGCCGCGACTACGTAACTGATTGTATTTAAAAGGCCGGAGAGCGATATCCGGCCATTTAAACTTTTATTTCGCCAGCCCCAGGCGAGGGATCTCAATCGCCGGGCAGCGATCCATCACCACGGTCATGCCTGCATCCCGCGCCAGTACCGCCGCCTGCTCGTTGATCACGCCAAGCTGTAGCCACAGCGTTTTTGCGCCGATGGCGATAGCTTCCTGTGCGACGCCCCATGCAGCTTCAGAGTTGCGAAAAACATCCACCATATCGACTTTTTCGGGAATGTCCGCCAGCGTGGCATACCCCTGTTGCCCCAGCAATGTCTTACCCGCGACTTTTGGCGCAACCGGAATCACATGGTAGCCCTGTTCAAGCAGGTATTTCATTACCCGATAACTTGGACGATCGGGTTTATCGCTCGCACCTACCAGCGCGATAGTGCGAGTGGACGTCAATACATCAGCAATATCGGTCTCTTTCATCATCTTTCTCCTGGCTGTTTTGCAAAGTGTACGACAAACCTGACATAGCAACCATTCATCCCATACCGATGTATGAGAGCAAAACGCCAAAATATGTCTATATGTTAGTAAACATGATCTAAGAAAAATTTCGATACATTATTAGCCAGACGGCCTTTGGACAGGAGAACCTTATGAAAACCGGCGCGCTAACCACCTTCCTTGCTCTCTGTTTGCCGGTGACTGTTTTTGCCACAACGCTCCGTTTGTCTAATGAGGTTGATCTGCTGGTGCTGGACGGCAAAAAGGTGTCCAGCTCTTTATTACGCGGCGCAGAGAGCATCGAACTGGAAAACGGGCCGCATCAACTCGTTTTCCGGGTGGAAAAAACCATCCGCCTGTCCGGTAATGAAGAGCGGCTTTATATTTCTCCGCCGCTGGTGATAAGTTTCGATACCCAACTGATAAGTCAGGTCAATTTCCAGCTCCCGCGGCTGGAAAACGAGCGCGAAGCCTCGCATTTTAACGCGGCGCCGCGTCTGGCGCTTTTGGACGGCGACGCCATGCCCATTCCGGTAAAACTCGATATTCTGGCCATTACTTCTACGGCTAAAGTGGTCGATTATGAAATAGAGACCGAGCGTTATAATAAATCGGCGAAACGCGCCTCGCTTCCTCAGTTCGCCACGATGATGGCAGACGACAGCACATTACTTTCCGACGTCTCAGAGCTTGATACCGTACCGCCGCAATCACAAACTCTGACAGAACAGCGGCTGAAATATTGGTTCCGACTGGCCGACCCGCAGACACGCCATCATTTTCTGCAATGGGCGGAAAAACAGCCGCCCTCTTGATATGAGTTGCCCCAGCGCGCAATTTTTTTGTCTTTCTCTTGCAGCATCAAGCGCTTCCAGTAATCTGTAGACAGGTTAACTACGGAATCGAATTATGGAACTGACGACTCGCACCTTGCCGACGCGCAAACATATCGCGTTGGTTGCTCACGACCACTGCAAACAGATGTTAATGAACTGGGTGGAACGCCATCAGCCGTTGCTGGAAAAACACGTTCTTTATGCAACCGGCACCACGGGGAATCTGATCCAGCGCGCAACCGGTATGGACGTTAATGCGATGCTGAGCGGCCCGATGGGCGGCGACCAGCAGGTTGGCGCGCTCATTTCAGAAGGGAAAATCGACGTGTTGATTTTCTTCTGGGACCCGCTTAACGCGGTACCGCACGACCCCGATGTCAAAGCGCTACTGCGTCTGGCCACCGTATGGAATATCCCTGTCGCCACTAACGTCTCAACGGCGGACTTTATCATCCAGTCCCCGCATTTTAATGACGCTGTAGATATTCTTATTCCGGATTATGCGCGTTATCTGGCCGAGCGCCTGAAATAACCGCTACGCGGGCGGGATGCTGTACCGCCCGCGCTTTAGGGCTTCCTCGCCACCGGCACATCCAGCTGTTTAAGCGCCTCCACAAAGCGCGAGGGATTATCTTTATTAAAAAGCAGCCAGACCCGCGCACGCGCGCGCGTCAACGCCACATATAACAACCGCCGCTCTTCAGCGTCCGGAAAATCCTCAACCTGAGGAAGAAGCGCACTTTCCATAATGGACTCTCGCGCCGGGGCGGGGAAACCGTCGTTACCCTCCTGCAATCCGACAAGAATCACGTAATCGGCCTGTTGGCCTTTGCTGGCATGGATAGTCATGAAATCTATCTGTAACTTTGGCCAGCGAGTCGCCGCTTTTTGTAGACTCGCGGGTTTCAGATGGTGATAGCGCGCCAGCACCAGGATACGTTCATCCTCCTTCGCATAGCCGGATAATTTATCCAGTAACGCGTCCAACTGGCTTTCATCCAATAACGTCACCGCTTTTTTATCGCCTGGGGTCAGACTATTTAACGGTTTTTTAAGCTGGTGCGGATTCTGCTGTACAAAGCGATTGGCAATATCGCCAATCCGACTGTTAAAACGGTACGTGGTGTCCAGGTGGCAATGCTCGCCCTCGCCGAACGTCTGATGAAACGCCGTCGTTAAGGAGAGCTGCGCCCCGCTAAAACGGTAAATCGCCTGCCAGTCATCGCCCACGGCAAACAGCGTAGTCTGGCTATTCTGCTTGCGTAGCGCCTCTAACAGCGCCGCCCGTTGCGGGGAAATATCCTGAAATTCATCGACCAGAATATGCTTCCACGGGCTGATAAAACGCCCTTTTTCGAGAATCACCATTGCCTGATGGATCAGCCCGGAGAAATCAACGGCATTTTCCGCTTTCAACGCGCTTTTCCAGGCCTTTAGCAGCGGCGCCATCAGCTTAATGCGTTTGCCAAACAGCTCGCGGCACTCCTCTGGCGCGCCAGCGATCATTTCTGCCTGCGCGCCGCCGTACATACGCATCAAACTGACCCAACGATCCAGGCGAGGGGCCAGACGCCGCTGCAATGTCTCATCGTCCCAGAAATTACCTTCCGGCACCGCCCACTGCATCTCCTCTTCCAGCCACTGACGCCAGCCTTTGGCCTGCGCTTTTTTCTCGCTACACTGCTGACGCCAGGTGTGCAGAAATAGCTGATGCCGCGCGGTGGCGTCACTTTCCAGCTTACTGACAACCGGCGCTTTTTTACTGCCTTGCTGAATAATATACAGCGCCAGCGAATGGAACGTACGAGCAGTAATCTCTTCCGTATGTAAGCGCTCGCGGATACGCTCATCCATCTCCTCTGCCGCCTTGCGACCAAACGCCAGTAAAAGAATTTGCCCCGCATCGGCTTGTCCGCGCGCCAACAACCAACCCGCGCGCGCCACCAGCACCGAGGTCTTGCCGCTTCCCGCGCCCGCCAGTACCAGTAACGATGATTCGCCGTTAACCACCGCCCTGGCCTGGGAAGGATTAAGCGGAGAGGATTCTATCTGCGTAAAAAAGTCGGCATGCGCTTCCAGCATGGCATCAGCATACGCCTGATTATGCTGCTGCCGACTTCCCTCGCTATCCTGTAACCATGCCAGACACTTACGCCATATCTCGCGACAGTGAGCAAACTCCTCCAGACGTGAGACCGGCAGCGGCAAGGCGGCAAACGTCTGGCGAATTTCATGTTCCAGCCCCCGAACGCGTTCACGGGTAAGCCATTGGTTTTCGCCCGTTCGCTCACTAATACGCGCCCATTGCTCCTGTAATGCCTGCGCGGCGACATCACTCATCTCCTGGCTCCAGCGACGCCAGTGCGCGTCCAGATAGCGATGGAATTGCTGGGTTTCCGACCACTCGGTACCGTGCAAACGCACGACTTTATCCTCCGGGAGGACAAACTCCAGCTCGCCCCATACCAGCCCACGTTTGCAGTGAATCGCCAATAACTGATTGAATGGAATAAGATATTCATGCCTGTCGCCAGACACTTTCACCCCAGCGTTGAGGATCACGGCACGATCATACGGGTGTTGCGCCAGACGTTTTCCAAGAGAAGTTGCTTTCAGTTCCATGACTCAGCGAATCCAGACGTAAAGATGTGCTTATCAGTGTAACCGCCAGAGAAAACGTGCTCCAGTCTAAAAAAACGTTACAATTGCCCGCAGTGATAGAAAACCGGAATGAACTGAGGGTTTATGCGTACCGTTCTGAATATTTTAAACTTTGTACTGGGCGGCTTTGCCACTACGCTGGCCTGGCTGCTGGCGACGCTGGTCAGTATTGTGCTTATTTTTACCCTGCCGCTGACCCGCTCCTGCTGGGAGATAACCAAACTGTCCCTGTTCCCTTACGGTAATGAAGCCATTCACGTTGACGAACTTAATCCGGCGGCGAAAAGCGTATTAATGAATACTGGCGGTACCTTGCTGAATATTTTCTGGTTACTTTTTTTCGGCTGGTGGCTATGCCTGATGCACATTGCCTCCGGTATCGCGCAGTGTGTCACTATCATCGGGATACCTGTCGGTATTGCGAACTTTAAAATTGCCGCGATTGCGCTTTGGCCTGTCGGTCGCCGCGTCGTCTCTGTAGAAACCGCTCGCGCCGCGCGAGAAGCTAACGCGCGCCGCCGTTTTGAATGATCGGGACAAATAGCCTTTATGTTAAGTCCGTTGATTCGCCGTTATACCTGGAACAGTACCTGGCTGTATTACATCCGCATTTTTATCGCTCTGTGCGGCACCACTGCCCTGCCCTGGTGGCTGGGCGACGTCAAACTTACCATCCCGCTCACGCTCGGTATGGTTGCCGCGGCGCTAACCGATCTCGACGACCGCCTTGCCGGACGCTTGCGTAATTTAATCATTACCTTAATTTGCTTTTTTATCGCATCGGCTTCTGTGGAGCTGCTCTTTCCCTGGCCGTGGCTATTTGCGTTGGGCTTAACGTTATCCACCAGCGGATTTATTCTGTTGGGAGGATTAGGGCAACGCTATGCCACCATCGCGTTCGGCGCGTTACTCATTGCCATCTATACGATGCTGGGTACCTCTTTATACGATCACTGGTATCAGCAACCTCTACTCCTGCTGGCAGGCGCAGTATGGTATAACCTACTGACGCTAACCGGGCATCTGCTATTTCCGATCCGTCCGTTGCAGGATAATCTGGCACGCAGTTACGAACAGTTAGCGCACTATCTGGAACTGAAATCACGTCTGTTTGATCCTGATATTGAAGATGAAAGCCAGGCGCCGCTCTATGATTTAGCGTTAGCGAACGGGCAGTTAATGGCGACGCTGAACCAAACGAAAGTGTCGTTGTTGACTCGCCTGCGCGGCGATCGCGGTCAACGCGGTACGCGCCGCACCCTCCATTACTATTTTGTGGCGCAGGATATTCATGAACGCGCCAGTTCTTCGCATATTCAATACCAGACGCTGCGCGATTATTTTCGCCATAGCGACGTCATGTTCCGCTTTCAGCGTCTGATGTCGATGCAGGCGCAGGCCTGTACGCAGCTGGCGCGCTGTATCTTACTGCGTACGCCGTACCAGCATGATCCGCGTTTTGAACGCGCCTTTACCCACATTGACGCCGCGCTTGAACGTATGCGCGCCAGCGGCGCTTCTTTAGAGCTGTTAAATACGCTTGGGTTCTTATTAACCAACCTACGCGCCATTGATGCGCAACTGGCGACGATCGAGTCGGAGCAGGCCCAGGCAATGCCGCGCAATGAGTCAGAAAACCAGTTGGCTGATGATAGCCTGCACGGGTTTAGCGACATCTGGCTGCGTCTGAGCCGTAATTTTACCCCGGAGTCCGCTCTCTTTCGCCATGCGGTACGCATGTCGCTGGTATTGTGCATCGGTTATGCTCTCATCCAAATTACCGGGATGCGCCACGGGTACTGGATATTGCTCACCAGCCTGTTCGTTTGTCAGCCTAACTATAACGCGACCCGCCATCGCCTTGCGCTCCGGATTATCGGTACGTTGGTAGGCGTTGCTATCGGCCTGCCGATTTTATGGTTTGTCCCTTCGCTTGAAGGACAGTTAGTTCTGCTGGTGATTACCGGCGTGCTTTTCTTCGCATTCCGTAATGTACAGTATGCCCATGCGACGATGTTCATCACCTTGCTGGTATTACTCTGCTTTAACCTCCTGGGCGAAGGCTTTGAGGTAGCGTTACCGCGCGTCGTCGACACGTTAATTGGCTGCGCTATCGCCTGGGCTGCGGTCAGCTTTATTTGGCCGGACTGGCGCTTTCGCAACCTTCCCCGGGTACTCCAGCGCGCCACCGATGCTAATTGCCGCTACCTTGATGCGATCCTTGAGCAATATCACCAGGGACGGGATAACCGCCTGGCCTATCGCATTGCCAGACGCGACGCGCACAACCGCGATGCAGAACTGGCATCCGTGGTTTCTAATATGTCGAGCGAACCCGACGTCACGGCTGAAACCCGGGAGGCGGCGTTCAGGCTGCTTTGCCTCAATCACACTTTTACCAGCTATATCTCCGCCCTCGGCGCGCACCGCGAAAAGCTCAGTAATCCGGACGTGTTGGGGCTTCTGGATGACGCGGTCTGCTACGTTGATGATGCGCTTCATCATCAACCTGAAGACGAACAGCGCGTACACCAGGCGCTGGAGGGTTTAAAGCAGCGAGTTCAGTCGCTGGAAACACGTCCGGACAGCAAAGAACCGCTGGTTGTTCAACAAATTGGTTTGCTCATTGCCTTACTGCCCGAGATTGGACGCTTGCAACGGCAAATTTCACCGCCGACTTCTACATTAATTACCCAGCCGTAAGCGAATGAGCCCAGTCGGCAAGCTCCTGGCGACGACTCGCCGGGAGCGCCGCTTCATGTACGCCGACAATTGCGCCTTCCAGGGCATACAAAACTTTCACCGTCAGCAAGGGATTGCTTTGTCGCAACCTTAGCCAGCACATTTTCGCGCCCAGTATGCGTAACATATTTTCGTCCTTTATCCCTGACTCATTGAGCAATGTTTCCAGATGGAAGGTCATATTGGGGAGATCTTTGAGCCTGTGTTGTAAAATACGGCTGTGTTTTTCCTTCATTGCCGCGTCAAGCGAATACTTCGATAAACGTACCAGCTGCTGCTGATCGCGCCACAGGCTTTCATCCACCCGGTAATAGTTGAGCATAACGGGACGTCCACACTTCATAAACATGAGCCAGGCGGGAGGATGCTTCACACAGTAGGGTACGCTTTCTTCACAGGCGCGGAGATAAAGCTCGCCATTAGCCACCATCGCAAAGACGGTATCCTCCACGGTCAGACTATAGCTACCGAATAAAGATCGATACTGGATCGTCCCCAAAGAGGCCAAATATTCTTGCGATTTATAGATCCTGTCATAAGAGAGTGCTCTCATAAAATTCCTTTTAAATCATAAAGTAAAAGAATGATTTGCAGTAACGGATCCGTTAATGACGAAAATAGGCAACTTATACTCCGCGAGCAAGATGATTTTTATTTTTGACGCCACTAAGAATAAAAATTGCGAGACAGTTTCCGAAAATAGAGTTGATCTTTCATCGCCACAGGGGTACTGTATGAATATACAGTGACTCACAGGGCTGGATTGATTATGTACACTTCAGGTTATGCAAATCGTTCTTCGTCATTTCCTACCACTACCCACAACGCTGCGCGCACCGCTACGGAAAATGCCGCGGCAGGACTGGTCAGTGAAGTTGTCTACCACGAAGACCAGCCCATGATGGCGCAACTCCTGCTTTTGCCTTTACTCCGTCAGTTAGGCCAACAATCACGCTGGCAGCTCTGGCTCACGCCGCAGCAAAAGCTCAGCCGTGAATGGGTACAGTCTTCAGGTTTGCCATTAACGAAAGTGATGCAAATTAGCCAGCTTGCGCCTCGTCATACGCTGGAGTCGATGATCCGCGCTTTGCGTACAGGAAATTACAGCGTGGTAATTGGTTGGTTGACTGAAGAACTGACAGAAGAAGAACATGCCAGCCTGGTTGAAGCAGCGAAGGTAGGTAATGCGGTAGGGTTTATCATGCGCCCTGTACGTGCGCACGCTTTACCCAGGAGACAACATTCCGGGCTAAAAATTCACTCTAATTTGTATCATTAAGTAAAATTAGGATTTATCCTGGACTTTTTTTTACGCGAACGCATCTCCTTTGAGTGGTAACGTTTTTTTTGCGAGAAAGCTTGCCAGAAGCGGTTTCCGCAATTTTTGCTGTACGATTTATCATCTGAAACTGTTAAATGATGTGTATATCCAGCATGTTTTTTTCACATGTCTGACGGAGTTCACACTTGTAAGTTTCCAACTACGTTGTAGACTTTACATCGCCAGGGGTGCTCAGCATAAGCCGTAGATATCGGTAGAGTAACTATTGAGCAGATCCCCCGGTGAAGGATTTAACCGTGTTATCTCGTTGGAGATATTCATGGCGTATTTTGGATGATAACGAGGCGCAAAAAATGAAAAAGACAGCTATCGCGATTGCAGTGGCACTGGCTGGTTTCGCTACCGTAGCGCAGGCCGCTCCGAAAGATAACACCTGGTACGCTGGTGCTAAACTGGGCTGGTCTCAGTACCATGACACCGGCTTCATTAACAATGATGGCCCGACTCATGAAAACCAACTGGGCGCAGGTGCTTTTGGTGGTTACCAGGTTAACCCGTACGTTGGCTTTGAAATGGGCTACGACTGGTTAGGCCGTATGCCGTACAAAGGCGACAACATCAATGGCGCTTATAAAGCTCAGGGCGTTCAGTTGACCGCTAAACTGGGTTATCCAATCACTGACGATCTGGACGTTTATACCCGTCTGGGTGGTATGGTATGGCGTGCAGACACCAAGTCTAACGTCCCTGGCGGCGCGTCTACTAAAGACCACGACACCGGCGTTTCCCCGGTATTCGCGGGCGGTATCGAGTATGCCATCACCCCTGAAATCGCAACCCGTCTGGAATACCAGTGGACTAACAACATCGGTGATGCCAACACCATCGGCACCCGTCCGGACAACGGCCTGCTGAGCGTAGGTGTTTCCTACCGTTTCGGCCAGCAAGAAGCTGCTCCGGTAGTAGCTCCGGCACCGGCTCCGGCTCCGGAAGTACAGACCAAGCACTTCACTCTGAAGTCTGACGTACTGTTCAACTTCAACAAAGCAACTCTGAAACCAGAAGGCCAGCAGGCTCTGGATCAGCTGTACAGCCAGCTGAGCAACCTGGATCCGAAAGACGGTTCCGTCGTCGTTCTGGGCTTCACTGACCGTATCGGTTCTGACGCTTACAACCAGGGTCTGTCCGAGAAACGTGCTCAGTCTGTTGTTGATTACCTGATCTCCAAAGGTATTCCGTCTGACAAAATCTCCGCACGTGGTATGGGCGAATCTAACCCGGTTACCGGCAACACCTGTGACAACGTGAAACCTCGCGCTGCCCTGATCGATTGCCTGGCTCCGGATCGTCGCGTAGAGATCGAAGTTAAAGGCGTTAAAGACGTGGTAACTCAGCCGCAGGCTTAAGTTTCCGTCTGATAAAAAACCCCGCGTCGCGGGGTTTTTTGCTCTGGTCTGGGTGACAACGCCTTTCAGCGTTACTTCTTGCCTAATAACGCCTGTAAATCCTGCTTTAACGTGGTCATTTGCGTGGCATATTTCTCTTTATGCTCCGCGTCTTCTATCAGTTGCACAATCGTTTCGGATAATGTTTTACCGCGTCGCTGCGCAAGGCCCGCCAGACGCTGCCAGACCATAAACTCTAAATCGATAGATTTTTTGCGCGTATGCTGATGTTCCGCATTGAAGTGTCGTTTGCGTCTTGCCCGAATGGTTTGTTTCATCCGATTAAGCAAGGCAGGATTCATATGCCTGTCTATCCAGACATTTACCCGCACCGGTTCATTTTCGAGGGCCAACAACAAATTGACGGCTTCCTGGGCAGCACTGGCTTCCACGTAGCGGGTGATCAACTCCCCTTCGCGGTGCTTTTTCACCAGATATTTCCATTTCCAACCGCTTTCAAGATTTTCAAGTTGTTGATATTTCATTGTGATCCCAATGTTACCGTGTAACTGTTATCAGAATATCAGTTTTTTAGCCATCTGAAGAAAAGAATCTCGAACCTGTGAATGGTTACACGTCTTCATATTACTTTGCATTCGCTTTCCGCGTGTGCAGCGTGACGGGTTAGGCTATAATCCCCCCTTTTACAACAGACTAAAAAACCTCAACTTTGACCATTACGAAACTTGCATGGCGTGATCTGGTTCCGGATAGCGAAAGCTATCAGGAGATATTTGCACAGCCACACGCGACTGACGAAAACGACACCTTACTCAGTGATACTCAGCCACGACTGCAATTTGCGCTTGAGCAGCTTATTCAGCCGTGGAGTTCATCCTCTTTTATGCTGACTAAAGCGCCTGAAGAGCAAGAGTATCTCACTTTACTTTCAGATGCCGTCCGCGCTCTGCAAACCGATGCCGGACAATTAACCGGCGGACATTATGACGTTTCCGGGCATACTGTTCATTACCGCGCCGCGCAGAATGCGCAAGACAACTTTGCCACCGTCACACAAGTCGTCAGCGCGGACTGGGTCGAAGCCGAACAGCTCTTTGGTTGCCTGCGGCAGTATAACGGCGACATTACCCTGCAGCCGGGACTGGTTCATCAGGCGAACGGCGGCGTGCTGATTATTTCCTTACGAACCCTTCTGGCGCAGCCGTTGCTATGGATGCGTCTGAAAGCCATCGTTAGCCGCGAGCGTTTTGACTGGGTGGCGTTTGACGAGTCGCGTCCATTACCGGTCTCCGTGCCATCAATGCCGCTCAAACTGAAGGTGATTCTGGTTGGCGAACGTGAATCACTGGCTGATTTTCAGGAAATGGAACCGGAGCTCGCGGAACAGGCTATCTACAGTGAATTTGAAGACAATTTACAGATAGCGGACGCAGAAGCTATGACCCTATGGTGTCAATGGGTGACGCGTATCGCTTTACGCGATAATTTGCCCCCTCCGGCACCAGACGCCTGGCCCGTCCTGATACGCGAGGCTGTGCGCTATACCGGCGAACAGGATACGCTGCCTCTTTGCCCACTGTGGATAGCCCGCCAGTTTAAGGAGGCATCGCCTTTATGCGAAGGCGATACCTGCGGCGCAGAAGCGCTCAGTCTGATGCTTGCCCGACGCGAATGGCGAGAAGGCTTTCTGGCGGAACGGATGCAGGATGAGATTCTGCAAGAGCAGATCCTGATTGAAACCGAAGGCGAACGTGTTGGACAAATCAATGCGCTTTCCGTCATTGAGTTTCCCGGACATCCACGCGCCTTTGGCGAACCGTCGCGAATTAGCTGTGTTGTGCATATCGGCGATGGCGAATTTAACGATATTGAGCGCAAGGCCGAACTTGGCGGAAATATCCACGCTAAGGGAATGATGATTATGCAGGCCTTCCTGATGTCGGAGTTGCAGCTGGAGCAACAAATTCCCTTCTCTGCCTCGTTAACCTTTGAGCAGTCCTACAGCGAAGTGGATGGCGATAGCGCCTCTATGGCGGAATTATGTGCGCTCATCAGCGCGCTGGCCAATGTGCCAGTGAATCAAAACATTGCGATTACCGGCTCGGTCGATCAGTTTGGTCGCGCTCAACCGGTGGGTGGGCTAAACGAAAAAATTGAAGGTTTCTTCGCCATCTGCGAGCAGCGGGAATTAAACGGTAAACAGGGCGTGATTATCCCTGCCGCCAATGTCCGCCATCTCAGTCTTAAATCTGAACTGCTGCAAGCGGTTAAAGAAGAGAAGTTCACTATCTGGGCGGTAGACGACGTGACCGACGCCTTACCGCTACTGTTAAATCTGGTGTGGGATGGCGAAGGTCAAACGACGTTGATGCAGACTATCCAGGAGCGTATCGCGCAGGCGACGCAACAGGAAGGCCGTCATCGTTTCCCGTGGCCGTTACGTTGGCTGAACGCTTTTATTCCGAACTGATCGGACTTGTTCAGCGTACACGTGTTAGCTATCCTGCGTGCTTCAATAAAATAAGGTTTACATAAAACATGGTAGATAAACGCGAATCCTATACAAAAGAAGACCTTCTTGCCTCTGGTCGTGGTGAACTGTTTGGCGCTAAAGGGCCGCAACTCCCTGCACCGAACATGCTGATGATGGACCGCGTCGTTAAGATGACCGAAACGGGCGGCAATTTCGACAAAGGCTATGTCGAAGCCGAGCTGGATATCAATCCGGACCTATGGTTCTTCGGATGCCACTTTATCGGCGATCCGGTGATGCCCGGTTGTCTGGGTCTGGATGCTATGTGGCAATTGGTGGGATTCTACCTGGGCTGGTTGGGCGGCGAAGGCAAAGGCCGCGCTCTGGGCGTGGGCGAAGTGAAATTTACCGGCCAGGTTCTGCCGACAGCCAGGAAAGTCACCTATCGCATTCATTTCAAACGTATCGTAAACCGTCGCCTGATCATGGGCCTGGCGGACGGTGAGGTTCTGGTGGATGGTCGTCTGATCTATACCGCACACGATTTGAAAGTCGGTTTGTTCCAGGATACTTCCGCGTTCTAAGTGTTGAATTGATATTCCGCGCTATCGGTATCATGCTTGCAAAGCCAATAAAGGCGAAACCTCCGCACTGCGGAGGTTTCTTTTTTCTAAAGAGACAGAATCAGGCCATTACCGCCCTGTCCTCCATGGCTTGTCGCCAACCTCCCAACCAGTATGACCGTTGATTCAGCGTCTGATAGGGACACATTTCTTTTGATCGTCCGGCGATGCCGGCCTGATATCCACGTTGATGTGCCCGTTCCAGGCGATCTCGTTTTTGTCTCTTCATGCCTCGTTTCCCTCATATTTGTATCTGGTGGAAAAGAAAACAGTGATTACAAAATGTGCAATCACACTACACGAATACCTCTAAATGGATCGCCCGTCAATGCGCAAAATTCACACCAATGTCATATTTGTGAGCTATACGGTAAATCATTTGTACAAAAAATGTGAGCCATAACAACTATTTTTCCGGCGTCAAAAATAAAAAAAACCGCCTCAGGCGCACGACCTGAAGCGGTTAAATTTACATTACTTTTATCTCAGGGAAGGCGCTTTATCTCATCTGCGATAGCGGCTGCTTCCTGACTCCATGCGCTTGCCAGTACTTTGACCATCTCATCATAGCCATCTTTCTGCTGGCTGGCTTCGATATGGAAAGGCCGCTTAATCAGTTGTCCGTTGTGGTTTAATAGCCACTCCCCGCTGACGATAACCTTACCATCGTAACGTCCATGGAATCCGGTTACGGTAACGTTCAACGTATCCTGGGTGGTTCCCAACGGCTGGGAAGCGACGACCCAGCCAGGAAGCCGGGCGCTAAGATTCGCCACCAGCGTGTTACGTAATTGCTGGTCCAGCGGGCTGGCCCACAGATTGTTATTGGCAATCACATACTGGACATCACTGGTTTGATACACCACGCCGTTACCTGCCAGATAGTCAGGTACGGAAACCTGCTCTACCCATAAGAGACGGTTGCCCTGGCTTGCGGTGCTTTGCACACCGCTTTGCGCTATCGGGAGCTGATAATAGCTTTTATTCTCTCCGCCGGAGCTACATGACGCCAGCCAGAACGCCATTATCACGACTAGCCATTTTTTCATTGTTTCGCCCTCTTAGGCTCAGGATCTTTTTTATCCTTCGCTTCAAATACCAGCGCGTTGCTCTTCTCGTTCAGAGTTTTCAACACCGGTTGTAACTCACGAAGCACCTGATCGAGACGCTGCATATCCGCCACCATTTTGTTATACGCCGCCGATCCAGGCTGGAAGCCTTGCATACTGCGGTTAAGTTCGCGTAACGTCGTTTGCATATCCGCCGGAAGCTGCTGCATCGACTGACTGGAGGTAATCTTGTTCATATTATCCAGCGTGGTTTGCAGCCGACGCATAGTACGCTGGCTTTCAGACAGCGTATTGGTCGCTTGTTCAATCATCGGATTCAGCGGCAGGTTGTTGATCTTATCCAACGTTTCCACCAGTCGCTGTTGAATTTGCGCCAGGCCGCTGCTGACGGTGGGAATAATTTCATAACCATCAAATTCGCGTAGCCCGGTGATCGGCGGCTCCTTAGGATAAAAGTCCAGATCGACATACAGCGCCCCGGTCACCAGGTTACCGGTTTTAAGCGAAGCGCGTAAACCGCGCTTAAGCAGTTCCGTCAAATGCGCGGCAACATCCGCATTTTCTCCCAGTTGCGCTTTCAGACGCTCCGGTTCAATGCGCACCAGCACAGGAATACGGTAATCATCGTTAAATACCTGGCGCATTTTAGACGCAAAGAAAGGCACTTTGCTTACCGTCCCCAGACGAATACCGCGGAACTCCAGCGGCGCGCCGGGTTGTAATCCGCGCACCGAATCTTTAAAGAACATCAGGTAATCGATATGATCGGTGTACAGCGAATCCTGAATACTTTTTTGATCGTCGTAGAGATTAAACGCCGTTTTTTCGGCGACGGGTTGCCCCTGCTCAAGTCCTTCCGGCACATCAAAACTCACGCCGCCGCCAAACAACGTCGTCAACGATCCCATTTCCACGCGCATTCCCGCCGATGTCAGATCCACAGCGATACCGCTATCTTTCCAGAATCGGACATTACTGGTGACCAATCGATCGTTTGGCGCCTTAATGAACAACTGATAACTCATTGTCCGTTTTTGCGGATCGAAAGAGCTGGTTTCAACGGATCCTACCCGATAGCCCCGGAACAGAACGGGATCGCCAGGACTGAGCTGACCGGCCTTTTTGCTGTCCAGAATCACACGAATACCTTTGGCATCGGGCGGCGCCAACGGCGGTGAGTCAAGAAGCTGATAGCTTTCCGGCTGACTACCCTTACTTCCTGGTTGTAGTTCAATATACGCGCCTGATAACAACGTCCCAAGCCCGCTAATGCCTTCACGCCCCACCTGCGGTTTTACGACCCAAAATACCGAGTCTTTATGCAGCAACTTCTCCATACCGGAATGAAGCCGCGCTTTGATTTGTACATGGGTCAGATCGTCAGTCAGCGTCGCGCTTTCAACCACGCCGACATCCACGCTGCGACTTTTGATCGTCGTTTTTCCGCCTTCAATGCCTTCCGCATTGGTGGTAATTAAGGTAACTTCCGGTCCCTGGTGGCTGTAGTGATAAAACAGAATCCAGGCTCCGATAAGCGCAGTAACAATCGGGAATATCCAGACAGGCGACCAATTTTTCACCTTTTGTACTTTGGCTTCCCCTTTTTTAGGTTCCATGCTATCAGGACTCCTCATGGCCTGGTTCGTATTCACGATCCCACGACAGACGCGGGTCAAAGGTCATCGCAGAAAACATTGTCATTATGACGACTAAAGCAAACATCAACGCACCCATCGCAGGATAAATATTCATTAACCCTCCCATACGCACCAGCGCAGAGAGTACGGCAATGACAAAGACATCAATCATTGACCAGCGCCCCACAAACTCCACTACTTCATAAATAAAATGCATCCGTTCACTGTCGCGCTTACCGTGGCCTTTCGCATCCCAACAAAGCCAGGCAATAGCGATCATTTTTAGCGTCGGCACCATAATACTGGCGAGAAAGATAACCGCCGCCACCGGATAAGACCCCTCGCTCCACAGCAAAATCACGCCAGCCAGAATGGTCGACGGCATTTTAGAGCCCAGTAAGTCGGTAATCATAATCGGCAAAATATTGGCGGGCAGATAAAGCATGATCGAGGTAAATAATAACGCCAGCGTCCACTGCAAACTGTTTTTACGCCGGACATAGCCTTTCGTATGGCAACGCGGACAGACGAGACTCTCCGCAGGCAGGATCGCCGTGCAGCAGGCGCAAGAACGCAAAGACTGCCGGATACCGGTAATCCCCGGCGTTAACGGCTGCGCCAGTGCAGGCTGCGGGGCGATATCATCCCACAGCCAGCGGCGATCGACACACTGGAACGCCCGCAGTTGAACGAGACAAAATAAGCACCAGGGAATAAAACTGCTGCCGATGCCGATATCGCCGTAGGCCATCAGCTTAACAAAACTGACCAACACCCCGGCGAGAAATATTTCCGCCATTCCCCACGATTTGAGGAGGAAAAAGATCCTTGCCAGCGTTTTTTTTACCGACAACGGCAGATTGGCGCGGTTGACAAGTAATAGAATGGTCACCAGGCAAAATGCCGGCACCAGTTGGACAAATAATAAAAAGAACGTGCCGAGGCTGGCGTAATCTTCAGAAAACATGACGCCGGGGATTTCCAGAAGCGTGACTTCGCTGGTGACGCCCGCGACATTCATATTCACGAAGGGAAAAAGGTTAGAAAGCAGCAACATAAATAGTGCCGCTAACGCATAGGCGGTAGGACGCTGCCGGGGCGCGTCCCACTCGGTCGTTAACGTTGCGCCGCATCGTGGACATGCTGCTTTTTGCCCATGCGAGAGGCGGGGTAAAGCCACCAGCATGTCGCATTGCGGGCACAATATGTGCTTCGCAGCATGGTGATGTTCACACATAGGCGCTCCTTTCGTTATGCCCCGTTTTTCAGGCCTTCAAGATACTCCCAACGTTCGAAGGCTTGCTCAAGTTCTTGCTCCGCCTGACTTAAATCGGCCAGAACTTTTTGCGTTTGCTCATGGGGTTGGCTAAAAAAGGCCGCATCCGCAACCTGCGCCTGTAGCGCTTCCAGCTTCGCTTCCAGGTCTTCAAGCTGACCGGGTAACAGCTCCAGCTCGCGCTGCAGTTTATAGCTTAGTTTGCTACTGCCACGTTTTACAATTTCTGCTTTAGGGGCAATAACTTCCTCATTTTTTTTCGCCATCGGCTGTTTCGTCGCCAGATGCTGCTCTTGCTGCGCACGCGCATCATGGTAGCCGCCGATATAACGTCCGATTTTGCCGCCGCCCTCGAAAATCCAGCATTCCGTCACGGTATTATCGACAAATTGCCGATCGTGGCTGACCAGTAGTACCGTGCCCTGATAGCCATCAATTAATTCTTCTAATAGTTCCAGCGTTTCGACGTCAAGATCGTTCGTTGGTTCATCGAGAATTAAAAGATTGCTCGGCTTGAGGAACAGTCGCGCCAGCAGCAGACGGTTACGTTCGCCGCCGGAAAGCGCGCGAACGGGCGTCATCGCCCGTTTGGGATGAAACAGGAAGTCCTGCAAATAGCCCAGTACATGGCGCGGCTTACCGTTTACCATCACCTCTTGCTTGCCTTCCGCAAGGTTATCCATCACGGTTTTTTCCGGATCCAGTTCGGCGCGATGCTGATCGAAGTAGGCGACTTCCAGCTTCGTTCCTACGTGGATGCGCCCGCTGTCAGCCTGAAGCTGTCCCAGCATCAGTTTCAGTAGCGTGGTTTTACCGCAGCCGTTCGGGCCAATTAACGCAATCTTGTCGCCGCGCTGCACCTGAGCGGAGAAATCTTTTACCAGTTGTTTTCCTTCTACCTGGTAATCGACATTCTCCATCTCAAAAACGATTTTACCGGAGCGCGTCGCCTCTTCGACCTGCATCTTCGCCGTGCCCATCACTTCCCGGCGCTCGCTGCGTTCACGACGCATCGCTTTTAACGCCCGCACGCGCCCTTCATTACGGGTGCGGCGCGCCTTGATACCCTGGCGAATCCAGACTTCTTCCTGCGCCAGTTTGCGATCAAATTCCGCGTTTTGTAATTCTTCTACGCGCAGCGCTTCTTCTTTCTCCAGCAGGTATTGATCGTAATTTCCCGGATAGGTGACCAGTTTGCCACGATCGAGATCGACAATGCGGGTTGCCATATTGCGAATAAACGAACGATCGTGAGAGATAAAAATAATCGTTCCGTTAAAGGTTTTCAGAAACCCTTCCAGCCAGTCGATAGTTTCGATATCCAGATGGTTAGTCGGTTCATCCAGTAACAATACGCGCGGATTGCTGACCAGCGCCCGACCCAGCGCGGCTTTACGCAGCCAGCCGCCGGAGAGCGACGACAGCGCGGCGTTAGGATCGAGTCCAAGCTGCGCCAGCACTTCATTAATACGGTTTTCCAGCTGCCACAGATTATGATGATCGAGCTGTTCCTGTACGCGCGCCATTTCATTGAGGTTTTTCTCGCTGGGATCGGTCATCACCAGACGGGAAATCTCATGATAACGCTTGAGGTATTCCGCTTGTTCTTCGATACCTTCGGCGACAAAGTCATAGACGCTGCCCGCAATATTACGGGGCGGGTCCTGTTGCAGACGCGCGACGATCAGATCCTGCTCATAAATAATACGCCCATCGTCCAGACCCTGTTCGCGGTTAAGAATCTTCATCAAGGTGGATTTCCCGGCGCCGTTACGCCCCACCAGACAGACGCGTTCGTTATCTTCGATATGCAACTCTGCGTTATCGAGAAGCGGCGCGTCGCTGAACGACAGCCATGCGCCATGCATACTGATTAATGACATTTACTTTTCCTTTCAGGCGGCGCGGATCAGCCAGCAGTTATGAATCTGACGGTTACGGGCAAAATCCGGGGAAAGCGTTTTTTGCGTAATTTCTTGTGCGGTAAGCCCCAGCTCAGCCAACCCTTCCAGATCCATACGGAATCCGCGCTTATTATTTGAGAACATGATGGTGCCGCCTTTACGCAGCAGGCGTTTTAAATCTTTCATTAACGCGACATGATCGCGCTGAACATCAAACGACTCTTCCATACGTTTTGAGTTAGAGAACGTCGGCGGATCGATAAAGATCAAATCGAACTGTTCATTCGCCTCGCGCAGCCAGCCCAGGCAGTCGGCCTGAATCAGGCGATGCGCGCGGCCGCTCAGTCCGTTCAGACGCAAATTACGTTCGGCCCACTCCAGATAGGTACGGGACATATCCACCGTTGTGGTGCTGCGCGCGCCGCCCAGACCCGCATGTACGCTGGCGCTGCCGGTATAAGAAAAGAGATTCAGGAAATCTTTGCCTTTGCTCATTTCTCCCAGCATTCTGCGGGCAATACGGTGATCGAGGAACAGACCGGTGTCGAGATAATCCGTCAGATTTACCCATAAGCGCGCATTATATTCGCTGACCTCAAGGAACTCGCCCTTCTCGCTCATTTTCTGATACTGGTTTTTTCCTTTTTGCCGTTCACGGGTTTTTAACACCAGTTTATTCGGCGGAATACCGAGCACTGACAAAGTTGCCGCAATAATATCGAACAGACGTTGCCGCGCTTTTTGCGCATCCACCGTTTTCGGCGGCGCATATTCCTGAATCACCGCCCAGTCGCCGTAACGGTCTACCGCCACGTTATATTCCGGCAGGTCGGCATCATACAAGCGATAGCATTCAATCCCTTCCTGGCGCGCCCATTTCTCCAGCTTTTTAAGATTTTTACGCAGGCGATTAGCGTAATCTTCCGCCACCGTCGCCGGTTTACTGTCCGCCGCGGTTTCCGCAATATGATAGTTTTTCTGCACACAGTCCAGCGGGCCATTCTTGGCTTTAAACTGTTTGTCGGCACGTAATTGCAGGCTGCCCAGCAGATCGGGCGAAGCGCTGAACAGCGACAGGTTCCAGCCGCCAAACTGATTTTTCATGGTACGGCCCAGCAGGCTGTGCAACGCAATCAGCGCCGGTTCGCTGTCCAGACGTTCGCCGTAAGGCGGGTTACTGATCACCGTACCATACGGGCCTTTCGGCAATGGATTACTCAGTTGCGCCACATCTTTCACTTCAAAGGTGATAAGCTCCCCGATACCGGCGCGACGGGCGTTGCTGCGCGCCCGCTCAATGACGCGCGCATCGCTGTCGGAACCGTAGAAATGAGAGGAATACTCCGCCAGCCCCTTACGCGCCCGGGTCTGCGCTTCGGCTTTCACTTCCTGCCAGATAGTCTCGTCATGCTGCGCCCAGCCGCTAAATCCCCAGTGACCACGGTGCAGTCCCGGCGCGCGATCGGTCGCCCACATCGCGGCCTCAATCAACAGTGTCCCCGAACCACACATAGGGTCGAGCAGCGGCGTACCGGGTTGCCAGCCGGAACGCATAACAATCGCTGCCGCCAGCGTCTCTTTAATTGGCGCCAGCCCGGTGCGATCGCGATAACCGCGCAGGTGCAGGCCATCACCACTGAGATCCAGCGCAATGCTGGCAGTTTCTTTATTCAGCCAGACGTTAATACGGAGGTCCGGCGATTCGCGGTCCACATTTGGACGCGGAAGATTTTTCCGCGTAAACGCATCGACAATCGCGTCTTTAACTTTCATCGCGCCATACTGACTATTACGGATGGTGTCGTTCAGGCCGCTGAAATGCACCGCAAACGTCGCGCCAGGATTAAAAATCTCTGTCCAGTTTATCGCCTGAACGCCGAGGTAAAGATCGAGATCGCTGTAGACCTTGCACTCACCCATCGGCAGGATAATACGCGAGGCCAGGCGGCTCCACATCAGGCTCTGGTAAATAAGCCGCGTGTCGCCCTGAAAATGGACCCCACCCTGAACAACCTGACACCCTACGGCGCCCAGTTTTTCCAGTTCAGTTTTTAACAGCTCTTCCAGCCCGCGGGCCGTACTGGCAAA
Organism: Salmonella sp. 741265073_HBA; assembly: GCF_046569105.1. Taxonomy (NCBI): domain Bacteria; kingdom Pseudomonadati; phylum Pseudomonadota; class Gammaproteobacteria; order Enterobacterales; family Enterobacteriaceae; genus Salmonella; species Salmonella sp. 741265073_HBA. The sequence goes on along the minus strand of NZ_JBKFRY010000016.1, from coordinate 14,761 downwards.
CAGAGAATTCATATTGTCACTTTTACGCTAAGAAAATTGTTGCGCATTATAGCTAATCTCACGCCCATGTCATAAAGTTGAAGGCTTATTTTCATTTGAGGGACTGTACGGTGGCGACGTTATCACGGCTCTTTATTCATCCGGTCAAATCCATGCGCGGCATTGGTCTGACTCATGCGCTGGCAGATATCAGCGGCCTGGCTTTTGATCGCATCTTCATGATAACCGAGCCTGACGGCACATTTATCACCGCCCGCCAGTTTCCACAAATGGTACGTTTTACCCCCTCCCCCTTACACGACGGCCTTCATTTGACCGCGCCAGACGGCAGTAGCGCGCTGGTTCGCTTTACGGATTTCACCCCGCAAGATGCGCCGACCGAGGTCTGGGGAAACCATTTTACCGCTCGCGTCGCCCCGACGGCGATTAATCAATGGTTGAGCGGCTTTTTCTCCCGCGATGTCCAGTTGCGCTGGGTTGGGCCGCAGTTGACGCGCCGGGTTAAACGGCATAACGCGGTGCCGCTGGGATTTGCCGATGGCTACCCGTATTTATTGACCAACGAAGCCTCGCTGCGCGATCTGCAACAGCGTTGTCCGGCAGGCGTACAAATGGAGCAATTCCGCCCAAACTTAGTGGTTTCCGGCGTAGCGGCCTGGGAGGAAGATAGCTGGAAAGTGCTTCGCATTGGCGATGTGATTTTTGACGTCGTGAAACCCTGTAGCCGCTGTATTTTTACGACCGTCAGCCCTGAAAAGGGGCAAAAACATCCTTCCGGAGAACCGCTGGCGACACTGCAAGCTTTTCGTACCGCCCAGGACAATGGCGATGTGGATTTCGGTCAGAATCTGATTGCCCGCAATAGCGGCGTCATTCGCGTCGGCGATGAAGTGGAGATTCTGGCGACAGCCCCGGCAAAAGCTTATGGCGCCACAACGGTCGACGACAGCGTTACGCCAGAGAAACACCCGGACGCGAGTGTAACCATCGACTGGCAGGGGCAAACCTTCTGCGGGAATAATCAACAGGTACTACTGGAACAGTTGGAGAATCAGGGAATTCGTATTCCGTATTCTTGCCGGGCTGGTATCTGTGGTTGCTGCCGGATACGTTTGCTGGAAGGCGAAGTAAGTCCGCTGAAAAAATCGGCTATGGGTGACGATGGTACGATTCTGAGCTGTAGCTGCGTGCCTAAGACCGCGTTACGACTGGAAAATTAAACCGCTTGTTCAAGGCTGAAACTGTGACAGTGAACCTGCGGTTTCAGCCTGTCGTTCATAATTTTAATCGCATCGCCAAGCTGCATGGTTCGGCCTGCTATCACCACGCCCGGCTGGGCCAGCAGACACAACGCGGCATTTTCTCCCGGCTCAACGACCAGCAAATTAACCTGTTCCGCCGTATCGCTTAACCAGACGCTTGCGGCATCGCCCGTTCCCGGGGTCCACATTTCGCCATGCGCCACAAAATGCCAGCTTTTTGGCATCTGCGGTTTGAGATAGCGAATCGCCACCAGCGCATTCAACACCAACTCCGCGCGTTGCTCTTTGGTTAATTCGAAATCCCGGCATTTTTCTTCAAAGGAAAAATAGAGCGCGGCATCATCCACACAAAAACCGGTCGGGCAAAACGCGTCCGGCGTAAGCATTTTACGAGAGAAGCGCGAGCGAAAAAGCATACCATTGGCGAGATCGAGCATCATACGATCGTGCTCTTCATCATAATACCAGCGCCAGTTATCGTCAGGTTTAATTCGCATTACCTCTCTCCCGCTTTTAAGCAACTCGTAACAGCATTGTCCTTTCGCCGCTTCGTTTATTACCCCAATAATAAAAGCCTAAAATGTCTAAATAAGCAACAGTGGAGAAATATAAAACAACCAGCGCCGGAAATAAAGCCCTGGTTGTCTGATAAAGGGTAAAGTTTAGATATGCGTTACGATTTCTTTAATCAATGGCGGGCCTTTAAAAATAAAGCCGGAATAAATTTGTACCAGCGTAGCTCCTGCCGCTATCTTCTCGCGCGCGGCGATAACTGAGTCAATGCCGCCGACGCCGATAATAGGCAATTGTCCTTTTAACTCCTGGGATAAACGGCGAATAATTTCTGTGCTTTTTAATTGTAATGGCCGGCCACTTAATCCCCCCGTTTGCTGGCAATTTTTCATTCCTTGTACCAGCGAACGATCGAGGGTGGTATTTGTCGCAATCACCCCATCAATATTATGACGAAGCAGGCTATCGGCAACCTGGATCAATTCCTCTTCACAAAGATCCGGCGCGATCTTTACTGCTACCGGCACATATTTATGATGGATCGCCTGAAGATCGTTTTGCTTATTTTTAATGGCAGTTAACAGATCGTCCAGCGCATCGCCATACTGGAGCGTACGTAGCCCTGGCGTATTCGGCGAAGAAATATTAATGGCGATATAACCCGCATAAGCATAGACTTTTTCCATACAAATCAGGTAGTCATCTTTGCCATTTTCGACAGGCGTATCTTTATTTTTACCGATGTTAATTCCCAGAATACCATCAAAATGGGCTTTTTTAACATTCTCGACCAGGTTATCGACGCCCAGATTATTAAAGCCCATCCGATTGATCAGACCTTCAGCATCCACCAGACGAAAAAGACGCGGCTTATCGTTACCCGGCTGTGGGCGCGGCGTCACGGTGCCGATTTCCAGGGAGCCAAACCCCATCGCGCCTAACGCGTCGATGCACTCCCCGTCTTTATCCAGACCGGCAGCCAGCCCCAGTGGATTTTTAAAGGTAAGTCCCATGCAGGTAACCGGCTTTGTCGGTACTTTCTGGCGCACCAGCGCTTCCAGCGGCGTACCTGTAATGCGGCGTAATTGTTGAAATGTAAATTCATGAGCGCGCTCTGGATCGAGCTGGAAAAGGGCTTTACGAACGAAGGGATAGTACATGAACTCTCCTGGATTCCCGGTGTGCAAACCGGGGGCGTATTATGGGCGATAACAAAGCAAAAGGGAATTGACCTACGGCAATAAATAGCAATCGTTTTCCTTCATTCTCACTTCACGTTTCGCCAGCGAGCGTCATCGTCCGGCAAAAAAATACCCGGCAGCGCTAACGCTTACCGGGCATGTCTTACCTCTTTATAACGGATACTGTCAGGCTAACGCTTTAGTTATCTTCTCGTACAGATCGCCGGAAAGATTCTCCAGTCCTTTTAACTGCTCCAGCGCCGCGCGCATTTTCTCCTGACGCTTATCATCATAACGTTTCAGACGAATCAGCGGTTCAATGAGGCGAGATGCTACCTGCGGGTTACGGCTATTCAGATCGGTCAGCATTTCGACCAGGAACTGGTATCCGCTACCGTCTTGCGCATGGAACGCCGCCGGGTTGCTGCCAGCAAACGCGCCAATTAATGAACGGATGCGGTTCGGGTTGCTCATACTAAAAGAACGGTGTTTGAGCAGGCCGCGTACGGTTTCCAGTACATTTTCCGCCGGGCTTGTGGATTGCAGGATAAACCATTTATCCATCACCAGGCCGTCCTGATGCCACTTATCGTCATACTCCTGCATCAGCGTATCGCGGCACGGCAACTGCGCCGCCACCGCAGCAGACAGGGCCGCCAGCGCATCGGTCATATTATTGGCGTCGCGATACTGTTTGCTGACCAGCGTATTAGCCAGCTCCGTCTCGCCAAACGCCAGGAAGCGCAGGCAAGCATTGCGCAGCGTGCGCTTACCGATATCGCCGTGATCAACACGATACTCATCCAGATGATTGGCGTTATAGATAGCCAGGAACTCATCCGCCAGTTCTGCCGCCAGCGTACGCGTTAGCGCTTCACGAACTTGCGCAATGGCGATCGGGTCGATGACCTCAAACAGCTCTGCAATTTCATTGGCCGAAGGCAGCGTTAAAATTTCTGCGGCCAACGCCGGATCGATTTTCTCATCCAACAGTACTGCACGGAACGCATCAGCGACATGCACCGGAAGCGATAGCGGTTGCCCCTGCTGATGACGCGCCACATTCAGTTTAATGTATGTGGCCAGCAGGCTTTGCGCCGCATCCCAACGGGAGAAATCATTGCGCGCATGGCGCATCAGGAACGTCAACTGCTGATCGCTCCATTTATATTCCAGTTTCACCGGCGCGGAAAACTCGCACAGCAAGGCCGGAACAGGCTGGAAGTAAACATTATCGAAGGTAAATGTCTGCTCCGCCTGCGTGACGTTCAGCACGGCGTTGACCGGGTGACCGCCTTTTTGCAACGGAATGACGTTGCCTTCGTTATCGTACAGTTCGATGGCGAATGGAATATGCAGCGGCTGCTTCTCCGCCTGATCCGCCGTCGCCGGAGTGCGCTGGCTGATGGTCAACGTGTACTGCTCGGTTTCCGGATTATAATCATCTTTTACCGTTACAATCGGCGTGCCGGACTGACTGTACCAGCGGCGGAAATGGGACAAATCGACATTAGAAGCATCTTCCATCGCCTGTACGAAGTCATCACACGTCGCGGCGCTGCCGTCATGGCGCTCAAAATAAAGCTGCATCCCCTTCTGGAAATTTTCCTCACCCAGCAACGTGTGGATCATGCGAATGACTTCCGCACCCTTTTCATAAACGGTGAGGGTGTAGAAGTTATTCATTTCGATTACTTTATCCGGGCGGATAGGATGCGCCATCGGGCTGGCGTCTTCCGCGAATTGTAAACCGCGCATGGTACGCACGTTACTGATGCGGTTCACCGCGCGTGACCCCAAATCAGAGCTAAACTCCTGATCGCGGAACACGGTTAGCCCCTCTTTCAGGCTCAACTGGAACCAGTCGCGGCAGGTGACGCGGTTGCCGGTCCAGTTGTGGAAATACTCATGACCTATCACGCGCTCAATATCGAGATAATCTTTATCCGTCGCGGTATCGGTTCGCGCCAGCACGTATTTGGAGTTAAAGATATTAAGACCTTTATTCTCCATCGCGCCCATATTAAAGAAATCCACCGCGACAATCATATAGATGTCGAGGTCATATTCGAGCCCAAAACGCGTTTCATCCCATTTCATGGAATTTTTCAGCGAGGTCATTGCCCACGGCGCGCGATCCAGATTGCCACGGTCAACGTACAGTTCTAATGCGACTTCACGCCCGGAGCGGGTGGTAAAGGTATCGCGCAGCACGTCAAAATCACCGGCCACCAGCGCAAACAGATAACACGGTTTCGGGAACGGATCTTGCCACTGAACCCAGTGACGGCCATTCTCCAGTTCACCCTGCGCAACACGGTTGCCATTGGAAAGCAGGAACGGATATTTGCTTTTATCGGCAATAATTTTGGTGGTAAATCGCGCCAGTACGTCCGGGCGGTCAAGATACCAGGTAATATGGCGGAAGCCCTCCGCTTCACACTGGGTACAGAGCGCATCGCCGGACTGGTACAATCCTTCCAGCGCCGTATTCGCCGCCGGACTTATCTCGTTGACAATGCGTAACGTAAAACGCTCTGGCAGGTCGCTGATGATAAGCGCGCCCTCTTCTTCCTTATATGCTGTCCACGGCGCATCGTTGACGTGGATAGATACCAGCGTTAAATCTTCCCCATCAAGGCGAAGAGGCGCATCAGGCGCGCCATGACGAACAGCCTGGCTTATTGCGGTGACCACGGTTTTTTCGGCATCGAGGTCAAAGGTCAAGTCAATATCAGTAATCTGGTAATCCGGCGCGCGATAGTCATGGCGGTATTTGGCTTGTGGCTGTTGTGTCATAAAAAACCTTTCGCATCTTTGTGTAGAGTGTCGACTCCAGTCTATTCCTGTTGCGCAAATCGCGCTACGCAGAATGTTCATCTTTTCAGGCACAAACGGCCTATTTGCTACATTTTTATAATATGTACTCATAGTTTTTAAAATCGATAAAGATCGTCCAGGAGCGCTTTAAACAAGGGATGAGCGAGATCGAGATGAAGCTTGATTAACGAACTTTAACGAACTTCACAGACCACTTTTGCCCCATCCATGCCCCACACATAATTTTAGTCAACGCCAGACCCCATCAGCCCTGCAGGGAAAATCGATAACAAACACGCCCGCAGTATGTTCCCCAAAATTTAAAAACAAGTGGTTCATGCCTTGACAGACAAAACCGCCAAAGCAAAAATACTGTACAAGGGTCTTCCCCTGTTGTGGTGAAGTTCGTGTATAATTGAGATTTTAGGGATTATAAGTATCCCTTGCCAAAGGCGTACCTTTAGTTCTGTCTGGGAGGACAACATGTTTACAATTCATAACAACCCTAACCGGACGACGGCAGCATCTGATACACATGTAAACCATGCTAATTTAGAGGATAAGTCTACTGTCGTTACCTCGTTAACTTCAGTTAAAAACATCCCGGCAAACATGTTGAAATCAAAAAATTCTTCGCAATGCGTTATTTTAAATAACCTTCATGTTCCACAGGATGCATTAGCTACTGATATTGCTAGTTACAACAGAGGATTACAGGACCGTATTAACCTTGAGTACAGGCCCCAGGAAAATACAGTGTTTTTACTCGGTACACCTGAAGTCTTAGATACTAACGAGTCACTATCGTTACCAGTTTCTCCACATATTCTAACTCAAAAACTTTTGAGCATTAGCAACAATAAAAACCACGAATTTTCAGTAAAATCAAACGGATATGTTTGCCTTTAAAAGGCCATGTTTAATCTACCGTAATGAAACATGACAGCTACTTTGAAGCGTTCCCTGTTCCGGTATCCCCGAGCCTTTATCCTCAGTAGCATTATTTTACTGTTAAGCGCTTCGGCATTACCGTTAGATACGCAGTGCCGCATTGCGTTAAGTATTCCGTACAGCCTTTTCATGATGGTTCCTGCCATGTTTCTCATTACCGGCACATCACAGCTTCTCGCAAGCGCTATCCATTGCTGCCAGTCTGCACGGCGTTTGTCACTCCATGGGCGATTCCAGATATCTTTCGCCAGCTCTTTCAGTACCCAGCATTGACTGGTCAGCTGCATCTGCTCTCTCAGCCATGCCAGTTTTTCCTGTCGGGATTCTGTCATCCATTTTTCACTGTATTGCCACAGGAAGCGGGTTCCTTTTGCCTGGCGGCGGCTGTCCAACGGAAGCCGGGGATGCTCGTTCTGCCGCGTCTTATCAACGATTTCACCCAGTTGTTTTGCCACATGGAAGCGGTCAAAGGCTATTTTCTCTACAGCGCGCGGAAGATGGATGCGTGCCGCTCTGATATATCCGGCATTCATATCCATTGAGAACGTTTTGATTGCCTCCAGCTGACCGTCGGTGAGAGTGCGAAGATAGCTGGCAAGACTTTCTGTTCCCCGATCATCCGTTAATGCCAGCGCTCTGCCCTCACGATCTGATATCACAGTGATATACTGGTGCCCCTTTTTGAATGCAACTTCGTCCACATTCATATGCCGGGCTGATAGCGGCTTTTTTATTCGCCCAAGACCACGTTTGACTGCCCGGGTCATAATGCCGTCAACGGCATTCCAGCTAAGCTTAAGTTGCTTTCTTACCGCATCAACCGTGCTAATTTTCAGCCAGGTAAGGACGAATGATTCGAACAATAACGTATACCGGCTACCAGCTCCGGCCCATGGAACAGGTAACGTCTGGCATCCATGGTCTGGACACATGACCCGGGGGACACTCGCCTCAACGACAGTCATGAACTGGCAGGTATCGAGATGACGCCATTTGCGGTGTCGGTGATCGTGAACAGGGCATTGCTGCCCGCATGTCGGGCAGATTAGCAGTGTATTTTTGGCGATCCCGACAACAACGGTGACATAGCCAGCGTTTTCATCAAGGGAAAGAGATTCAACCTGCCACGGGGCGGACAGGTTGAGAATGTGGGCATAGAGGGATTTCTCATCCATGATGGTTGCCTCTGGTGATGAAAATTATTGCATTATCATGCACTCAACCACCACAACAGGGGAAGACCCTTTTATATACAGTTGTTTAATTTGAACATGCGCGCAAGATACAGGAGTCGCTACGGCTGTTTAATTATTCATCTCTTCGTTTGTAAGTTTCTCTCTTAATTCAAATTATGGTTTTGTAAATTTTCTGGTGGTATTGCCATATGCGCATATCTAAGCCAGTTTAGAGGCCGGGAACTTTCTGTACAGCGTCGACAGCACCACATCATAAATAATCGCTACCTGCTGCCGCGGTACTCCTGCCCTAATCAGGAGCCCAGCCTGCGCCCATTGTCCCGTTGTTAGTTTCGGTCGTCGGTCACCAATTTGCCCCTGCTCCCTTGCCGCTGCCAGCCCGGCGCTGGTACGCTCAACGATCAGCTCACGCTCCATTTCAATGCCAGAACAGCAAGGCTCCTCCTGAGCGAAAGGACATTTTTTGAAAGTTTCTGGAAAATAAAAATAGTACTATTTGAGCATTAATCTAATCAGCCGATTTTTTCTAATTCATCAATCAGATGGACATAGCATTTGCTATAAAAAATAAAAGTATTCCTGCTATCTATATATAAATGAGTTATGTACATATAAAAGGAGCATTACCGTGACAAAAATAACTTTATTTCCCCAGGATTTTAGAATCCAAAAACAGGAAACCACACTACTAAAAGAAAAATCAACCGAGAAAAATTCTTTAGCAAAAAGTATTCTCGCAGTAAAAAATCACTTCATTGAATTAAGGTCAAAATTATCTGAACGTTTTATTTCGCATAAGAACACTGAGTCTTCTGCAACACACTTTCACCGAGGAAGCGCATCTGAGGGCCGGGCAGTGTTGACAAATAAAGTCGTTAAAGATTTTATGCTTCAAACGCTCAATGATATAGATATTAGAGGTAGTGCGAGTAAAGACCCCGCATACGCCAGCCAGACCCGTGAAGCTATACTATCGGCAGTTTACAGCAAGAATAAAGATCAGTGTTGTAATTTGCTCATCAGCAAAGGGATCAACATAGCGCCTTTTCTTCAGGAAATTGGCGAAGCAGCGGAAAATGCAGGTCTGCCCGGAACAACCAAAAATGACGTTTTTACGCCAAGCGGCGCAGGGGCCAATCCTTTTATAACTCCGTTGATTTCATCAGCAAACAGTAAGTATCCACGTATGTTTATCAATCAACATCAGCAGGCATCCTTTAAAATCTATGCGGAGAAGATCATTATGACAGAAGTTGCACCACTGTTTAATGAGTGTGCTATGCCGACTCCACAGCAATTCCAACTGATACTAGAAAACATTGCTAATAAATATATACAATACACTCCCTGAACACAGAAAAACCAAAAAATATGCGGAGCCTCTTCCTGATTAATATGAACCAATAGTATCCATAATTTTCCCCAGGAACTAACTCCGGAGCTAAACCGTCATTTACCAGTGCTAAAATTATACACTCAACCATCAAAATAATAGCCATTGCTGCTATATAACATATAGCAGCAATCTCTACTACATAGCTATATTTTTATAACTGAGATGGTTTCTCCGGCCAGTCAGGATTTAAGGTATCCACCCGGTTTACCAGCACCCTGTATTTTTTCCATTCGTCGAGCTGCGCTTTCTCATCATCTGTTGCGATATCAAGATCAACAGCATCCTGTAACGGCGTGATTTTTTCAGATGCTATTTGCAGGAGCCTGTTTTTGGTTTCTTCAGCTTCACGAAGTCTGGCTGCGGCCTCCGCAGCTTCATCATTCACCCAGACCTTAGCCTTACCATCCCATTTCTGGTATTCACCAACTGGTGAAACTGATGTGACATTTTCGGGCAACGGACCAGGCTCGGAGATATAAACCTGATTGCCGGTTGTTGTGTCGTAAACCGTCTCGCCGCGGTGATCCTCCTGCAGACTCCACGTTTGGGTTTCAGCGTCAAAAACAGCTATATGACTGGAGGGAATATCAGGAGGGGCGAGATCAGTACAGTTTGCCGGTAATCCCGTGTGCGGCGGGATATATGCATCACCTGCGCCAATAAATTCGTTTGTATCTGAACGAAGATTAAAAATTTTAATTGTCTGCGGGGTATCGCTCATTTTAAACGTCATTTTTTACTCCGGATAAATATTCTGGATTCAGGTGATTGTCATGATAATCGAGGCCGAGAAAAACATGATGCCTATGAGCACCAATATAAATATCATCAACCTGATGACGGGGACTGATGCAGGTGTTACCTGATTTTTTGCAATACGTTCTGTAATCACCAAAACCGATATATTCCGTTCTGGCGTTCGGACAAAGCGTCTCTGACGGACAGTATGCCGTTGTGCTGAATACAGCATTCTGGCGGGCGCTGGCGTATTGCCAGTTGATTGCTTTGGGTGGATTACTGAAACTTTCCCACGCCAGCTTCATTTGCCGGGCGACGCTGTCCGGGGGGACCTGACCACATCCGGCCCCCATTGCAGGTAATGCAACAGATGTAATTTTCCGGTCTTCTCCGGCGCTTTTATTGTGCTGAAAAATTGCCAGTAACGCAGCCCGTGTTGCATTATAAACCGCGTCGGTGCCGTCAATAATCAGCGGAACGCGCATCATCGGGGCGTGAACCAGCCACGGATGTTTACTGTTACCCGTTTCAATAACAAAGGCGGTGCCGACGGGCTGTTCCCCCAGATATTCACGGATGATATTTTGCTGTACACGTTCCTGTAACTGCGGCCCAAAATATGCTGTTATCGCAGCATCCACGCCGCCATCCATCAAACCGAAAGAGTTCGCCGCACTGACCATGCAGTCAAATTCCGGTATGGTTTCAAACGGTCCTGGGATAATTTCCACATTTTCGGTATTCTGAAAAGAATGTTCAAAAGCCACGGCCATTGCCGGCACGGGTGCTGAAAGAATTAATTTAATCACGCCAGCCTCACAATATAGTTAAATGCAATGTTTTTAACCGTGGTTTCTGCATTACCGTCTGCGTCCACAATAACGACGTGTCCGTGTGGACCGATATACATGGTGTGCTCGTGTCCTCCGATATAAACTGTATGCGCATGGTCGCCAGCGGCCTGTGTCCATGCACCACCTCCAGGCTGAAATGAGGTGTGATTGGAATCTCCCCAGTATGAATTGATATAACCGCCGAACTGGTGAGTATGGTTGCCCGTGGTATTGGTCGATTTCGTGCCGTAATCAAAGGATGAGGTAGATTTTGTCCCTAAATCAGTATCCTGCGCCCGCGCGGTGTGTCCGTGCGCCTTGTTGCCGTCCATTTCCTGTGAGAGCACGGCTCGACCGCTGGCGGGCTTGCCTTTGATTGTCCAGCCGCGCATGTCAGGGATAATGCCGGACGGATACGCTATAGCCAGTAACGGGTAAGCAGATTTATCGAAGGACTGCCCCTGCATCAGAGCGTAACCTGCCGGAGTAGCATCAGACGGCCATGCAATCGCCGCCCCTACTGGATGCGAATCCGGAGGTGGGTTTAGTGTGGTGTAGAACATCGCCCATTCTGACCACTCAGCGTCGGCGGTATCTCGATGGCTGCGAATATATGCGGGCGCAGGAGCACCATTAACCCCACTCCATCCGATTAATATCTCTCCATCACCGGTTCCGGTCAGACGCAAAATATTCCCGTATTGCGTTGGATAACCGTTATTGTAAACCTCGCCCATTATCAGGCCGCTATCGCTGCCCCTTGTCGTACCAGTCAGTGCCGGAAGCGCGCCGCGTGATGCCAGTCTGTTCGCTGCAACAGCCGTACCGTTGGCAGGAAGCGCTCCGATATTTTGTACAAACAGCGGCTTTTCCGGAATATCGCCACCGTTCTGGTCTTTTTGCATGGCGCCGGCTGCGCGATTTATGGTTTCCCGTAAACCAACGTATTCGATAAGACCGTCAACGCTTTTTCCTGACAACGCCGTCAGGGTTTCGTCCAGCGGCTGCTTGCCCGCAATCATGTTAGTGATAGTGGTAGCAAAATTAGGATCGTTACCCAGCGCGTCAGCCAGTTCTTTCAGCGTGTCCAGCGCTTCCGGCGCAGAACCAACCAACTGTGCCACTTTCGCAGCCACAAACGCTGCCGTGGCAATTTCAATACCTGCAGCTGTGGTTTCCGGCGTTGGTGCTGTTGGCGTACCAGTCAGTGCCGGACTGTCCAGCGGGGCTTTAGCCTGCACCTCACCCATAACGGTTTTTACCGCCTTTGGCGTGGCTGCCAGCGCTTCGCTGTCACTGTCCGTGGCGCTGCTTAACTTAACGATACCTTTTTTCGTCAGGCTGGCATCTTCCAGGGAAATCACGTCCGCGATATCTTCTGCCCGTTTTGCGGCATCTTCTGCTCTGGTGGCTGCTGCTCCGGCAGCAGTACTGCTTTGCGCCGCCAGTGATGCGCTGGTATCAGATGCGGCGGCGTGAGTGGATGCCTCCGATGCTGATGACGAGGCGGCTGTTGCGCTGGCCGCTGATGTACTTGCTGACGTTGCTGCGTTTGTCTCAGATGTTTTTGCTTCGGCTGCCGATGCGGCTGCCGCCTTTTCCGACGCTGCCGCCGCAGTGGCTGACGCACCTGCATCACCAGCACTGGAAGCCGTCTGCGTTTCTGACGTCTTCGCGGCGGTTTCGGATGCTCCGGCGCGCGCTGCTGATGTCTGCGCCGCCGTCGCGCTGGCGGCTGCGGCAGCAGCTGAATCTCCGGCGGCAATACGGGAGGCATCTGCATTCGCTTCAGATGTTTTCGATGCGGCTGCCGATGCGGCTGCCGCCGTTCTGGCTGTGTCAGCCGACGCCGCGCTGGCTGATGCCTCCCCGGCTTTTGTGGTCGCCGTACCTGCGCTGCTCTCCGCAGATGCTGCGGATGAGGCTGCCTGTATGGCTGATACTTCTGCCGCTCCGGCTGCATTCACTGCTGCCGTGGCGCTTTCCGATGCCTGACCTGCTGATGTCTGCGCCTGTTCAGATGCCTGCCCTGCGGCGGTGGCATTCCGCGATGCCTCCGATGCCTGGCGGGCAACTTCTTCCACCATCGCCTCAAAACGCCGCAGCGCCTCCGGGCGGACGTCGTCTTCCGTCATGGCCCCCAGAAAATCATTCAGGGTGCCCGGCTTTGAATCATCGTAAACCGTAATAACTCCGGCATGTGACGGGGGATACCCTTCCACCAGGAGCGTGACAGTGTACTGCCCCTGCTCCACATCCATGCTGTAGCGCCCGGCGTCATCCGGATTTTCCGATGCCACCGTATTCACGACCACCGTCGTACTGGTCCGGCAGGCCTTCAGCTGAATGGTGCAGTTCTGTACCGGCGTTCCCGTAGCATCTTTCAGTACGCCGGAAATAAGTACTGGCATATTACCTCCATAAAAAAGCCCGCCCGCAGGCAGGCTTCAGATTCATTCACATCTCAGCACTGATTATCCGGGTCACGTAAATATGCCGGCAGAGAACACTGGACGCTCCGCGTGATTGTTTTTCCCTTTGCCTCGCGGTGCTGTTTCTGCCCACGGTCGGTGCCGGTATAAATCCGGGTCTGGTTTTCAATATTGCTGTTGCCGCTTCCTCTTCCGTTATCGGCAACGGCAGCAGTGGAGAATAAAACGGACAGGGAAACCCCTGCCGCCAGCGAAATTAAGCGCGACATAGTCATATCTGTTCCTTGTTAAACGAAAGGGACCGGAAATCCGGTCAGTTTGTGAAGTTGTTCCCCGACCGGGAAACCATCACCAGCGGCCAGACGGAAGCAGACGTGGTGTACTGCCCACGAACCCTCAGAGAGACGCTGATATCCACGACAGGTGAAGTGGTGTAGACCGAAAAGACGACGGTCTGATACATGGCCGGAATACCTGCGGTATACGGCATAACCTCCGCCGTTTTCACCTGGCCGTTAATATTTATCGTGACGGTGATGGCACCGGAGCCACCATTACGCTCACAGTTAGCCATCACCGTGATGGTTTTCCCAATCTGATAGGTGGCGCTGTCGGTATACCGTGTTGAGGTGCTGCGTTCGTCGTTCGTCGCCCTGATGCTCACGCCCTGCATGACTTTTGAGCCGCAGATATCACCGACAAACTCTCTTGCTTCTATCACGCCAGAAAACTTACCGGAGGTGGCATTGATTTCTCCCGTAAACGAGCCAGATACAGCGTTGATATGGCCGCTGATATCCGCATTTTTCGCAGTCAGCTTTCCATCCGGCGTCAGGGAAAATGCCGGAGGATTCCCGCCACTGGTAATGGTCGGCGCGCTCAGGTATTTCAGGAACGCCTCATTCATGATTATCTGGTCGCCCTGCATGACGAATCCGGGCGTCTCGTTTCCGTTTGCCGGGTTAATATAAGCAATGCGATCCGCCGCCACCAGGAACTGGCTTATCTTCCCGTCAGGCGTGTCTTCCATGCTCAGTCCAAGTCCGGCCACATAATATTTGCCGTCTTTGGTCTGCTCTATTTTGACGCCCCACATGGCGTTCCATTTATCGTTAGCGTCCTTCCACTCCTTCGAAAACTGCTGCAGTTTGCTGGCGTTATCCTCCGTCAGATCTACTTTTTCCAGCAGCTCCTTACCCAGGTGACTTTCAGTTATCTGCCCTTTGAAAAAATCCAGATAGCCTGCAGCATCGTTGCTGGCCTGCCCGGTCGCCTCCACGAATGCGGATTTACCGACCTGATTTACCGCCCGGATATAAAAATAGTAATCCCTGCCGGGCCTGATATTCACGCTGGCCGCTATCCAGTACAGCGCCGTTCCCAGATATCGTGCGGCGTTTTCCACCTGATGGATATCCGTAATCTGCGCGTCTGAAAAC
>NZ_JBKFRY010000015.1:0-109339 GCF_046569105.1 Salmonella sp. 741265073_HBA | reverse complement strand
TCGCCCTGCCAGTACACCTCCCCGCCGTCCGGGCGCGCCAGCCCGGTCAGCAGGCGCAGCAGGGTGGTTTTTCCCGCGCCGTTGCCGCCGGTGACCTGCACCCACTCCCCGGCGTCCACGGTGAACGACAGCCCACTGAACAGCGTCCTCTCGTCCCGCTCGCAGTACAGATCTCTGGCTTCAAGCATTCCCACTCATCAACGTCCTGTCAGAAACCTAGTTTAACATCACGCATATCCGGCAGTTTATGCGCGATCCCTTTGTGGCAATCGATACAGGTCTGTCCGTCTTTGACCGCCTGATCGTGCATTTTCGCCGCGACGCCTTTTTGCGCGGTCAGATCCATAAAGTCGAAATTGTGGCAGTTACGGCATTCCTGCGAGTTGTTGTCTTTCATGCGCCGCCACTCATTTTGTGCCATTGTCAGGCGATGAGCTTCAAATTTCTGCGGTGTATCTATCAGCCCAAATACCTTCGCGTACAGCTCTTTACTGGCCTTGATCTTACGGATCATCTTCGGCCCCCACTCATGCGGCACATGGCAGTCAGGACAGGTGGCACGAACGCCGCTACGGTTGTTGTAGTGGACGGTTTCCATATACTCCTCATACACCGTGTTGCGCATTTCATGGCAGCTAATACAAAACTCTTCGGTGTTAGCCTTTTCCATTCCGGTATTGAAGCCGCCCCAGAAGATGATGCCGCCGATAAAACCGATTAACAGCAGCGTCCCCAGCGCCAGGCGGCTGGGGCTGCGCCACCATCGCCAGACGCGCTTTATCCAGCCAGGTTTACGGTTAGAATTTTCCATAATGACCTCTTATTTCCCGTAACCTTGCGAGGGGGTAAAGGTATTGTCGATAATCGGCGCGGTATCAGACTGCGGTACGTGGCACTGCAGGCAGAAATAACGACGCGGCGCGACGTTGCCCGACACTTTACCGTCGCTGTCCATAAAGTGCGTCGGGCTGATACGCGGCGCGCCCGTCGTACGATAACTTTCCACGCCGTGGCATTGCAGACAGCGGTTGGTATTGGTCGTCACCTGGTAGCCCTCGACGCTGTGCGGGATCATCGGCGGCTGGTTGACGTAATTTAGCGGCATACGTTCCTGCTCTTTCGGCATACGAATCGCCCCTTCCTGCGTCCCGGATACTTCCGGCGACTGGCTCAGATCCACTCCGTTTGCCGCCCAAACCGCACCACTTACCACCAGGGCAAGCGTGGCCATCCATTGACACAGCGCTTTCATCAGGTCATGGCTTTTCATTGTTTCGCTCCCGAACTCCATCGCATTTACACTTCATCCTTCGAGCTGCCTCTTTGTTGGCTGCGCTCGAAAATCCCAGTCACATCGTTATCTATGCTCCTGGGGATTTCCTCGCTTACCGCCGCGATGCATCCCGAATGATGTTGCGTATCGTTATTGTAAAAACATCCTCAGAACAGACATCCACGCAGCGACCGCAGGTCATGCAGTCGCGGTGAGTGACCTGTGCCGGGCTTTGCTCATCCAGCACCGGCGCACGTAGCACATGCGGTTCCGGGCAAACATGAAAACAATCCATACAGCGATTACATTTCTCACGTTTTTTGGCCGTCACGGTCACTACGCCTTTACTGCCCAACACGCCATACAGCGCGCCCATCGGGCAAATATGCCCGCACCAACCGTGCTCAACGACTAATAAATCAAATAAAAACAAAGCAATAATCAGCAACGCGCCGCTACTAAATCCCATAACCAGACTACGGCCTAACAGCGACACGGGATTAATCCATTCCCACAGCAGCGTGCCGGTCAACGCCGAACCGATTAACACCACCACCAGAAGGACGTACCGTATATGGCGTGGAATCGTCGCAGACTGGTTCAGGTCAAATTTCCTGCGCATCCAGTTAGCCAAATCGGTAACGGGGTTTAGCGGGCAAACCCAACTGCAAAATAATCGCTTTCCCGCCAGCGCATACAGCACAGCGATAATCACTGCTCCCGTCAGCGCCACGGTAGCGGGAAGATGTCCACTGGCGAGACTTTCCAGGGTAATCAGCGGATCGGTCAACGGGAGGGTATCGAACAGCAAACTACTGCTGTAGTTGCCATGCAAAACCCAAAAGCCCAGCCACGGGCCGCTGAGAAACATCCCCAGCACCATAAACTGGCTGATACGCCGTAACACCAGCCAGCGGTGGCTACGCCACCAGCCTTTTTTCGCCCGCGCTTCTCGCCCGGCGTCGCGTTTACGATTTGCCATCTTTCCCCTCCAGCCAGCCGAAGCGGTAATGGTGTCCTAACTCCCCTTTCGCCAATGACAACGGCAACACTTTTATCGCTGGTTGCTCCAGTACGCAGACTTTTTCGCATTTGCCGCAGCCGGTACAGGCGTCGCTGTGTACGGTGGGCAGAAAGCGCGCATGTTTGCCGGTGCGCATGTTGCGATCCAGCTCCAGCGTGATGGCCTCATCGATTTTCGGGCATTCGCGGTAACAAACGTCGCAGCGCAGCCCCTGAAAGTTGAGGCAGTTTTCCTGATCCAGCAGCACCGCCAGCCCCATGCGCGAGTCATCAATGGAGGCGATATCTTTATTCAGCGCCCCGCTGGGGCAGACTTTGGCGCACGGAATGTCTTCACACATTTCGCAGGGGATGTCGCGAGCGACGAAATAGGGCGTACCTGCCGATAGCCCGGAGGCCAGCGTCGCCAGTTTTAGCGTGTCGTATGGACACGCCTGAACGCACTGCCCGCAGCGCACACAGGCGCTGGCGAAGACATTTTCATTCAGCGCGCCAGGCGGACGCAGCCGCACGCCCGTTGCGCGCGCGGTTTGCTGTTGCAAGCCCAGCGCCACGCCAACCGCCGCCAGCCCGCCCGCAGTGCGCACAACATCACGCAGGAAGCGGCGGCGGCCATTTTGGGGTTTCGCTGTACGGGACATAACGCGTTACACCTTCGCCAGCTTAACGGCGCACTTCTTGAAGTCCGTCTCTTTAGAGAGCGGGTCCGTCGCATCCAGCGTCAGGTTGTTCACTAGCTGAGCGGCATCGAAGAACGGCATATACACCAGTCCCTGCGGCGGACGGTTACGTCCACGCGTTTCGACAATCGAAATCACTTCGCCGCGGCGGGACGACACTTTAACCTTATCCCCACGACGCAGATCGCGCGCTTTCGCATCCAGCGGGTGAATAAAGACCACTGCTTCCGGGAAGGCGCGATGCAATTCAGGCACGCGGCGCGTCATACTGCCGGTATGCCAGTGTTCCAGCACGCGACCGGTGGAAAGCCACAGATCGTACTCGTTGTCCGGCGACTCCGCCGCGGGTTCAAATGGCAGCGCGAAGATCACCGCTTTGCCATCCGGTTTACCGTAGAATTTGTACCCTTCCCCCGCTTTTACATACGGGTCGTTGCCTTCGCTGTAACGCCATTGCGTCTCTTTGCCTTCGACGACCGGCCAGCGCAGACCGCGCGCGTTGTGGTAATCGTCGAACGGCGCCAGATCGTGACCGTGGCCACGTCCAAACCAGGCGTATTCTTCAAACAACCCTTTTTGCAGATAGAAGCCCAGCTCACGAGACTCATCGTTTAACTGATCCTCTTTCAGCTCGCTCAGCGGGAATTTGCTGACCGCAGGCGTGGCGAACAGAACGTCATACAGCGTTTTACCGCGCAGCTCCGGCTTCTGGGCCAGCAACGCCTCCGGCCAGACCTCCTCAGTTTTAAAACGACGGGAGAACTGCACCAGTTGCCAGAGGTCGGATTTAGCTTCGCCCGGCGCTTTAATTTGCTGACGCCAGAACTGCGTGCGGCGTTCGGCGTTGCCGTAAGCGCCTTCTTTCTCAACCCACATGGCGGTCGGCAGGATCAGATCCGCAGACAGCGCGCTCACCGTCGGGTAAGGATCGGAGACAATGATAAAGTTACGCGGATCGCGCCAGCCCGGCATCCGATCTTCATTGATGTTCGGACCGGCCTGCATATTGTTATTACACATTACCCAGTAGACGTTCAGCTTGCCGTCTTTCAACGCGCGATCCTGCGCCACCGCATGTAAACCCACTTTTGCCGGGATAGTGCCAGCAGGGATCTGCCAGTGTTTTTCGCAGATATCGCGGTGTTTTTCGTTCGTCACGACCATGTCTGCGGGCAGACGGTGTGAGAAGGTTCCCACTTCACGCGCCGTACCGCAGGCGGAAGGCTGGCCGGTCAGCGAGAAAGGACCGCAGCCAGGCTGGGAGATTTTTCCGGTCAGCAGATGGAGGTTGTAAACCAGGTTATTCGCCCACACGCCGCGGGTATGCTGGTTAAAACCCATCGTCCAGTAAGAGATCACGCGCTTATTCGGATCGGCGTAGAGCTGCGCCAACTGTTCCAGCTGATCTTTCGGCACGCCGGTCATTTCAGCGGTCTTGTCCAGCGTATATTCCGCCACGAAGGCTTTATACTCGTCGAAGCTCATCGGCTCGGAAGCATCGGAGCCCGGATTCTTCGCCGCTTTTTCCAGCGGGTGCGTCGGGCGTAAGCCGTAGCCGATATCCGTCGCCCCTTTACGCAGGTTCACATGCTTTGTGAAGAAATCCTGATTTACCGCGTTGTTCTGAATAATGTAATTCGCGATATAGTTAAGGATCACCAGATCGCTTTGCGGGGTAAAGACAATACCGTTGTCCGCCAGCTCAAAGCTACGGTGCTGGAAGGTGGAGAGGACAGCGACTTTCACATTCGGGTCGGACAAACGGCGGTTAGTGATGCGCGACCATAAAATCGGGTGCATCTCCGCCATGTTGGAACCCCACAGCACAAACGCATCGGCCTGCTCGATATCGTCGTAGCAGCCCATCGGTTCATCCATGCCAAAGGTGCGCATAAAGCCCACCACCGCCGAGGCCATGCAGTGACGCGCGTTCGGGTCGATGTTGTTAGAGCGGAAACCAGCCTTGAACAGTTTCGCGGCGGCATAGCCTTCCCAGATGGTCCATTGACCCGACCCAAACATGCCGATCGCTTCTGGTCCTTTCTCTTTCAGGGAGGTTTTAAACTTCTCCTCCATCACATCGAAGGCCTGTTCCCAGCTCACCGGCGTAAACTCGCCGTCTTTGTGATAGCTGCCGTCTTTCATGCGCAGCATCGGCTGCGTCAGACGATCTTTACCGTACATGATTTTGGGCAGGAAGTAGCCTTTAATGCAGTTCAGACCACGGTTGACCGGCGCGTCGGGGTCGCCCTGGCAGGCGACCACACGGCCCTGCTGCGTTCCCACTAACACACCGCACCCCGTTCCGCAAAAACGGCACGGCGCTTTATCCCATTTGATGGCTTCCTGCTGCCCGACAACGGCGCGGGCGACGCCCGGCACGCTCAGACCGGCAGCCGCCGCAGCGGCCGCAACGGCGTTAGCTTTCATAAAGCTACGACGACTGAGTTTCATGGTGTTTCCTCACCTTGCTCATCCTGCTGGTGATAAACCAGCGACACCGCCAGTACGCCCTCGACATTGCGTACTGACTCAATTGTTTGCATCAGCGTTTCACTCTGATCTGCTTCCGCCACCACGATCAGTTGCCCGCTTTCAACGTCGCTTAACGCGACTTCGCAACCCGGCAACGTGTTCAACTGTGTGCCAATGGCGGCGATGTTCTGACTTTTGGCCTGCACGACCAGGCTACAGACCTGCCAGTTAGTGCGCATGGTGGTTCTCCGCTTTGATGGCTGACACGGGACAGATAGCCACACACGCCCCGCATCCGTTACAGGCCTGCGAGTCAAGCTGCGGCTGGTAAATGCCGGATAGCGTGGGACGAAAGGTAATGGCCATAGGTTCACAACTGTCCTGGCAGCGATGGCATTCAACCGATTGCCTGGCGAGGCAGTTTTCCGTGAGTGTAAAAATCAGATCCCAGGCCCTGGTGTGGCGCGGAAGAAAAAGCGATTCAGTACAGGCCTGCGCACAGGCATAACAAAAGCTGCACTCGCCCCGTTTGAAATCTACGCTCGGATATCCCCCCGCCCCTCGCTGCAGGATGTCGGCCTCACACGCCTGGATGCAGGCGTCGCAACGCAGACAATGTGCGAGAAAATAGGTTGTTTCTCTGGCCCACGGCGGAAGAATCCCATTGCTGGCGTTGCGCCAACTGCCGGTCAACATGCTTCGACGGGATAAATCAACCATGATATCGCCCTTCCATAACGACACGCTTCCATAGGGAGTGAATACCAATAAAAACCGTACAATTTATGAGTAGTTGTTTTTGTAAATAAGATATTTCAGGATGTGTAAGAGATGCATACCCCGATAGAGGTAAATGCTGTTGCCGGATCAAAAGAGTGCCAGGTAAAGACACGTAAACGTGCTTTTTCTCACATTTCAATGAGTTATATAGATGCTTATATAACGAAAATCACTAATAGTTGATAATTTCATTTACATTATCAATATCGGAATATTCCACTATATAAAAAGACGCTATTTTATTAATAATCTTGAAAATATGAGTAAATACAGATTAATAGATAATATGAATGTGTTAATCTGTTGCCCGTGCATACCGAAAACAGCAGAAAGGAAATACTGTGAACAATCAAATGAAGATGTTTGTCCCTGCCGTCGTCTTCGCCGCCCTCGCCAGCGCCTCTGCCTGGGCTAACAATAGCGATACCGCCCAGCCGCTGGAGAAAATCGCCCCCTATCCGCAGGCGGAAAAAGGAATGAAGCGGCAAGTGATAACCCTTACCCCTCAGCAGGATGAATCAACCCTAAAAGTGGAACTGTTGATTGGTCAAACGCTGAAGGTGGATTGTAACCAGCATCGCCTCGGCGGCACGCTGGAAACAAAAACGCTGGAAGGCTGGGGCTATGACTATTATGTCTTTGATAACGTCACCTCTCCGGTATCAACCATGATGGCCTGCCCTGAAGGTAAGAAAGAGCAAAAATTCGTCACCGCCTGGCTGGGTGAAGACGGGATGCTGCGCTACAACAGCAAGCTGCCGATCGTGGTGTATACCCCGGCGAATGTGGACGTGAAATACCGCATCTGGAAAGCGGACGCTAACGTACAGAACGCCGTCACGCGATAATGTTACGCTGCCCGGTCACACTTACCGGGCATCTGAACACGCCGGCTCACGCAGCGCTCCGGGGTTCTTTTTAAAACACGTCTGGACACCCGCTCGCCCGATGCCTGGTGGCGACGCGTAGCATCTTATCAGGCCTACCCACGTGCGGACGTAGGGCTGCCATCAGGTGGTTCATCCGGCGCCATAGTCCATTACGCAGTACGCGCAACCGCATCACGCGAGGCGGCGTCACGTTCGTCGCCGGTGAGTTCGGTTAGCTGTCCGTTACGCATTTCAAGCAGACGATCGGCGTGAATAAAATAGTGATCATCATGGCTGATGGCGAAAATGGTTTTGCCCATTTCCTGCATCAACGGCAACAGTACCTGATAAAATTCCCGGCGGAAATGCGGGTCCTGATCGGCGGCCCACTCATCCAGCAAAATAATATCGCGCTCTTCCGCCAGCGCCAGCAGTAGCGCAATGCGCTTTTTTTGCCCTTTCGACAGTTTAAGATTCAAGATGCGCCCATCGTTTAGCTCCAGCTTGTGCGTCATTTTCAGGTGCTCAAGCCACTTTTCGACCAGCGCAGGATTGGCGGGTTTCCCCTGCGGCCCCAGCAGGCGGTCGAATAACCACACATCGGTGAACACCGCAGAAAACAGTTTGCGATAATCTTCCGGCTGCCCGGCGGCAATAGGTTGACCATCAAGTAAAATCGTTCCCGATTGCGGCTGGTATAAACCGGTCAATAACATGGCCAGCGTCGATTTCCCGCTACCGTTGCCGCCAATTAAAAACAGCAGTTCGCCGCGGTGAATCGTCAGGTTGATGGGCCCCACGGAAAACGCGTTATCCTGATAGTGGAAAACCACGTTGCGCAGCTCCAGCGTCTTCCAGTCGGGAAAGGCTTTCGGCTGCGGAAAATCAGGCTTATACGGGGCGAGCGCGAATTTATTCAGTTTATTAAACGCCACCTGGGCGGTCAGTAGCGTTGGCAACGCCCCCACCGCAGACAGCAGCGGCGTGCGCAGGAACAGCAACGTCAGTGAATAGGTCGCCGCGACGTTGGTATCCGCCCAGCCGAGACTATTCGCCATCCAGAAGACCAGGCCTATCGCCCCCAGCATCATGATATTCGACCAGTTGACGGCGCTCAGGTGAAAAGTATCGGCACGGATAATGTGATGACGGTACTCTTTGGCGTCCGGGGTATAGCATTGCTGAAAAATCTGCTCCGCACGCTCGCGGTTTAGCGTCAGCTCTTTGCGTCCTTCCAGCACCGTCTGATAGTCGTTGTACAGCTTATCTTCGGTCTCGCGCAGGGTCGCCATATGCTGGTAAACCCGCGCCACCAGCACAAATCCGCCCCAGATAGTGACCGCCATCCAGATAGCCGTAACCAGCAGCATTTTTGTCGATAGCATCGCCAGATACGCCGCCGAGCCGACGGTGAGGATAATGCCCTGCACCAGCTCAGGCAGACGCACAAAGGCGATAGTAATATTGCGAATATCGCTGGTCAGACCGGCCAGTAAAGAGGCGCTGCCCAGTTGCTCAATGCGTTCAACGTGCGTATCCAGAATGCGCTTGATAAATTCGCTGCGCAGGCGGTAAACGAAATGGTGTCCCAGAGTGGTGAGCGCCAGTTGGGAACCTAATGTGACGACCATTAGCAACAGGAGCAGACCGAGAAATTCCGGCAGCACCATGACGGTGGTGTCCACCGTTTCAATCAGGCGCTGATTGATAAACGCGATCAGGCCAATCCCCAGCGCCGCGCTGGCGAGGCTCAGCGCCATCACGCTAATAAATGGCCAGCGGTACTGCCGCCAGACAAGAATAAGAAGTTCCATGCATACAACCCGGACCGATAATAACAGCCCGCAGTTTAACTAACTCCACCTGCACAGCAATAATAATTCTTATTTTTATTCTTTTTCAGCCACCTGACGGAAGGTGAGATTGTAACGAAATTCACCGGTCATGGGATGAAAGCCCGCTTTAAGCGGCTGGATACCATGATAAAACAGCCGGGACTCGCCGCCCCAGACCACGATATCGCCATGCTCCAGTAAGATCCGCTGGAGCGGATCGCTGCGACGCAGGCCGCCAAACTGAAAAATCGCCGGCACCCCCAACGAAACTGAGACGATAGGCGCGCGCAGATCCGGCTCGTCTTTATCCTGATGCAGCGACAGTTTTGCGCCGGGCGCGTAGCGATTGATCAGGCAGGCGTCCGGTTGGAAGCTCGCATACCCTGCCGCGATTGCCGCCTGACGACATACGCTGGCAAACGATAACGGCAGCGCAGGCCAGGGTTTATCGATCAACGGATCGCGCACGGCATAACAATAACCGTGACGATCGGTGGTCCACCCTAACGCGCCGCAGTTGGTCATCGCCACCGACATGGTGTAGCCGCCCGGCGTCACCATCTGACGAAACGGAGACTGACTGGCGACAAACCCGATATCGTCTAATAGCGACTGCGCCGCGCGAAACGCAAAGCGGCGCAACACCACCGCGCCAGGCGCCAGGGGCTCTTGCCAGGGCGCTTCATCAGCAAATAGATCCAGCATTGCTACTCCTCTTTTTGCGCTTCTCGCTTTAATAGCTGCGCTTTTCGACGCACGCCCCAACGATAACCGGAGAGCGCGCCATCACGACGCACGACCCGATGACACGGGATCACCATCGCCAGTTTATTCGCGCCGCACGCGCTGGCGACCGCGCGTACTGCCGTGGGTTTGCCGATAGTCGCGGCAAGCTGTTGATAGCTTACGGTTTCGCCGCAGGGAATCGCGCATAACGCCTGCCAGACCTGCTGTTGAAACGCGGTTCCCTGGATATCCAGCGGCAACGAGAGCAGCACATCGCGTGTGTTGATAGCCGCGACAACCTGCCGCACCCGTTGCTGAAAAGGCGCGTCAGCAGGTTCGTGGCGGGCCGCCGGGAAAAGGGTGTGTAATTCAGCCAGTAGCGCGTCGTCGCTATCACCGGGGAGAATCGCGCAAATCCCCCGCTCGCTCTCCGCCACCAGGCACCGTCCGTAAACCCAGTCCGTCAGCGCATAGCGAACGGAGACATTATCGCCGCCTTTGCGAAACTGTTTTGCCGTCATGCCCAGCGTCTGGTCGGCATGACGGTAGTAGCTACTGCTATCCGGGAAGCCGGCGCGGTAAATAGCCGCCGTGATCGGCTCTCCTTTCGCCAACGCCTCACGCAGCCGCCGGGCGCGCCACGCCTGCTGCCACCCTTTCGGCGTCATTCCGGTGCTCGCTTTAAACAGACGGTGCAGATGAAACGGACTCATCGCCACCGCCTGCGCCAGAGACGCCAGCGTTACCGGCGTCTCCTGCTCAAGTAAACGGCAGGCACAGGCAATCTTATCCAACCGCCGTTGCTGCGCGCGCGCATTATCCGGCTGACAGCGCTTGCAGGGGCGAAAACCGGCGTCCAGCGCCTGCTGCGCGTTGGCAAAAAAGCGAACATTTTTACGTAATGCCCGCTTCGAGCGACAAGAAGGGCGGCAAAAAACGCCGGTAGTTCGCACCGCAAAAACGAAACGCCCATCCGCGCTGGCATCGCGCGCCTGCACGCGCAGCCAGCATTCATCATCGGTAAGTAACGCTTTTTTCATCATAGACTCCTTCATTAAGCATAGTGCTTGCTTACATGCAGTGTGTCCGTAAATCCGCCCACAAAAACCCGTAATCTTGCGTTTTAATTCTTATCGCTCACCAGGAACGTTTTGAACTGCGGCGACATCCAGGTTTTAAAGCCTTCACCTTCTTTCATGATCATAAAGACCGCCAGCCCTTCCCGCCGCACGACCTCTTGCGCCTTTTGCGTACCAAGCACCATCAGGCCGGTGTCCCAGCCGTCCGCTTCCAGCGCCGTTGGCGCGATGACCGTAACCGATACCAGGTTGTGTTCAATGGGGCGCCCCGTTTGCGGATCGATAACGTGCGAGACACGCTTGCCATCCAGCTCATAATAGTTGCGGTAGCTGCCGGAGGTGCTGATGCCATGCCCGTTGATATCCACAATCGCCTGCACCGCGTTTTCCCGGTCGGTCGGCTTCTGAATCGCGACGCGCCACGGCTGCCCCTGCGCATTCATCCCGCGACTGCTTAATGCGCCGCCCACCGAGACCAGATAACGCGCAATGCCCTCCTGCTCCATCAGACGCGCCAGATGATCCGCCGCATAGCCCTCCCCGACCGTGGAGAGATCAACATAAAGATCCGGCAGATCTTTTTGCAAAAACTGATGCCCAGCCCTGTCGATAACCTGCAAATGTTGTAGGCCTGTTTTCGCTTTTGCCGCATCGATTTGTGCTGGTGTTGGGATATGCAGCGGCTGCCGATCCGGCCCAAACCCCCACAGATTGACCAGCGGGCCCACGGTGATATCCATCGCGCCATCCGTCTTCGCGCCAATACGTAGCGCCGAGGTCACGATATCCGCCATGGCTTCGCTGACCGGCCAGGGCGCAAGACTGCGTGAATGGTTAAAACGCATCAGCGCGGAGTCATTTTTATAGGTAGAAAGCAACCAATCATCAGCATCAAGCTGAGTCTGGATTTTAGTCTGTAACTCTGCGGCGCGTTTCGCATCGATACCAACCACGCTCACCCGCCAGAGGGTCCCCATCGTTTTACCTTCCAGCACCTGAGCGGCAGGTGACGCTGTTGTCGTTTCGGGAGCCTCATCGCAGCCCATAAGTAAAAAAGCCGCCGCCAGACACACGGCCCGGCAAAAAGTCATTTTCATCGCTGTTTATCCTCATTCGAATGGACGCAAGCGTATATCAAAACGTCGTATTTGTACGCCGGAATAAGGCATGAAAAAAGGGCCCGCAGGCCCTTTAGCAACATCTTTTGCTGATTAGAACTGGTAAACCAGACCCAGCGCTACGATGTCGTCGGTGTTGATGCCCGCATCGCGGGTAAAGTCGTTTTTATCCAGCAGGTTGATTTTGTAATCAACATAGGTGGACATGTTTTTGTTGAAGTAGTAAGTCGCGCCGACATCAACGTATTTTACGATGTCCTGGTCGCCATAGCTGGCGCCGTAGCCGTTGCTGATGTCCTTACCTTTAGACTGCAGGTAAGCCACAGACGGACGCAGACCAAAGTCGAACTGGTACTGAGCAACCACTTCAAAGTTCTGCGCTTTGTTGGCAAAACCGTAAGAGGTGGACGGGTTGCTACCGTTAGAGGTACCAAAACGGGTTGCGTTATAGGTCTGAGAATACTGCGCTGCCAGATAGATGTTGTTCGCATCGTATTTCAGGCCGCCGGTGTAAACCGTGGCGCGATCGCCGTTACCATACAGGCGAGCGTTAGCGGTATTGTTCTGATCGGCAGTACGTTTAGACGTGGTGATAGCGCCACCGACAGAGAAGCCTTCGCCGATTGCATAAGTCAGCGATCCGCCGTAACCGTCGCCGTTCTGGTTCAGCAGGCTGCGACCGTTGGTGTTTTCACCGCTCACGCTGCCGTTTTTGCCCTGATACTGCAACGCGAAGTCCAGACCATCCACCAGGCCGAAGAAGTCGGTGTTACGGTAGGTGGCATAGCCGTTACCACGCTGCTGCATAAAATTGTCAGCGCCGTAGGTGTCGCCGCCGAACTCCGGCAGAACGTCGGTCCAGGAGGTCACATCATAGGTTACGCCGTAGTTACGACCATAATCGAAGGAACCTGCGTCAGCGAATTTCAGACCCGCAAACGCCACACGCGTCCAGGAGTCGTTGCTGCCTTCAGTCTGGTTGCCCTGAATCTGATATTCCCACTGGCCATAACCGGTCAGCTGATCGTTAACCTGCGTTTCGCCTTTGAAGCCGATACGCATGTAGGTCTGGTCGCCGTCGCTGCCTTTGTCGTCAGAGAAGTAGTGCAGGCCATCAACTTTACCAAACAGGTCTAATTTGTTGCCGTCTTTATTATAAATTTCAGCCGCATTCGCTGCGCCCGCCACCAGCAGAGCTGGTACCAGGAGGGACAGTACTTTAACTTTCATGTTATTAACCCTCTGTTATATGCCTTTATTGCTTTTTTATGCCACTGCTTACTGGTTAACCCTCATTAACCAGTCGGCAAGTCCATTCTCCGCAAAAATACAGAATAATCCAACACGAATATGATACTAAAACTTTTAAGATGTTACAGTTATCTACATAGATGTTTCAAAATATGAATTTTACGGAACTTTTTTAAAGCAAAAATCAAGTAAAAATAAGCACAAATAGACAAAATATATTCACGAAACTTTTAAAATCAACGGGTTAAATTGATGAAATTCATAGCACTGAATGATAAAACAGAATCTTCATTCGCAACTAAAATAGTGACCGCTATCATCATTAACTTTATTTATTACCGTCATTCACTTCTGAATGTCTGTTTACCCCTATTTCAACCGGATGCTTCGCATTCGGTTTTTTTTACCCTTTTTCAGACACACCCGGCTGATTTATGCTACCTGCCTAAAACTATCACGGTTATTCACTACAATCCCCTGCTCGACCGTTCGTAAGACATTAGCAAATAATTTCTTGATATTTAGTGCTAAACATTTATAAGTAGTCTTTATATTTGTACCGTTCTGCGAAGGTTGTACGCTTTTCCCGTCCCGCCGACGGAGCGCGTGTTAAGTTGCCCGGCATGACGTAAGAGTCTGGAAATTCATTCATTACCCTTTATACTGCCCTTCACCTTCAGCGTTGCTTTTACAGGTCGTAAACATAAATGAGTCAGTCTGACACAACGGTCTCTACCCGATTCTCCCTTCTACCGGGAAGCATTACCCGTTTCTTCTTATTGCTGATCATTGTGCTGCTGGTAACGATGGGCGTTATGGTACAGAGCGCCGTCAACGCCTGGTTGAAAGACAAAAGCTATCAAATTGTCGATATCACCCACGCTATTCATAAACGCGTGGATACCTGGCGGTATGTTACCTGGCAAATTTATGACAACATCGCCGCGACCACTACGCCATCGACAGGTGAAGGACTTCAGGAAACGCGTCTGAAGCAGGATGTGTATTATCTTGAAAAGCCGCGACGTAAAACTGAAGCGCTGATTTTCGGTTCCCATGACAGCGCCACGCTGGAAATGACGCAGCGTATGTCAACTTATCTGGATACGCTGTGGGGCGCGGAAAACGTGCCGTGGTCAATGTATTACCTCAACGGACAGGATAACAGCCTGATTCTTATCTCTACCCTACCGTTGAAAGATCTCTCTTCCGGCTTTAAAGAGTCCACTATTGGCAATATCGTCGATTCCCGCCGGGCAGAGATGTTGCAGCAGGCGAATGCACTGGATGAGCGCGAAAGTTTCTCCTCATTGCGAAAACTGGCCTGGCAAAACGGTCACTATTTTACGCTGCGCACGACCTTCAATCAGCCAGGACATCTGGCAACCGTGGTGGCGTTTGATCTGCCCATTAATGATTTAATCCCGCCGGGAATGCCGCTGGACAGTTTTCGGATAGAGCCTGACGCAACCCAGGCGACGGGGCGAAGCAGTGAAAAGGAAGCGCCTGATAGCGTCACGATTAGCTTTAACGGTTCAAAAATTGAGATCTCCTCAGCGCTTAACTCTACCGGAATGCGCCTGATCTGGCAGGTACCGTTCGGTACGCTTTTGCTTGATACGTTGCAAAATATTTTGCTGCCTTTACTGCTGAACATCGGGCTGCTGGCGTTGGCGTTATTTGGCTACGCCACGTTCCGTCATCAGCCGGGACGGTCGACGGAATCGACATCCGGCAACGCAGCGAATAATGAGCTTCGCGTCTTACGCGCCATTAATGAAGAGATCGTTTCTCTGCTGCCGCTGGGTCTGCTGGTCTACGATCAGGAAGGCAACCGCACCGTGATCAGCAATAAAATCGCCGATCATCTGTTGCCGCATCTTAACCTGCAAAATATTACCAGCATGGCGGAACAGCATCAGGGCGTGATTCAGGCGACAATTAATAACGAACTGTATGAGATCCGTCTGTTTCGCAGCCAGATCGCTCCCCGCACGCAGATCTTTATTATTCGCGATCAGGACCGGGAAGTGCTGGTGAATAAGAAGCTTAAACAGGCGCAGCGTTTGTATGAGAAGAATCAGCAGGGCCGCGCCGCCTTTATGCAAAATATCAGCAACACGCTTAAAGAGCCCGTACGCCAACTGGCGGTTAACGCCGCGGCAGTCACCACGCCGGAAAGCCTGAAACTGGCGGATCAGGCGGATGTATTGGTACGTATGATCGATGAAATCCAACTGGCGAATATGCTGGAAAATGACGCATGGAAGAGCGAAGCAACGCTGTTCTCCCTGCAGGATCTTATTGACGAAGTCGTGCCGGAAGTGCTGCCCGCCATTAAACGTAAAGGGCTGCAACTGCTGATTAATAACCATCTTAGCGGCAACGATGAACGCTGGGGCGATCGCGACGCCCTGCGCCGGATTTTGCTGCTGTTGATTCAGTATGCCGTCACGACGACCGCTATGGGGAAAATTACGCTTGAAGTCGAGCAGGATGAATCTATCGCGGAGCGTCTGACTTTCCGTATTCTGGATACGGGCGAAGGCGTAACGTTAAACGAGATTGATAATCTGCATTTCCCGTATATGAATGAAACGCAGGGCGACCGTTACGGCAAAGCGAATCCGCTCACCTTCTGGCTGTGCAATCAACTGGCGCGCAAACTGGGCGGTCATCTCAACATTAAAGCGCGAGAAACGCTGGGCACGCGCTATACCGTTCATGTCAAAATGCTTCCTCACGATCAGCATACTCAGGTCGAAGAGCGTCTGCTGGACGACGTGAGCGTGATGGTCGATGTGACGTCCAACGAGGTTCGCGCGATTGTGCTGCGTCAGTTAGAAAACTGGGGCGCCACCTGCATCACGCCGGATGAAAGGCAGATAAGTCAAGAATATGATCTCTTTTTAACGGATAATCCGTCTAATCTTACTGCCTCGGGCTTGCTTTTAAGCGATGATGAGTCAGGCGTGCGGAAAATTGGCCCGGGTCAGTTGCGCGTCAACTTTAATATGAGCAATGCTATGCAGGAAGCTGTACTACAACTTATCGAAGAGCAGCTGGCGCAGGAAGAGATTCCCGCCTCCCCGCTCGGCGGAGATGAAAATGCCGAGCTTCATGCCAGCGGCTATTATGCGCTATTTGTAGACACAGTACCGGATGATGTTAAGAGGTTGTATACTGAGGCGGCAACCAGCGATTTCGCTGCGCTGGCCCAAACGGCCCACCGCCTGAAAGGGGTGTTTGCCATGCTTAATCTGGTACCCGGCAAGCAGTTATGTGAAACGCTGGAACATCTGATTCGTGAGAAAGATGCTCCAGGTATAGAAAAATATATCAGCGACATTGACGCCTACGTCAAAAGCTTGCTGTAGCAAGGTAGCCCAATACATGAACAATATGAACGTAATTATTGCCGATGACCACCCGATTGTACTGTTCGGTATTCGCAAATCACTTGAACAAATCGAGTGGGTGAATGTTGTCGGCGAATTTGAAGATTCCACAGCATTGATCAACAACCTGCCGAAATTAGATGCGCATGTGTTGATCACTGACCTCTCCATGCCGGGAGATAAATACGGCGATGGGATCACCTTGATCAAGTACATCAAGCGTCATTTTCCGAGCCTGTCTATTATCGTTCTGACCATGAACAACAATCCGGCGATCCTGAGCGCCGTGTTGGATCTTGATATTGAAGGGATCGTACTCAAGCAGGGTGCGCCAACCGATCTGCCTAAGGCGCTGGCCGCGCTGCAAAAAGGCAAAAAATTCACCCCAGAAAGCGTTTCTCGTCTGCTGGAGAAAATCAGCGCAGGCGGTTACGGCGACAAGCGCCTGTCGCCA
This sequence comes from Salmonella sp. 741265073_HBA, assembly GCF_046569105.1. Lineage (NCBI taxonomy): Bacteria > Pseudomonadati > Pseudomonadota > Gammaproteobacteria > Enterobacterales > Enterobacteriaceae > Salmonella > Salmonella sp. 741265073_HBA. The sequence continues at coordinate 92,378 of NZ_JBKFRY010000015.1, read as the reverse complement.
AAAGAGAGCGAAGTATTACGCCTGTTCGCCGAGGGCTTCCTGGTCACCGAAATCGCCAAGAAGCTCAACCGCAGCATTAAGACCATCAGCAGCCAGAAGAAATCGGCGATGATGAAACTGGGCGTAGAGAATGATATCGCGCTGCTCAACTATCTCTCTTCCGTCACCCTGAGTCCGACAGACAAAGAATAAATCGCTTTTACGTTACCCAGCCTGATGGCGCTACGCTTATCAGGCCTACCAGTCGACTCATCTTTTGCAGGCCGGATCAGGCGACGCCGCCATCCGGCATTTTTTATGCCCGCGTTTTACGTACCCGCTCGGCATACACCGCCAGCGTCTGTTTCAACACATCCAGCGTCACAGGCTTCGACAAACAGCTGTCCATACCGGACTCCAGGCAACGTTGTTTCTCTTCCGCCAGCGCGTTCGCCGTCACGCCGACGACCGGCAGCGTCAGCCCAAGCTGACGGATACGCTGCGTCAGGCGGTAGCCGTCCATATTCGGCATGTTCACATCGCTCAGAACAATATCGATAGCATTTTTACTCAGCACATTCAGAGCGTCCACGCCATCATTGGCTGTCTTACACTGATACCCCAGCGATCCCAGTTGATCGGCCAGCAAACGGCGATTGATCGGATGATCGTCAACGACCAGAATCATCATGTCGTCATTTGAATCTGCGGTTTTATCCGTCGTCGGCAATGCGCTGGAAAGCGCTTCACTATCCAGCTCAATACTATAAATACGCGCCAACAGTGCGGGCAACTCATGCACCGACGCCACACTATGCACCCATTCGCCCGGCGCTCTTTCCAACGGAATCCCGATATGACGGCGGCAAAAGACGACCGCCGCCCTCCCCTGCCAGGTATGCTCCAGCGCGTCATCGACAATCAAAATATCGTCCGCGGCGGGTTCTTGCCCTTCATAACGCTGCGTATGAACGCCGCTACGCGCCAGACTGCTCTCAATAAACTGGCACAAAGAAGTATTGCGCACTGCCAGCCAACAGCAGGTTCCGGCGAGTCCTTCCACGCCCTTTTTCACAGGGTATTGCGCGCCATAAAGCGGGATGCGCAGCGTAAACTGGCTTCCCATGCCCGGCTCCGAATCGACGGAAATATCGCCGTCCATCATGCTGATCAATTTTTCGCAAATCGCCAGCCCCAGACCGGTCCCCTGAAAGTTACGCTGTACGCCGGTTCCCACCTGGAAGAAGGGATCGAACAGGCGAACCACCTCTTTTGCCGGAATACCGACGCCGGTATCCCGCACGCGAATGCTGAGATAATCCCCATCACAGCGCACATGCAGCACGATGCAGCCAATATCGGTAAACTTAATGGCGTTGCTCAACAGGTTTGAAATGACCTGCTGTAAACGCATCGGGTCGCCGTTCAGCGATACCGGCACGTCAGGCTCAATAAAACAATACAGGCCGAGCTGCTTACGCACCACCAGCGGCAGATAATTGGCGGTGATATGATTCATCACCTCTCGCGGTGAAAATTCGCGCGGCTCAATCTTTAGCTGTTCCGACTCAATTTTCGAGAAGTCGAGAATGTCGCTGATAATTTTCAGCAACAGACTGGAGGAGTTATTCATCGCCGTGACCAGACGATCCACGCCTTTTGGCAGCTCTTTGGTTTGCAGCAGATCGAGATTGCCAATGATACCGTACAGCGGTGTGCGCAATTCATGGCTGACCGTCGCAAGGAACATGGATTTAGACTGGCTTGCCTGTTCCGCCGCCTGCGCCATCTCCTGCAGCGACTCTTCCATTTTGACGCGCGTACTCACATCTACCAACACGCAAATCGCGACGTTTTCATTGCGATAGCGGGAATGGACGAAGCTAATTTGCAAATTGGTATTATTACTGGTCAATACATCAACAAAGTTGACCTGCTGGCCGCAAATGATTTGCGTCAGGCGCTGTCTGTCTTCATGCGTGAGCATGTTCAGGTAGGTGTGCGCCAGTTCGTTACTCAGAATATTGACGCCATCAATAGTGCGCAGAATACAGATCCCCACCGGCGCGGAGGCGACGATTTTACGGTTGAACTGTTCATGCTCTTCCAGACGCTGGGCATCGCTCTCCGCCGGAATAAAAATTCGCCGCTCATACATCCGCGCAAGCGTAAACAGCCCTGCGCCCACCAGCACGTTCAGCAGGATAGCGTTCAGGATAAGAATACGAATACGCTCCAGGACTAAATCTACAGGCACAGAATAGACAATACTGAGCGAGGATGGCGGCAGGCTTTTTTTGAGTACCAGTTCGCGAAAACCTGGCGTATAACCAAACCAGGAGCGCTCCTGCATCCAGCGCGGCTCCGCTTTAATAATGCCGTCAGGACCGGTCAACGAAATCAGCGAATGGCCGTTCTCATCAATAATGGTGACGCCCATCGGCAAACTGCCGGGCGTGAAAAAATTTTCCATGCGGATGGGCTGCTCGACGCCCAGCAGCGCCTGCAGACGGTTGGCCAGATACACCGGCGTCAGCGCATAAAAGTAGCCCACGCCCTGACGCGCGCCCTGGCTTATCCAGAAAAGGTTATTCCCACTTTCTTCTTGCGGCGCGTTGCGGTATTTCATAATCCGCTCATGTAACGCTTTTAACGCATCATCGCGCTCCACGGGCATTTCACGCAGGCCGAAATTCGCCATACAGAGGTTATCGCTGCCAATCAGGAAAACGCGGTTAAGATCATACGCCGCTGAAAAGTTGTCGCGCCAGTAACGCATAAACCATGCCAGCGACTCCAGCGATCCGCGCCAGGCGGAGCCCATCGCCGCACAGTCTGAGTCGGCAAATAGCGGTTCAAAGTCCGGCACCACCATTTTGTCATCACGCGCACGCGACGACATGACGCCGTTTTCCGCCGTTAAACGGTTCTCGGCAATATATTTGAGCTCTTTCATCACATCCGACGTGCGCTGGATAAAACGCTGCGCCTGATCGGAGCTAAGGTTGAACTCCTGACGAATTTCAGATTCCCGCTGGTGCAGGGCATTGACGATGTAAAACACCGAAACAAAGGCGATTAAGAGCCAAATGAGTAACGCTAACGCTCTGAATAAGTAGCGCGAGACTTTCAGCGTAGTTCGAAAGGAAGCAAGGTATTTCAAAGGGGCGAAGCTCCGCCTCAGGATGTAAATAGAATGTGACTAAGGTAGCGGTAAATGACGTAGCCCGCAACGGCAAAGAAAAAGGGCCGGATATCCGGCCCTCGCACAGCAATAACATTACTCGTCAGCGTCATCCGCAACGTCGTCATCGCTTTCCGCTTCCGGGGCGATATCCTCATCCCCTTCCGCCACGCTGCCATCGATAGCGTCGAGTTCTTCGTCATCTACCGGTTCAGCAACGCGTTGCAGACCCACCACGTTTTCATCTTCCGCCGTGCGGATAAGGATAACGCCCTGGGTATTACGTCCCACTACGCTGATCTCGGACACACGGGTACGCACCAGAGTACCGGCATCCGTGATCATCATGATCTGGTCGCAATCGTCTACCTGTACCGCACCGACAACGGAACCGTTGCGCTCGGTCACTTTGATAGAGATAACGCCCTGCGTCGCACGAGACTTGGTCGGGTACTCGTCCGCTGCGGTACGCTTCCCGTAGCCGTTTTGCGTTACGGTCAGAATAGCGCCTTCGCCGCGTGGGATGATCAGAGAGACGACTTTATCGTCTCCCGCCAGCTTAATACCGCGCACACCGGTCGCGGTACGCCCCATCGCACGGACGGCGTCTTCTTTGAAGCGCACCACTTTACCCGCGGCCGAGAACAGCATGACTTCGTCAGAACCAGAAGTCAGGTCAACGCCAATCAGCTCGTCGCCGTCGTTGAGGTTCACCGCGATAATACCGGCGGAACGCGGACGGCTGAATTCGGTCAGCGCCGTTTTCTTCACGGTACCGCTGGCGGTCGCCATAAAGACGTTGACGCCTTCTTCGTACTCACGAACCGGCAGAATCGCGGTGATACGTTCGTTGGCTTCCAGCGGCAGCAGGTTAACGATCGGACGACCGCGCGCGCCACGACTGGCTTCCGGCAACTGATAGACCTTCATCCAGTACAGACGGCCCCGGCTGGAGAAGCAGAGGATGGTGTCATGGGTGTTGGCCACCAGCAGGCGGTCGATAAAGTCTTCTTCTTTAATACGCGCGGCAGATTTACCTTTCCCACCACGACGTTGCGCTTCGTAATCCGTCAGCGGTTGATATTTGACGTAACCCTGGTGAGACAGCGTCACGACAACATCTTCCTGGCTAATCAGATCTTCGATATTAATATCGGCGCTGTTGGCGGTGATTTCGGTACGACGCTCATCGCCGAACTGATCGCGAATTAACTCCATCTCTTCGCGGATCACTTCCATCAGGCGATCGGCGCTGCCCAGAATGTGCAGCAGTTCAGCAATCTGCTCCAGCAACTCTTTGTATTCGTCGAGCAGTTTTTCATGCTCCAGGCCGGTCAGTTTCTGCAAACGCAGATCCAGAATCGCCTGCGCCTGCTGTTCAGTCAGGTAGTACTGACCGTCACGCACGCCAAATTCTGGCTCCAGCCATTCCGGACGCGCGGCGTCATCACCGGCGCGCTCCAGCATCGCAGCAACGTTGCCCAGATCCCACGGACGCGAAATCAGCGCCGCTTTCGCTTCCGCCGGCGTCGGCGCGCGGCGAATCAGTTCGATAATCGGGTCGATGTTGGCCAGCGCAATCGCCAGAGCTTCAAGGATATGCGCACGGTCACGGGCTTTACGCAGTTCAAAAATAGTACGACGCGTCACCACTTCACGGCGGTGGCGCACGAACGCTGAAATGATGTCTTTCAGGTTCATGATCTTCGGCTGGCCGTGATGCAGCGCCACCATGTTAATACCGAAGGAAACCTGTAGCTGGGTCTGGGAGTAGAGATTATTAAGCACCACCTCGCCCACCGCATCGCGTTTCACTTCAATCACGATGCGCATCCCGTCTTTGTCGGATTCGTCACGCAGCGCGCTGATGCCTTCCACGCGTTTATCTTTCACCAGCTCGGCGATTTTCTCGATCAGGCGCGCTTTGTTCACCTGATAGGGAATTTCATGCACGATGATGGTTTCACGGCCCGTTTTCGCGTCAGCTTCAACTTCCGCGCGGGCGCGAATGTACACTTTTCCACGACCGGTACGGTAGGCTTCTTCGATACCACGACGACCGTTGATGATCGCGGCGGTCGGGAAGTCCGGACCCGGAATATGTTCCATCAGCCCTTCAATGCTGATGTCTTCGTTGTCGATATACGCCAGGCAGCCGTTAATCACTTCCGTCAGGTTGTGCGGCGGGATATTCGTCGCCATACCTACTGCGATACCGGAAGAACCGTTCACCAGCAGATTCGGAATTTTGGTCGGCATGACGTCCGGAATTTTTTCCGTACCGTCATAGTTATCCACGAAATCCACCGTCTCTTTTTCGAGATCGGCCATCAGTTCGTGGGCGATTTTCGCCAGACGGATCTCCGTATAACGCATTGCCGCCGCGGAGTCGCCGTCAATAGAACCGAAGTTACCCTGACCATCCACCAGCATGTAACGCAGCGAAAATGGCTGCGCCATACGAACGATGGTGTCATACACTGCGGAATCGCCGTGGGGATGGTATTTACCGATTACGTCACCAACGACACGGGCAGATTTTTTATAGGCTTTGTTCCAGTCATTGCCCAATACGTTCATGGCGTAAAGTACGCGACGGTGTACCGGCTTCAGGCCATCTCGGACATCCGGCAGCGCACGGCCAACAATGACCGACATCGCATAATCCAGATAGGAGCTCTTCAGCTCTTCCTCAATGTTGACCGGTGTAATTTCTCTCGCAAGGTCGCTCATCTAACCGCTATCCCTCTACTGTATCCCGGATTCAAAGGTCGCAAATTATAACACATTCGCCCACGTACTGGTAAACGGAATGCAGCCAGACAATGCTTTATTCGGGTGCCGCATGCTCTCTTCATTTATAAGCGTGGTCTCGGCGTTTATCGGCGATCGGCTTCAGAGGCGACACAGGGGAGATCGGGGTCTGGCCAGCAAGAGGTTAGAAAATCAATACCTCCCGTGTATACCCGTCATACTTCAAGTTTCATGTGCGTTGGCGGCAAGTTACTCGGCCCATCCCTGGGCCTCGCCCCGTCGGGGTTAGCGCAAGCGCTGTTCAAGACGGTTAACCATTTTATCCTGCAACTCGAATTATTTAGGGGATATGCCGGGAGGCATAAACCATAATCAGTATCACCAGATGCTATTTAATCACATAGGCCAGGTATTCTTTCACTACCTCATCGTTTAATTCCTGACCCAAGCCGGGCTGTTCCGGCGCGACATAATAGCCATTTTCCGGCTGATAATCGTGGGTACAAAGTTCCCGAATAGATGCTTTCATCGCATTGGTATGATGCTCATGAATAATAAAGTTGGGAATTGCTGTTTCCATATGCAGCGCGGCTACCGTGGAAACAGGACCGCCGCAAACATGCACCTGTACAGTGGTGTCATAAATATTAGCATAGTCACAGATTTTCTTTCCTTCGGTAATTCCGCCGCAGAGACACAAATCAGGTTGCGCTACGGCAATAGACTGCTTCTCCAGTAATTCCCTGTATCCCCATCTTGTGTAGGAACGCTCGCCAGTGGCGATTGGAATCGTTGTTGAACGGGAAACTTTCTGCATATTATCAGAATTTAATGGATGAATCGGTTCTTCATAAAGAAAGATACGATACTTTTCTATCGCCTTCGCAAATTGAATAGCTGAGTTTGTACCGAGAAGAGAATGGATTTCCACGATAATATCAGCATCATCCCCCATTGCTTCACGCATAGCGGCAATTCGCGCTTCCCCCATTTTTAATTGATCGGCCAGTAACAATCCTGAATAGTTACGATTTTTATTCTGAAAAACACAGTCATCGCCATTACGATCGATTTCGAGTGGATCCACTTTAATCGCATCATATCCATCGTCAAGAGCCGCACGCGCCGCCTCAGCATATTCATCAGGTGTCACTAATATCTGGCGTTTATCCCCCCAACCAAATTGTAACTGACTAGCATAGGTTCTTAATTTTTCATTAGTTTTCCCACCAAGGAGCTGATAAACAGGTACACCTAAATATTTACCTTTGATATCCCAAAGAGCAATATCAATAGCGCTCATTCCGGCATAAAAAACGTTCCCGCCCCCCATCCCCCAAAAAGTCTTTCTGAAAAAGAACTCCCAAATTTTTTCGATATTTAGTGGATCTTCACCCACAATCAATGGCGCCAGATCTCTGATGATCCCTACGCCAGCTTTAGCGCCTGCGCCATAGGCCAGTCCTACTTCGCCAATACCACTTAATCCTGAGTCGGTATTCACCCGGATAAGTACTGGATTATAAGATGACATCGTTTGATCTCTTTTTTTTAATTCACAGTCAAAAACTTCAATAGACGTAATTTTCATAATTTCTCCATTTATCAGGTTCGTGATACAACATTTGTTTGTTGGCTTTTTTCTTTTTTCACATCAATTTTCATTAACGCCAGAACGGCTACCGCAGCGAAGCAAAGTATTGCCTCTACAATAAATATTCCTGTCGCACCATAATGAGTAGAAACGAATCCCAGTGATTTATTAATCAGGAATCCGCCAAGACTTGAACATGAGTTAATAAACGCAATGCTGATAGCCAACCCTGACGGCGACAATAATGCAGAAGGCAGCGCCCAGTAAGGTCCGTAATAGCTGAGGATCCCAACACCATAGAACGTTAGCCCCAGCATTCTCAACGACATTGAGGGGACAAGAGCAATCATCAGAAAACCACAGCCTGCCAGAAACATGGGTAATGCAGCATGCCATTTTCGTTCATTCTTTTTATCGGAATGCCAGCCCCACCAGGGCATGCTGAACATAGCGAAAATAAACGGAATACTCATGATTAAACCGACGTCAGTATCCGTAAAATCAGCTGAAAATCCCTTCACCAACCCCGGTAACCAGTAGTTTGCCGCCAGAGCAGCCGCCTGAATCAACATGTAGGCGAAAGAAAGCTGAAGCAAAACTGGATTTTTGATTACTGAAAGAAAGGATGAGTTGGTATTTTTATTTAATGCCGCTGCGGTTTCATTGTCAGTGCGTAATTTATTAACTAAGGCCGATATCTGCTGTGGCGTAAGCCATTTAGCCTTTTCTGGACTGTCAGGCAGTAAATAAAATGTCAGGATGCCAAGGAATACGGTAGGGATACCTTCAATAGCAAAAAGCCAGCGCCAGCCTTCATAATCCGGGGTATTCAAATGCTCGATGATCCAACCAGACATCGGTGCAGCCAATACCGATGCAACAGCAATAGATAACATGAAGAAACTATTGACTTTTCCGCGTTCACGAGCCGGGAACCAGCATGCAAGATAATAAACCATGCCCGGGAAAAAGCCAGCTTCAAATACCCCCAAAAAAATGCGAGCCAGCAAAATATGTTGAGTATCTTTAGCAAAAAAAATCAGCCCAGTTACCGCTCCCCAGCCGATAATAATGGAACTAATCCATTTTCTTGCACCAAGCTTTTGCAAGCCAATGCTACTCGGAATTTGAAAGATTAAATATGATATGAAGAATATAGAAGAAATATTAGCGAAATCCTCAGGCGTAATACCGAGAGATTCATTCATGCGTAATGCAGCAAACCCAATATTGACACGATCCATATAGTTAAAAAAGTAAAGAATAAAGGCCAAAGGAATGATTTTCCTTTTTACAATACGAATTGCATCGTATAAATTTTCTTGTGGACTACTCATTTTGCATCACCTTTTATGATTCAATGAATAAGGGTATTGACCGGAATCGATGTTACGTAAAAAACAATACAATTCAAAAGCTAATGTGTCATATCTGATATATCAGCAAGCAAACTTAATGAAATATACAATAACAACAATAAAGTATGTAAATTTTCTTATATCTGATATATTAGATCCGTTAATTTTGAATAAATTAATTACAATGGAGCCGGGTTTAACCATGGAGGAGAAGAAAATGAAAAATAGATTAAAGCGTGACTTTAGTCACATATCAATTGAAATACCCAAATCCATCACCCAGGTGATTAAAGAGAAAATAAGGGAGATGATTATCCATGGCGATTTCGATCTTGGGCAAGCGATCAGTGAAAATGAACTATCAAATATTCTGATGGTAAGTAAAACACCAATTCGTGAAGCTTTTATTTGGCTGAGCTATAATGAAAACCTGGTCAACATCATTCCCCGCAGTGGGACATTTGTTTTTTCTGTCACCGACGAGGATATCAATGATCTCATCAAAATGAGGGTTATCCTTGAACAGGGCGCAATTCGTGAAGCGATGGAGAAAAATGCTAACAATGTCATAGTCGAATTAAGCAATATTTTATCGAAGTCAGCAAAAATTAATGCAGAGCGAGATACGCAAGCTTACCTCAAACTGGATCATGATTTTCATTATGTTTTTGTGAAATATGCCGATAATAAATACATTTCACAAGCACACCTGTTGATCTCAGCACGTTTATTGGCAATTCGCTACAGACTGGATTTTACCGCTGAATATATCACCAGCTCTAACCGTGGACATGCCACTATTTTGGATATGTTAAAAAACAACAACGTCGAGGGCGTCTGTAATTTTATCACGCACCACATCGGTAGCGGTTTTACAGAACGCGCAAGAAAACTTCTTGCGCAGAAAGCGTAATAAAGACGGCAGTAGATATAACGCAGCGACTTTGCACCTGCTATACTGCCCCGATAGATCAATAGCGGAATCTCATGTACTCATGAACACTGAAAAACCGTCGGTAGCTCACAACGTTGACCATAATGAAATCGCCAAATTCGAAGCCGTCGCGTCGCGCTGGTGGGATCTGGAGGGCGAATTCAAGCCATTGCATCGCATCAACCCTCTACGCCTTGGCTACATTACTGAGCGCTCAGGCGGCCTGTTTGGTAAAAAGGTACTCGACGTCGGATGCGGCGGCGGCATTCTGGCGGAAAGTATGGCACGCGAAGGCGCAACCGTCACCGGGCTGGATATGGGCTTTGAGCCTTTGCAGGTCGCCAAACTGCATGCGCTGGAAAGCGGCATTGAGGTAGAGTACGTGCAGGAGACGGTTGAGGAACATGCGGCAAAACACGCCCAGCAATACGACGTCGTCACCTGTATGGAAATGCTGGAGCACGTCCCCGATCCGCAATCGGTCGTCCACGCCTGCGCCCAACTGGTTAAACCCGGCGGTGAGGTGTTCTTCTCAACGTTGAACCGCAATGGGAAATCCTGGCTGATGGCGGTCGTCGGCGCTGAGTATATTCTGCGCATGGTGCCAAAAGGCACGCACGACGTGAAGAAATTCATTAAGCCTGCTGAACTGTTAAGCTGGGTAGATGAAACCGTCCTGAAAGAGCAACATATCACCGGGCTGCACTACAACCCGATAACCAATACTTTCAAACTCGCTCCCGGAGTAGACGTTAACTACATGTTGCATACCCGCGCTAAAAAAGCCTGACATCAAAGAATTTTCCTATAAGGGTTGCGTTAGATCATCGGGCGCAACCTTTCTCTTCGATGAAGAAATCAGCATTCGATCAAATTTTGATTTTTTTTTATGAATTGTTGACATCCTCTCCAGGCCTTATCAGACGCGCATTTAGCGATTCTTACGCTTTTGCAACCGCAATTTAACGCCAAAATCAACTCTTGTACTCAAAAGAATCCCTACTAGAATACTCACCATATAGCGTTTCACTTATCGATTACCCCCTATATATAGTATTTATCCACAGAGTTAGTCACAACGTGGCGTTGTGGATAAGCGGGGGGATATTTTTCTTTCACGGACAGGTAAACAGGTAGAAAACCACATGAATCAGAGTCTGCTGGTGACAAAGCGTGACGGCCGTACTGAGCGCATCAATCTCGACAAAATTCATCGCGTGCTTGATTGGGCGGCAGAAGGACTGAATAACGTATCGGTTTCTCAGGTCGAGCTACGCTCGCATATTCAGTTTTATGATGGGATTAAGACCTCCGATATCCATGAAACTATCATTAAGGCCGCCGCAGACCTGATCTCTCGCGATGCGCCGGATTATCAATACCTGGCTGCGCGTCTGGCGATTTTCCACCTGCGTAAGAAAGCCTTCGGCCAGTTTGAGCCGCCCGCACTTTACCACCATGTGGTAAAAATGGTTGAGCTTGGCAAATACGACAATCATCTGCTGGAAGACTACACGGAAGAAGAGTTCAAGCAGATGGATTCGTTTATCGTTCACGATCGCGATATGACCTTCTCCTACGCTGCCGTTAAGCAGCTGGAAGGGAAATATCTGGTGCAAAACCGCGTGACCGGCGAAATCTATGAAAGCGCACAGTTCCTCTACATTCTGGTAGCGGCCTGCCTGTTCTCGAACTACCCGCGTGAAACGCGTCTTGACTATGTAAAACGTTTTTACGATGCGGTCTCTACGTTCAAAATCTCGCTGCCGACGCCCATCATGTCCGGTGTGCGTACCCCGACCCGTCAGTTTAGCTCCTGCGTACTGATCGAGTGTGGCGACAGTCTGGATTCCATCAACGCCACCTCCAGCGCTATCGTGAAATACGTTTCTCAGCGCGCCGGTATCGGCATCAACGCGGGACGCATTCGTGCGCTGGGCAGCCCGATTCGCGGCGGCGAGGCCTTCCACACCGGCTGCATCCCGTTCTACAAGCACTTCCAGACGGCGGTGAAATCCTGCTCGCAGGGCGGCGTGCGCGGCGGCGCGGCGACACTGTTCTATCCGATGTGGCACCTGGAAGTGGAAAGCCTGCTGGTGCTGAAAAACAACCGTGGCGTGGAAGGCAACCGCGTACGTCACATGGATTACGGCGTACAGATCAACAAACTGATGTATACCCGCCTGCTGAAGGGCGGCGACATTACGCTGTTCAGTCCGTCCGATGTACCCGGGCTATACGATGCGTTCTTCGCCGACCAGGACGAATTCGAACGCCTGTACGTGAAATATGAAAACGACGACAGCATCCGCAAACAGCGTGTGAAAGCGGTCGAACTGTTCTCGCTGATGATGCAGGAACGCGCCTCTACCGGTCGTATCTATATCCAGAACGTTGACCACTGCAATACTCACAGTCCGTTCGATCCGGTTGTCGCCCCGGTACGCCAGTCTAACCTGTGTCTGGAGATTGCCCTGCCGACCAAACCGCTGCACGATGTCAACGATGAAAACGGCGAAATTGCGTTGTGTACGTTGTCTGCATTCAACCTGGGCGCCATTAAAACTCTGGACGAGCTGGAAGAACTGGCTATTCTGGCAGTACGCGCTTTGGATGCTCTGCTCGATTATCAGGATTACCCGATTCCGGCTGCCAAACGCGGCGCAATGGGCCGTCGTACGCTGGGCATTGGCGTGATTAACTTCGCCTACTGGCTGGCGAAAAACGGTAAACGTTATTCCGACGGCAGCGCCAATAATCTGACGCATAAAACCTTCGAAGCCATTCAATACTATCTGCTTAAAGCGTCCAACGAACTGGCGAAAGAGCAAGGCGCCTGCCCATGGTTCAACGAAACCACCTATGCAAAAGGCATTTTGCCGATCGACACCTACAAAAAAGATCTGGATGCGATCGTCAACGAACCGCTGCACTACGACTGGCAACAGCTGCGTGAGTCGATCAAAACCCACGGTCTGCGTAACTCCACGCTATCGGCGCTAATGCCATCGGAAACGTCGTCCCAGATCTCCAACGCCACTAACGGCATTGAGCCGCCGCGCGGCTACGTCAGCATCAAGGCCTCGAAAGACGGTATTTTGCGTCAGGTCGTGCCGGATTATGAGCATCTAAAAGACGCTTACGAACTGTTGTGGGAGATGCCGAACAACGACGGTTATCTGCAACTGGTGGGTATCATGCAGAAGTTTATCGATCAGTCGATTTCTGCCAATACCAACTACGATCCGTCACGTTTCCCGTCAGGAAAAGTGCCGATGCAGCAACTGCTGAAAGATTTGCTCACCGCGTATAAGTTTGGCGTGAAAACTCTGTACTATCAAAATACCCGCGACGGCGCGGAAGATGCGCAGGACGATTTGGCGCCTTCTATTCAGGACGATGGCTGCGAAAGCGGCGCTTGTAAGATCTGATGAATAGTGCCGGGTAGCGCTATGCTTACCCGGCCTACGATTGTACGGTTTGTAGGCCGGATAAGGCGCTTGCGCCGCCATCCGGCGCTCATCCCATAAAGGATTCACTTCAATGGCATACACCACTTTTTCACAGACGAAAAACGATCAGCTCAAGGAACCCATGTTCTTTGGCCAGCCGGTCAACGTTGCACGCTATGACCAGCAGAAATATGACATCTTCGAAAAACTGATCGAAAAACAGCTCTCTTTCTTCTGGCGTCCGGAAGAGGTCGACGTCTCCCGCGATCGTATCGATTATCAGGCGTTGCCGGAGCACGAAAAACATATCTTCATCAGCAACCTCAAATACCAGACGCTGCTGGATTCCATTCAGGGACGTAGCCCGAACGTCGCCCTGCTGCCGCTCATTTCCATCCCGGAGCTGGAGACGTGGGTAGAGACCTGGGCGTTTTCTGAGACGATTCACTCACGATCCTACACCCACATTATTCGTAACATCGTCAACGATCCGGCGGTCGTGTTTGACGATATCGTGACCAATGAGCAAATTCAGAAGCGCGCCGAAGGGATCTCCGCCTACTACGACGAACTTATTGAGATGACCAGCTACTGGCATCTGCTCGGTGAAGGCACCCATACCGTTAATGGCAAAACGGTTGTCGTGAATCTGCGTGAGCTGAAGAAAAAACTGTATCTGTGCCTGATGAGCGTGAACGCGCTGGAAGCCATCCGCTTCTACGTCAGCTTCGCCTGCTCTTTCGCATTTGCCGAGCGTGAACTGATGGAAGGCAACGCCAAAATTATCCGTCTGATCGCCCGTGACGAAGCTCTGCATCTGACCGGCACGCAACATATGCTGAACCTGTTGCGTAGCGGCGTGGACGACCCGGAGATGGCGGAAATCGCCGAAGAGTGTAAACAGGAATGTTATGACCTGTTCGTGCAGGCGGCGCAGCAGGAAAAAGAGTGGGCGGACTATCTGTTCCGCGACGGTTCGATGATCGGCCTGAATAAAGATATCCTGTGTCAATACGTTGAATATATTACTAATATTCGTATGCAGGCGGTAGGGCTGGATCTGCCGTTCCAGACCCGCTCCAACCCAATCCCGTGGATCAATACCTGGCTGGTGTCCGATAACGTTCAGGTCGCGCCACAGGAAGTGGAAGTTAGCTCTTATCTGGTCGGACAAATCGATTCGGAAGTCGATACCGACGATCTGAGTAATTTCCAGCTCTGATGGGACGCGTCACGCTGCGTATCACTGGCACACAGCTGCTGTGCCAGGATGAACACCCTTCTCTGCTGGCCGCGCTGGAATCGCATAACGTTGAGGTGGAGTATCAGTGCCGCGAAGGATATTGCGGCTCCTGTCGTACCCGGCTGGTTGCCGGTCAGGTTGACTGGATTACGGAACCTTTAGCGTTTATCCAGCCGGGAGAGATTTTGCCCTGCTGCTGCAGGGCAAAAGGCGATATCGAAATCGAGATGTAACTCAGTGCAACTCGCTGGTGGAAACCAAAGGCATCACGCCACGTTTTTTCATCTGCACGGCATACAGAGCGCCAGCGAGTACCACCAGCACCGCGCCAGCGACATAAATCATACGATAGCCAACCGACTCAACCATCATTCCCATGATAAAGGCGCCAATCGCCATTCCGGCGTCCATTGCGTTAAAGAACAGTGAATTCGCCACACCGATTTTATGCGGTTCAACCGAGCTGATAATTTGCGTCTGGAAAACCGGCGTGACCGAACCGTAGCCGATACCGATTAGACCGCCGGAAATAATCATCATGATGCTGCCATTGGTGTAGCCCAGCGCCACCAGACCGATGGTAAAAGCCAACAGGCATGGATAAACAACATATTTCGGCCCTTTTTTATCACAAATATTCCCGGTGAAGGTACGGCATATCATCAGGAAAATCGCGTAGCACAGCAGGAAATTACTGGCCGCCGCCATTAAATCCAGCTCACGCGCATACAGCGCCAGGAAAGCCGACACGCCGGCATAGGAGAAAGTCATAAAAAAGGTGACCAGCGCAAAAGGCAAGGCGGCGCGGTCAAACATCGCGGCAAAACCCAGATTCGGCTTCGAACCATCGGCATGACGAATTACCGGAGGGACCGTCACAATCAGGGAAAGCACAATCCCTAACGCCGCTACAGCGGAACAAAGCCAGAATGCGGCAGTGAACGCGTTCCAGCGGGCCATATTCAAACCGATCCACGGTCCTACGACCATCGCCAGGCCCATCGCTAAAGAGAAAAAGCTGATGCCCTCTCCACGTCGGGAGGCCGGAATTAACCGCGCTGAAATAGTTCCTTTTACCGTGGTAATAACACCAAACGTAATCCCATGAAGTACGCGGATAAAGAGCAGCGACTCGATAGAATGGCAAACCGGATACAGCGCGGTAATCACCAAAAAAGCCAGAGAAGAGAGCACCAGAATCTTTTTATTCGAATATTTTCCCACCCATTGTCCGGCAAATGGCCGAATAACAATTGCCGCGGCCAGGAAACATGTCACTAACAGCCCGGCCTTATCTGCAGAAGCATGCAGGCGGTCAGCGATATAAATGGGTAATAAAGTTAGCAGTACATAAAAAACAAAAAAGATAATAAAACTGACTATGGTGATTGCCCAAAAATCCTTCGTCCATAATTTTTCTTTCATTCTTAACGACCCGCTCAGATGGCGCACGCAGGCAACGCTCAGCTCAACTGAACACCTATCAGGTGCGTCAAAATGTGATGTATTCGATAGAATCGCAGTATAAACAAGTGCACTCTATTAGAAAAATTAATCGTTTTAATTATATTGATTAGGTTTTGCTAATGACGCTAACCCAAATCCACGCCCTGCTTGCCGTACTGGAGTACGGCGGATTTACCGAGGCCAGCAAACGGCTATACATGACGCAATCCGCCGTCAGCCAGGCCATCTCCGCGCTTGAGGAGGAGCTTGGCGTTGATATATTAATTCGTGAGCGTCGTAAAGAGATTGAGCTTACCGCCGCCGGTAGCCGCATCGTCAGGCACTTACGCGCGATCCAGCGCGACGTCAACGCGGTAAAAGAGATTGCCGAACAAGAAAAAAAGAACCCGGCCCGTACGCTACGGATTGGCTGTTTTCCCAGCGCCTGCGCCTGCATTTTACCCGGCGTCATTCGCTATTTTGAAAGCCATCATCCAAATGTAAAAATTATCCCCTATGAAGAGAATAGTACGGCTATTATTGATTCGCTGCAGGACGGAAGTATTGATGCCGGTTTCGTTCCTTTTCCGGTCAACGGTATGTATTGCGTCCCCATTTACCGGGATAAATTCACCGTAGTGGTGCCTGAAAATCATCCCCTGGCGGCCAATAGTACAGTGACGGTTGAAGAACTGATGGACGAACCACTTATTGTCAGTAAAGGTCGTTATGAATTAAGCATTATGGCGTTGTTTAAAGAAAAGGGTATTGAGCCGATATTTAAATATGAATTTAACCATCCCGATACTGCGCTGAATTTTATTCGCCAGGGATTAGGTATCGCCTTATTGCCAGAATTAACCTTAAAAGCCACGACAGGAAAATTATGCTCCGTGGCGCTGGAACCCACCTTTTATCGACAAATTTCCCTGTTAGCAAAAGAACCGCCGGTAGAAGGAAGTCCGCTATTTTTATTACAAAAATGTATGGAAACACTGACCGATGAGGGTTTGCTATAAAACAACACCGCCTGATGTCATTGCGTTTACCAGACTTACGCTGGCAAACGTTGCGCCAGGCCGGATGAGGCGTTTATGGCCTCATCCGGCGCGTCACTTCTACTATGGCAAACCTTTAGTCATTTTTTTGCAGGAACATGACCGCCTTATCCGGGAAGTCAGTGAACAGCCCGTCGACGCCCGCCTTGTTATACAGGATGTCGTACAACTGATTAACGTCTGTGGCATAGTCCGGCAATTGATCGGCACGCACGGTGTAAGGATGCACTACCATCTTATTCTGATGTGCGTCTTGCACCATTCCAGTCAGCTTGATATTCCCTTTCGTTGAGCCTTCCGCGACCAGCATATGGTAATCCGGACCAATACCGTCCGCATATTCCGCCACCTGCTTCATAGCGCCCGGCTTAAACATCCAGTCGTAGTTGTAATTTACCCAACGACCGTCCGGCTGTTTCTGCTGTGTTTCATTCCAGTCGGTATACGCAATAAGTTGAACCAGATTGAGATCCATCCCCATTTTGGGTTCCAGTTCATTCTTAATACGTTTCAGCTCAGCGACATCAAAACACTGCAAATAGACATTGTCCTGCTTGCCGGTGTAACCATACTTCTTCAGCACTTCCAGCGTTTTCGCGGCAATATCTTTCCCTTCCTGATGATGGAACCACGGCGCTTTAATTTCCGGATAAATACCGATATTTTTACCGGTAGAGTGATTTAATCCCTGAACGAATTCAATTTCCTCTTCAAAGGTATGAATGCGGAAATCAGATTTTCCCATCGGGAAACGGCCCGGATAAGTTTGTACTTTTTTGCCGTTTTCAATATCAAACCCTTCGGTAAACTTCAGGGATTTAATTTCATCCAGCGTAAAATCGATAGCGTAATAGCGCCCATCTTTACGCGCCCGGTCCGGAAAACGGTCAGCGACGTCAGTCACCCGGTCAAGGTAGTGGTCATGGAGGACGACCAGATGGTCGTCCTTTGTCATCACTAAATCCTGTTCCAGATAATCTGCCCCTTGCGCATACGCCATCGCTTTCGCTGGTAGCGTATGCTCCGGCAGATAACCGCTGGCGCCACGGTGGGCGATAACGACTTTTTCAGCCGCCACGGCACAGCTTCCGATGGTCATTCCTGCCAACATTAACGCCACGCTAAGATTTTTCAGTGTGGTTTTCATGTTATTAGCCTCCGTTGCGTTTTAACTGCAGCTCATCATGATGGCGTTTTTCACCAATCATCACGACCACCAGCAGGATTACCGCCAGAATGCTGCCGCCAATCATCACCATAAAGCCGCCATCCCAACCGAAGAAGTCAACGGTATAACCCACAATGGCGCTTGCAGCGACAGAACCGCCCAGGTAACCAAACAGACCGGTAAAGCCCGCCGCCGTACCCGCCGCTTTTTTCGGCGCCAGTTCCAGCGCGTGCAGACCTATCAACATTACCGGGCCGTAGATCAGGAAGCCGATGATAATCATACAAGCCATATCAACGTTCGGGTTTCCTGCCGGGTTCATCCAGTAAACGATGGTCGCGATAGTCACCAGGGTCATAAAGAATACGCCGGTCGCACCGCGGTTGCCGCGGAAGACTTTATCCGACATCCAGCCACACAGCAGCGTGCCCGGAATACCCGCGTATTCATACAGGAAGTAGGCCCAGGAGGATTTATCCAGTGCGAAATGCTTCACTTCTTTCAGGTAGGTCGGCGACCAGTCGAGGATGCCGTAGCGCAGCAGATAAACAAACACGTTGGCGATAGCGATGTACCACAACAGTTTGTTTGGCAGTACGTACTGCATGAAGATCTGCTTCGCAGTCAGCTCTTCTTCCGCTTTTTCGTTGTAGTCGTCCGGATAGTCGTTTTTATACTCTTCGATAGGCGGCAGACCGCAGGATTGCGGCGTATCGCGCATCATTGCGAAAGCGAACAGCGCCACCACAATCGCGCCAAAGGCTGGCATATAGAGCGCCGCTTTCCAGTCGTTAAACCACGCCATCCCCAGCAGGAACAGCAGTGGCGGGATCCCGCCGCCGACGTTATGCGCACAGTTCCAGACCGACACAATGCCGCCGCGCTCTTTCTGCGACCACCAGTGAACCATCGTACGTCCGCACGGCGGCCACCCCATCCCCTGGAACCAGCCGCAAAGGAACAACAGTACAAACATCACGGCGATGCTGGATGTCGCCCACGGTACAAAGCCCATAAATAACATGACTGCTGCGGCCAGAATCAACCCTGCCGGCAGAAAAACGCGCGGATTCGAGCGATCGGACACCGAACCCATTATAAATTTCGAAAAACCATAAGCGATGGAAATCCCGGACAGCGCAAAGCCCAGATCGCCGCGTGAAAAACCCTGTTCTACCAGGTAGGGCATCGCGAGGGCAAAGTTCTTGCGCACCAGATAATACGCGGCATAGCCAAAGAATATCCCCAGGAAAATCTGCCAGCGTAATCGGCGATAGGTCGGATCAATCTCCGCCGCTGGCAAGCGCGCTTTATGCGGCGCTGGTTTAAAAATACTCAACATATTGTAGCCTCCGTGGCCCATATTTTATTTAGAGGTAAACACCGCAGTTTGTTCAAACAACCCCGCTGCTCCCAGTGTGGCCGCGATGTTAAGTAAAGATACGTCACGTTAATGTGAATTACAGCACATATTGTTACAGTTTTACGGCTAATGTTCAGAAAGGCGCACGAAATCACGTTTCATTTTCGAATAGTGAGCGATTATGCGCGAAATCAAACATTCCATATGATTTGTATGGCTAAATGATAAAAAACGAACTGTGAGGAAAAACAATGAAAACTCGCGACTCGCAAGCAAGTGACGTGATTATCATTGGCGGTGGAGCAACAGGCGCAGGGATCGCCCGCGACTGCGCGCTGCGCGGTTTACGTGTCATTCTGGTGGAGCGGCATGATATAGCGACCGGCGCGACCGGGCGTAACCACGGGCTGCTGCACAGCGGCGCTCGTTATGCGGTTACCGACGCGGAATCCGCGCGCGAGTGCATTAGTGAAAACCAGATTTTAAAACGGATCGCCCGCCATTGCGTCGAACCGACGGATGGTCTGTTTATTACGTTGCCGGAAGATGATCTTGCGTTTCAGGCCACCTTTATTCGCGCCTGTGAAGCGGCAGGCATTCGCGCTGAAGCCATCGATCCGCAGCAGGCTCGCATCATCGAACCTTCCGTTAACCCTGCGCTCATCGGTGCGGTAAAAGTGCCGGATGGCACCGTGGACCCTTTCCGCCTTACCGCCGCCAATATGCTGGATGCCAGAGAACATGGCGCAATCGTGTTAACGGCGCATGAAGTGACCGGGCTCATTCGTGAAGGCGCAACGGTCTGCGGCGTCCATGTGCGCAACCATCTCACTGGCGAAACCCAGACGCTTCACGCGCCGGTGGTGGTCAATGCGGCAGGTATCTGGGGGCAACGGATCGCCGAATACGCCGACCTGAGTATTCGCATGTTCCCGGCGAAAGGCTCGCTGTTGATCATGGACCATCGGATCAACCAGCATGTCATTAACCGCTGCCGGAAACCATCGGATGCCGACATTCTGGTACCTGGCGATACGATTTCACTGATCGGCACCACCTCTACCCATATTGATTACAATGAGATAGACAGCAACCGCGTCACCGCAGATGAAGTCGATATCCTGCTGCGTGAAGGGGAAAAACTGGCCCCTGTCATGGCGAAGACGCGTATTCTGCGCGCGTATTCCGGCGTCCGCCCGCTGGTGGCCAGCGATGACGATCCCAGCGGTCGTAACGTCAGCCGCGGTATTGTGTTGTTCGACCACGCCGAACGCGACGGGCTTGATGGCTTCATTACCATTACCGGCGGGAAGCTAATGACTTACCGCCTGATGGCGGAATGGGCGACCGACGCCGTGTGCCGCAAGTTGGGCAATACTCGCCCCTGCATCACGGCGGATACGCCGTTGCCTGGCTCAAAAGAGTCTACGGAACATACGCTGAAACGCATTATCTCGCTTCCCGCGCCGCTACGCGGATCGGCGGTTTATCGGCATGGCGATCGCACGCCGGGGTGGCTGAGCGAAGGCCGCCAACACCGTAGCCTGGTCTGTGAATGCGAGGCCGTCACGGCGGGAGAAGTGCAGTATGCCGTCGAAAACTTAACCGTGAATAGCCTGCTGGATCTGCGTCGTCGCACCCGCGTAGGGATGGGCACTTGCCAGGGCGAGCTGTGCGCCTGCCGCGCGGCCGGGCTATTGCAGCGTTTTAATGTGACGACCGCGGCGCAATCTATTACGCAACTCTCTGAATTTCTGAATGAGCGCTGGAAAGGCGTACAACCTGTCGCCTGGGGAGACGCGCTGCGCGAAAGCGAATTCACGCGCTGGGTTTATCAGGGATTATGCGGTCTGGAGAAGGAGCACCAGGATGAAATTTGATACGGTTATTATGGGCGGCGGTCTCGCCGGTTTGCTGTGCGGACTGCAACTCCAGCAGCATGGATTACGCTGCGCCATCGTCACCCGCGGACAAAGCGCACTGCATTTTTCCTCCGGCTCGCTGGATCTACTCAGCGCCCTGCCCGACGGCCAACCGGTGACCGACATTACCGCCGGGCTTGATGCGCTGCGCCGCCAGGCACCTGAACATCCTTATTCACGTTTGGGCGCGCAAAAAGTCCTTACGCTGGCGCAACAGGCGCAAACGCTACTTAACGCCAGCGGCGCGCAGTTATACGGCGACGTACAGCAGGCGCACCAGCGTGTCACGCCGCTTGGCACATTGCGTTCAACCTGGCTTAGCTCGCCGGAAGTACCGGTCTGGCCGTTATCCGCACAGCGAATTTGCGTCGTCGGCGTTAGCGGATTACTGGATTTCCAGGCGCACCTTGCGGCAGCGTCGCTGCGTCAACGCGATCTCAACGTGGAAACCGCAGAAATCGACCTTCCGGAACTGGACGTACTGCGTGATAACCCGACGGAATTTCGCGCGGTCAATATTGCGCGTCTGCTTGATAACGAAGAAAAATGGCCGCTGCTGTACGACGCGCTGTCGCCAATAGCGACAAACTGCGACATGATCATCATGCCCGCCTGTTTCGGGCTGGCGAACGATACGCTGTGGCGCTGGCTTAACGAACGTCTGCCCTGCGCGCTCACGCTGCTGCCGACGCTGCCGCCATCGGTGCTCGGTATTCGTCTGCACAATCAGCTCCAGCGCCAGTTTGTTCGTCAGGGCGGCATCTGGATGCCGGGCGATGAAGTGAAGAAAGTCACCTGCCGTCGCGGTACCGTGAGCGAAATATGGACCCGCAACCATGCCGATATCCCACTGCGCCCGCGTTTTGCCGTACTTGCCAGCGGTAGCTTCTTTAGTAGCGGTCTGGTTGCCGAGCGCGAAGGGATCCGCGAACCTATTTTAGGGCTCGACGTACAGCAAACGGCCACCCGCGCCGAATGGTATCAACAACATTTCTTCGACCCACAGCCCTGGCAGCAGTTTGGCGTCGTGACGGATGACGCTTTCCGCCCCTCCCTTGCGGGCAATACGGTAGAAAATCTGTATGCAATAGGTTCTGTGCTGGCGGGATTCGATCCTATAGCTGAGGGATGCGGCGGCGGCGTCTGCGCAGTCAGCGCCCTCCAGGCCGCGCACCATATCGCTGAGCGTGCAGGAGAACAGCAATGAGCGACACACGTTTTGAAAGTTGTATTAAATGTACGGTGTGCACCACCGCGTGCCCGGTCAGCCGCGTTAATCCAGGCTACCCTGGCCCTAAACAGGCCGGACCGGATGGCGAACGCCTGCGTCTGAAAGACGGCGCCCTGTATGACGAGGCGCTGAAATATTGCATTAACTGCAAACGGTGTGAGGTCGCCTGTCCGTCGGACGTGAAGATTGGCGATATCATCCAGCGCGCCCGCGCGAAATACGATACGACGCGCCCGTCATTGCGTAACTTTATTCTCAGCCATACCGATCTGATGGGCAGCGTTTCAACGCCGTTCGCGCCGGTGGTCAATACCGCCACCGCATTAAAGCCAGTGCGCCAGTTGCTTGATTACGCGCTCAAAATCGATCATCGCCGCACCTTACCAAAATACTCTTTCGGCACCTTCCGCCGCTGGTATCGTAGCGTGGCGGCGCAGCAGGCTAAATACAAAGATCAGGTCGCCTTTTTCCATGGCTGTTTTGTGAATTACAACCATCCGCAGCTCGGAAAAGATCTGATTAAGGTGCTGAACGCAATGGGTACCGGCGTACAGCTACTGAGTAAAGAGAAGTGTTGCGGCGTACCGCTGATCGCTAACGGTTTTACGGATAAAGCTCGCAAGCAGGCTATCAGCAATGTGGAGTCGCTACGCGAGGCGATTGCCGTCAAAGGTATTCCGGTCATCGCCACGTCATCCACCTGTACGTTTGCGTTGCGCGATGAATATCCTGAAGTGCTGGACGTGGACAACGCCGGGCTGCGCGAACATATCGAGCTGGCCACCCGCTGGCTATGGCGCAAACTGGATGCCGGGAAAACGCTGCCGCTTAATCCTTTGCCGCTGAAAGTGCTCTACCATACGCCGTGTCATATGGAAAAAATGGGCTGGACGCTTTACACGCTTGAACTATTGCGGCAAATTCCGGGGCTTGAATTGACGGTACTTGATTCACAGTGCTGCGGCATTGCCGGTACGTATGGATTTAAAAAGGAAAACTATCCGACATCACAGTCCATCGGCGCGCCGCTGTTCCGCCAGATTGAAGAGAGCGGCGCCGACATTGTCGTCACCGATTGTGAAACCTGTAAGTGGCAAATTGAGATGTCTACAAGCAAACGCTGCGAACACCCCATTACGCTACTCGCCCAGGCGCTCGGCTAAGTAAAAAGCGCCGGAGCCCCTCCGGTGCCATTACCCTACTCACCAGGGCCGATTTTCCATCAGACATATACCCTTCATACTTCAAGTTGCTTATGTGTTGGCTACGGATTATTTTGGGTATAAACGCGGATGTCTCTTTGCAATAACCTGCCCTATTTGGTTAACCATGACCGCTAACCCACGGTGGCATGACAGATAACGACGTTACTGTTTATAGAGCAATATCTCTTGTATCGACGCGTTACCAGCCTCCTTTAAAGAGGGAGATAACTGAATATCTCCGATAATAATTGAGTGCTATGTGAATAATAATAAAATCAGGTCTATGCCTGATTTAATATATCCCCCACTAACAATAATATTTTTACAAATAATTATAAATTACATCATATTCGCTACTTTCACCTACCAGGAAACAGAGCAAAATGAATATATGTGTAAATTCACTTTACCGATTGAGCATACCGCAATTTCACAGCTTATATGCAGAAGAGGTGAGCGATGAGACGCTTGCGTTGTTGTTTAGCGCCGTAGAGAACGGTGATCAGAATTGTATTGATCTGTTATGCAATCTTGCGTTACGCAACGATGACCTGGGACATAGAGTTGAGAAATTTCTTTTTGATCTCTTTAGCGGAAAAAGATCGGGATCATCAGATATAGACAAAAAAATCAATCAGGCTTGCCTTGTATTACATCAAATCGCCAATAACGATATAACGAAAAATAATACTGAGTGGAAAAAGCTACATGCCCCTTCCAGATTACTTTATATGGCCGGTTCAGCGACAACCGACCTTTCTAAAAAAATAGGAATAGCACATAAAATTATGGGCGACCAGTTCGCTCAGACAGATCAAGAACAGGTAGGAGTTGAAAATCTTTGGTGTAGTGCGCGAATGTTGTCGTCAGATGAGCTGGCAGCTGCAACGCAAGGCCTGGTTCAAGAATCACCTTTTCTCTCGGTAAACTATCCTATTGGGCTTATTCATCCTACCACCAAAGAAAATATATTAAGCACTCAGCTACTTGAAAAGATGGCTCAATCAGGATTATCTCACAATGAAGTCTTCCTGGTAAATACAGGAGATCACTGGCTTCTCTGTTTATTTTATAAACTTGCAGAAAAAATAAAATGCCTTATATTTAATACTTATCATGATTTAAATGAAAATACTAAGCAAGAGATTATAGAAGCAGCAACAATTGCAGGCATATCAGAAAGCGATGATGTTAATTTTATCGAAATGAATTTACAAAATAATGTACCCAACGGCTGTGGTCTATTTTGTTACCATACAATTCAACTCTTATCGAATGCCGGACAAAACGATCCTGCTACCACACTACGAGATTTTGCGGAAAAGTTCTTAACGCTTTCAGTAGAGGAACAAACACTATTTAACACCCAAACCCGGCGACAAATATATGAATACAGTCTCCAGTAATGGTGAGTACTTAGAGCCTATCCCATTAGGCTATTTTATTCGCCATTTTGGGACCGGGCAGTGCTCAAAATCCTCACGTACTACGTGTACGCTCCGGTTTCTGCGCGCTGGCCGGCCCCAAACTGGCTTCAACAATTACGCCTGGTGGGATAGGCTCTTATCCTGAAATGATGCTCTGCGAAGAATTTATAAGTATATAAGGGTGGGAAGGCCAGGCCTTCCCACTAAAAGTTCTATGCCGTCAATGATTCAACCACGTCTATCCAGCCATGCTCGCTGGTAATGTCCTCGCCATTAAGCCAGCGGCGCAGCATATTTAGCGCCATCATCGCGCAGACCTCCTGACGTATTGCCAGACTATACCGATTGGCGCTAAAACGCACGCGTAAGGCATACGTGCCATCCGGCATTTTTCTCAATAACTACGTTTTGCCGTGCTTACTGACTGAACAGATTTAAACATCGCCAACCTGCTGTCCAGCGCCTCGGTGTAGAGCATCGTATCTACCCCGACCGCGACAAAATTCGCGCCCCACGCCAGACATTTCTGCGCCATTGCCGGATCGACCGCCAAAAAACCCGCCGCTTTTCCGGCGGCGCGAATACGATAAATACACGCTTCAATGATCCGCTGCACTTCCGGGTGTCCGGCATTATCGGGGTAACCCAATGAAGCAGAGAGATCTGCCGGACCGATAAAGACGCCATCAATGCCTTCAACCTCCAGAATCGCGTCAAGGTTTTCCAGCGCCACTTTGCTTTCAACCTGCACCAACAGGCAGAGCGACTCATTGGCCTGTGCCATATAGTTGTCGATTCTCCCCCAGCGCGCCGCACGCGCCACGCTCGCGCCAACGCCTCGTTGCCCCAACGGCGGGTATCGGGTAGCGGAAACGACCTGGCGCGCCTGTTCTGCGGTGTCAACCATCGGGATCAGTAGCGTTTGCGCCCCGATGTCCAGTACCTGTTTAATGAGCGCTTTACTTCCCTCGATCGGGCGAATCACCGGCTGGCTGGCGTATGGGGCGATGGCCTGTAACTGATGATACAAGTCCTGCACCGTATTAGGCGCGTGCTCGCCATCTATTAACAACCAGTCATAACCCGACGTCGCCGCAATCTCCGCCATATAAGAGGTGGTTGAACTGAGCCACAAACCAATTTGCGTATCCCCTTTACGTAATCCTTCTTTAAAAGGATTTGATAACAATGCGTTCATAGCGATCCTTACAACGTAGATAAGATTAATGATGCGCAGCGCCGGATTGCGCCACCGGACGATTAACGCTCAGCGTGAAGATAATTAATGAGCCAATGATGGCGACTCCGGCCAGCGTCAGCAGGCCCGCCGCATCGCTGGCAAACAACGTTTCCGCTTTTACGCGCAGAATTGGGGCAATAAAACCGCCCACAGCGCCAAACAGATTAACGAAACCAATTCCTGCCGCCAGAGCCGTACCGGAAAGTAGCTGCGTTGGCATGGTCCAGAATACGGGCTGAACGGCAATAAATCCTACTGCTGCAACACAGAGCGCCAGAATAGCGAGCACCGGAGAAACCAGACCTGACAGGCCAATGCCAATGCCCGCAGCCAGTAGCGTCACTGCCGCAACGTTACGGCGATCGCCGGTACGGTCGGAGTAGCGAGGAATAAGCCATGTGCCAAGCAAAGCCGCCACCCAGGGAACCGCTGTTACCACCGAAGCGGTAAAGCCCACTTTAGTGCCCAATAGCGCAGCAACCTGGGTAGGCAGGAAAAAGATGAGTCCGTATACCGCCACCTGAATCGTCAGATAAATAATAGCCAGTTGCCAGACGCGTCCATTACGCAGCGCATCCGCAAGCCTTGACGTGACCTTTTTCTCTTCTTCGCTCGCCAGTTGCCTGATAAGCGCGTTCTTTTCTTCCAGGCTAAGAAAACGCGCCTGCTGCGGAGTGTCATCAAGCCAGAAAAAGGTGAATATCCCTGCGCCAATCGCCAGTAGGCCTTCGATAACGAACATCCAGAACCATCCCGGGTGCCCCATAAAACCATGCATCTCCAGCAGAGCGCCGGAGAGCGGCGAACCCAACGTTAACGCCAGCGGCGCGCCCATATAAAATAGCCCCATAATGCTGGCACGGTTACGCTGCGGGAACCATTGTGAAGTTAGATAGATCATGCCGGGGAAAAATCCAGCCTCCGCCGCGCCCAATAGCGTGCGGATTATCAGGAATTTTGCTTCACTATCCGCCCAGGCCATCGCAGCAGAGAGAAAGCCCCACAGCAGGGTAGTCGTGCCGATCCAGGTTCTTGCGCCAAATTTGCGCATCAGCAGGTTAGCCGGTACGCCAAGGAAAGCGTAAACCACAAAGAAAATACCGGCCCCTAGCGCGTAGGCTTCATTACTTAGCCCGGTATCTATCTGATAGGTCTCTTTGGCAAAACCAATATTTGAACGATCCAGAAACGCCAGTACATACAGTGCCAACATAAAAGGAATTAAACGTGCGCGGTTTTTCTTCACTACGCCGTCAAGTAAAGTGATGCTCATAGCAATATCCTCAACAGGATGAGGGCGTTGCCGTACAAAGGCAACGCACGAGTTATTAGTGGCTATAAGGGCGTTTCAAGTGACAGTCACGGTTAAGCTCGACGCCGAAGCCCGGCTTATCCAGCACTGATTTATGGATGCGTCCATTCACCGGCACCGGCTCATCCAGGAGAATCGGGTCAAATTGCGGACGCAGGGTGGAGCAGTCCGGGCTGGTCATCAGGAACTCGCTGAAAGGGGTATTAGTGAAAGTAATAACTGCATGGTGCGAATAGACAGACGAACCGTGCGGCACCACCAGTTGCCCGCGCGATTTGGCAAGCGCGGCGATCTCAACCAGCGTGGTTAATCCGCCGCACCAGCCAACATCCGGCTGCATAATATCAATGCCGGTTTCTGCCAGAGTGCGGAAGGATTGCAGCGTACCATGGTGTTCGCCGCTGGTAACCATCATCCCTGCAGGCGCGTTGCGTTTTAATTCGCGATAGCCTTCATACTGCTGCGGCGGCAGACACTCTTCAATCCATTTGAGATTAAATGGCGCACAGGCGTGAGCCAGTTTAGTCGCATAGTTCACATCCTGACTCATCCAGCAGTCGAGCATCAGCCAGAAATCCGGCCCGCACTTTTCACGCATATCCGCCACCATCGCGGCATCTTTACGGATCCCCGCATCACCATCGTGCGGTCCCCAGTGAGTCGGCATTTTACCGCCGATAAAGCCCATTTCTTTAGCCAGATCCGGGCGTGCGCCGGTGGCGTAAAACTGAATTTCATCGCGCACCGCTCCGCCCAGCAATTTATAAACCGGCAGTCCAACCACCTTGCCAAACAGATCCCACAGCGCCAGATCCACACAGGAAATCGTGTTCATCACCAGACCGCCGGAACCGGAGTAGTACATGGTCGCGCCGAGCATCTGATCGTGAATAAGTTTGATATCGCTTACGCATTTGCCTTCAATAAACCGGTTAAGATGTTTTTCTACGATAAAACAGCCCATCTCCCCTGCTGTCGAAACGGCGAACCCCGTCTGCCCATTTTCCGCCTCTACTTCGACAATCAGCGTCCCTAACACGTTGATCCCAAAAGACTGACGAGACTGCTCATAGTCGCGATATTTGCTCATGGGAGTGGCGATATGGTCATCAATCCAGTGATTTCCTCCCTGGTCGTGATAATCCCCGCCGCCAGCCCCTTTCTCTGCGGTAGCGCCCCCAATAAACCAGGCTCGAACGTGTTTAATTTTAGGAAGAGTCATAATATTCTCCATTTTAAGATGCGAGTGAGTCGAAGGGACTTTTCCATCCCAACAGGCGTGAAATATCTTTGGCACAGGCAATAGCTTTACCGGCCAAATAATCAAGATTCTCTTCGTTGATTTGCAGGCGTGTGCCGACCACTGAAATTGCCGCGGTCAGTTCGTTTCTGGCATTAAATACCGGTGCGGCAACGCAGCGGACATCCGGATAATCCTCCCCGTTATCAAAGCTCCATCCACGCTGGCGAATGCGTTCCAGCTCATCATTCAATTGTTGCGGCTCGGTGATGGTGGTCAGCGTGGCTCGCTCCCATACCATTTTTTCAATAATGGCTTTGCGTACGGCGGCCGGCTGCCATGCCAGCAGGCATTTGCCGATGCCGGAACGATAAAGAGAGAGGCTTTTCCCCTCATGCGAGCGCACGCTGATAGTGGATGAGGATTCCACTTTCAGTATGTAATACGCATTTTCGTGGTCGATGATCCCCAAGTGACACAGCAGCCCGGTTTCATCCATCAGTTGTGTTAGACGAGGACGCGCCAGCTCCCGCAGATCCATCTTGCTGAGCGCATGACCCGACAATTCAACGAGCTTAGTCCACAGGCAGTAGTTCTCCTGATGATCGAGGCTAATAAATCGCTGACGTTTTAATTCATTCAACAGCAGGTACGCGGTGCTTTTTGGAATACGCAGCGTTTCAATAATGATTGCCGCGCTGCATGGGCCAATACGCGCGATCAAATTGAGGATGTCGATTGCGCGAGTAAGAGCCGGGACTTTACTTGATTCCAACATATTGGACTCCAGTCTGAGACACTGGAATCAGTGTGAAAGGTCAGTAGGGAAAAAATTGTGAAGCGCGTCAAAGCTTATCCGCCTTCCAACGGAGTGGAAGGGTTAACCATATAAATGTGAATTAACGCACGTATTACTTTGTATTCAGTACAATTGGCTGGACAAAAAAGCAGATAATATTGCCGGATAATGGCATAGCGGCCTTATCCGGCTCACGATGTCGTTCCCATCGCAGATAAGAGAAAGGGATTATGATGTCAATGATTCAACCACATCTATCCAGCCATGCTCGCTGATAATGTCCTCGCCATTAAGCCAGCGGCGCAGCATATTTAGCGCCATCATCGCGCAGACCTCCTGACGTATTGCCAGACTATACCGATTGGCGCTAAAACGCACGCGTAAGGCATACGTGCCATCCGGCGTCGCCAGCGCGAAATTAAGATGTTCGTTTTCCAGCCCCGACACGGCCAGCGCCAGACCGGCATAATGATTGCTGCGTCGTTCTGTCGTCCAGTGTGCCGTTTGCGCCAGCGTCTCTTCCTGAGAAGGAACGACTTCGCTGGCAAGAACAGGCGCCCCGGCGCGGGAAAGCTGTAGCGCCAGTAAGCCGCTGGTGTATTGCTCGCTCAACGTCAGACTCAACTGCCTTTCCTGCAGGCGGCGGGCTATTTGCGCCGGCAGGTTTTCCGTACCTTCAAAAATCAGGTTCTGTCCGGCGACCCGTTTGACCTCTGGCCATAACGCCAGCATCGCCTCCCGTTGCGTCGCCGGGCCGGTCAACTTCAGTTCAATGATCGGCATTGATGAGCGATACCCCATCGTCACGCCGGGCGGCAACGGCAGTGAATCGAGACGCTGCGCGAGGTCACTTTCTGAACGTCCAAAAGTCGTTAACCGCAGGCAAAGCGGCGGCTCCGGCAGCGAAAAACGCGCGCGTAACCGCGGTAAGATTTCCTTCTCCACCATAACCTTAAATTCCGACGGTACGCCGGGGGTGAAAAACATCAGGCAGCGGTTGAGCTGGAGCGCAAATCCACAGGCAGTGCCGACCGGATTATTAATAAACTCCGCGCTGGCAGGCAGTTCCGCCTGTTTACGGTTGCTCGGCGCCATCACACGACCGCGCTGCTGAAAATAACGTTCCATTTCGGTCAGCCACGCCTGGTGCAGTACTAATCCTTCGCCTTTTGCCGTTGCCGCGGCGAGCGCGCTTAAATCATCGCTGGTCGGCCCTAACCCGCCATTAACAATCAAAACATCAGCATGTTGACTGCGTTCACGCAAGATAGCGACCAGACTGTCCAGGTTATCGCCTACCGTATTTCGCCGTGATAACGGAACGCCCTGATGAAAGAAAAAATCAGCCAGCCAGGCGGCATTGGTGTCAACGATTTGTCCGTGCAACACCTCATCCCCGGTGGATAGCATTTCCACATTTAGCATTGTGTTCTCCTGCTCTTATGATGAAAACACTATAACGCAAAGAGGAATAGGACGTGGAAAGAAGAATGACGGGAACAGGAGGAATATGGCGCGACGATTGCCGCGCCGTTAGCATCAAAAGCTGGCGTTTACGCCAACATAAGGGCCGTCAGCAATCGCATTATCGCGGTTGCCGTCTTTACCCGCCAGGTTCAGGTAACGATAACCGGCTTCAATGCTCAGCGGGCGCATAATGGTGAAACGCGCGCCTGCATTCGCTTCTTCATAACTTTCGATACCGCTGGACAGCGAATCTGGTGAATAATAATACTCGCCGAACAGACGGAAGCTGTCGCCGATTTTCCATTGTAACCCACCGCCGACAGCCGCCGCATAGCCTTCATCACTGTCTTTCGGATTGGTATAAATACCTTTACCGCCGACCGTCGCCAGCAGCGGTCCCACCGGAATGTTCAGCCCCAGACCAACGCCCGCAGCATCGCCATCATCATCGTTGTGCATCCAGTTACCGCTTAGCGCCAGTCCCGTCGATTCCGTACCAAAACCCACGCCAATGTTGGTGTAATCTTCGCCCGCCTGGCCGCTAATACTGATGGCCTGCGCCGATGCAGAAACGAACAGCATTCCGGCAAAACCTAATAATATGCTTTTTTTCATTTTTACCCTTTCCAGCAAGCACATAAAGAAAAACTCCCCAAAACGGCAGAATTGTACTGCCAGACGCTGAGGAATCAATGCACTAAGAAACCATTCCAAAAACATATTGTAACGAAATACTACTTTCGCCATGACGCATCATTGCGCCATCACATGGCGACGCCTGCATCAACAAAATTAACCAAAAACGCAGTCTGCGTTATCGCTTCCATTTTTCACAAAGAATTTCGCAGAATGATTTGTTAAGCTGATGTCCTGGTGGTTTAAGGAAGCGACTTATGCGTCAACGAACTATAGTTTGCCCATTAATTCAAAATGATGGCTGTTATCTGCTGTGCAAAATGGCCGACAACCGCGGCGTCTTTCCCGGTCAGTGGGCGCTGTCGGGCGGTGGGGTCGAGCCAGGCGAACACATTGAAGAGGCGCTGCGTCGGGAGATTCGGGAAGAACTCGGCGAACAACTGATTCTGAGCGATATTACGCCATGGACCTTCCGCGACGATATCCGTGTTAAAACGTACGCTGATGGCAGACAAGAAGAGATTTATATGATTTATCTCATCTTCGACTGTGTTTCCGCTAATCGCGATATATGTATTAACGATGAATTTCAGGACTACGCCTGGGTCAAGCCAGAAGAACTGGCGCTGTATGATTTGAATGTAGCGACACGCCACACATTAGCATTGAAAGGGTTATTATAATGACGACAGCCGCTTCAGGCTGTCTTTACGCTTTTAACATGCGGCTAGCCGGGAACAAATTCACCATCTAAAAAGAGTTTTCCGTTTTCCGCATGCATAACGAGCGCATCAAGATAGTCCGGATCAAACTTTACGCCGCGCTTATTTTTTGCAATATACGTCAAACAATGATTATGGGTAAAAATGACTATATTTTTATTCTGCGACTTTTTCAGTAACGTATTGATTGAAGCATAAATACCGCTGCCGCAATCCATCATTTTTTTATCCACCGTAAGCGACCTGCCCGCAGAAAACCAGGTTGCCGACTGGATGGTGCGCACCGTATTACTGGAATAGAGATTGTAATTTTGTATATCGGCACTGAAGGCTTTACCCAGCGCTCTGGCGTCTTGCGCACCGTTGACCGTAATCCCCGTACTGTCTGACAGGCAGGTATTATCGGAACGATCGCACCGCTCGGCATGGCGGAATAACACTACTACCGGATGCTGCTTCGCCAGCGCCGCCAGCGCTTTACCGTTAATCTGCGGTAGACCGTTACCACTCCAGGCATGTTGTGAGATCAACCCGGCGATAATAACCAACGCCCCCGCCAGAGTCGCGCGATAGCGTTTGTTTTTAATAAAGCGTAGGGTAAATGCCAGCACATTAACCTCTCAGGCAAACAGTGCAGCTAACTTAATAGCAATACGATTAAAATGAAATCCCGCGACGGAAGACCAGACCAGAAACATAAAAACAGCTTTTGGGCATGCATAAAATGCCTTAAACTTTCGGCGAAAGCAAAGCATAATTCCATTAAAAATTATCTTTTTACTTCACCTTAATTTCTTAATGTTAATTTAATATTCATCCAGTAGGGTTCAGTTAAATGCGTTAAAAAATAAGCCCTTTTCTATTCCCGAAATATTTGAAAAGCGGCTTTCAATGGCTGAAGGAAAAATGATGTCGGACTTTTTGCCTTTCTCTCGTCCGGCGATGGGCGCGGAAGAGCTCGCTGCCGTTAAGACCGTACTGGACTCAGGTTGGATAACAACCGGCCCGAAAAATCAGGAACTGGAAGCGGAGTTTTGTCGGCTAACAGGCAATCAATATGCCGTTGCCGTCAGTTCAGCCACTGCCGGTATGCACATCGCGTTGATGGCGCTGGGCATTGGTGAAGGCGACGAGGTCATTACACCGTCAATGACGTGGGTTTCTACGCTAAATATGATCGTTTTACTCGGCGCGAACCCCGTCATGGTCGATGTCGATCGCGATACGCTGATGGTCACACCTGAACATATCGAAGCCGCGATTACGCCACAAACCAAAGCAATTATCCCCGTCCACTACGCTGGCGCGCCCGCCGATCTGGACGCTATTTACGCTCTTGGCGAGCGTTATGGCATTCCGGTGATTGAAGACGCGGCGCACGCGACAGGAACCAGCTACAAAGGTCGCCACATTGGCGCCCGGGGCACCGCGATTTTCTCCTTCCACGCCATTAAGAACATTACCTGCGCTGAAGGCGGTATCGTCGTCACGGATAACCCGCAATTCGCCGATAAACTGCGCAGTCTCAAGTTTCACGGGCTTGGCGTTGATGCCTGGGATCGACAGAGCGGAGGACGCGCGCCACAAGCGGAAGTCCTGGCGCCGGGCTACAAATATAATTTGCCCGACCTCAACGCCGCTATCGCGCTTGCTCAGTTACAGAAACTGGATGCGCTTAACGCTCGCCGCGCCGCCATCGCAGCGCAGTACCACCAGGCAATGGCAGACCTGCCTTTTCAGCCTCTGAGCCTTCCGTCGTGGGAGCATATTCACGCCTGGCATTTATTCATTATCCGGGTCGATGAAGCCCGCTGCGGTATTACCCGGGATGCTCTGATGGCATCGCTGAAAACGAAAGGCATCGGCACAGGGCTGCATTTCCGCGCCGCGCATACGCAAAAATATTATCGCGAACGTTTCCCAACGCTCACGCTGCCTGACACCGAGTGGAACAGCGAGCGGATCTGCTCACTGCCGCTCTTCCCGGACATGACCGAGAGTGACTTTGATCGGGTCATTACCGCCCTTCATCAGATAGCAGGACAATAAGCATGTTTGACGCCGCCCCCATAAAAAAAGTCTCGGTGGTTATTCCTGTCTATAACGAACAGGAAAGCCTGCCGGAATTGATAAGACGCACCACCACCGCCTGCGAGAGTCTGGGCAAAGCGTGGGAGATTTTATTGATAGATGATGGTAGCAGCGATAGCTCGGCGGAGCTGATGGTTAAGGCGTCCCAGGAGGCCGATAGCCATATCATCTCTATTTTACTCAACCGTAACTACGGTCAACATGCAGCAATTATGGCGGGGTTTAGCCATGTCAGCGGCGATCTTATCATTACGCTGGATGCCGATCTGCAAAACCCGCCGGAAGAGATCCCACGTCTGGTGGCGAAAGCCGATGAAGGGTTCGATGTGGTAGGCACTGTGCGCCAGAACCGACAAGACAGCCTGTTTCGCAAATCGGCGTCAAAAATCATTAATCTGCTGATCCAGCGCACAACGGGCAAAGCGATGGGCGATTACGGCTGCATGTTACGCGCCTATCGCCGCCCTATTATCGATACTATGTTGCGCTGCCATGAACGCAGCACCTTTATCCCTATTCTGGCCAACATTTTCGCTCGTCGGGCTACCGAGATCCCGGTGCATCACGCTGAACGTGAATTTGGCGACTCTAAATACAGTTTTATGCGTCTCATTAACCTGATGTATGACCTGGTGACCTGCCTGACGACGACGCCGCTGCGCCTGTTGAGCCTGCTGGGCAGTGTTATCGCCATCGGCGGATTTAGCCTGTCGGTATTGCTTATTGTACTTCGCCTGGCGCTGGGACCGCAGTGGGCGGCGGAAGGCGTATTTATGCTCTTTGCCGTCCTGTTTACCTTCATCGGCGCGCAATTCATCGGTATGGGACTGCTGGGCGAATACATCGGTCGCATTTATAACGATGTCCGCGCCCGCCCCCGCTATTTTGTTCAACAAGTTATCTACCCGGAAAGCACGCCGTTTACTGAGGAAAGTCACCAATGAAAGCCGTTATTTTTGCCTATCACGATATGGGATGTCAGGGTGTGCAGGCCGTACTGGATGCCGGGTATGAGATTGCCGCGATTTTCACTCATGCCGACAATCCTGCGGAAAACACCTTTTTTGGCTCCGTCTCCCGGCTGGCGGCAGAATTAGGGATTCCGGTTTATGCGCCGGATAACGTAAATCATCCTATCTGGGTCGACCGCATCGCTGAACTTGCGCCGGATATTATTTTTTCGTTCTATTACCGTAACCTGTTAAGCGAAGAAATTCTGCACCTCGCCCCGGCTGGCGCGTTCAATCTGCACGGTTCTCTATTGCCTGCCTATCGTGGCCGTGCGCCGCTAAACTGGGTTCTGGTTAACGGCGAAAGCGAAACGGGCGTAACGCTGCATCGTATGGTCAAACGTGCCGACGCCGGAGAGATTGTCGCCAGTCAACACGTCGCTATTGCGCAGGACGATGTTGCGCTTACCCTGCATCATAAGCTATGTCAGGCCGCGCGCCAGTTGCTTAATAGCGTCCTGCCCACCATGAAATGCGGCGATATACCTTCTGTTCCTCAGCGTGAATCTGACGCTACATATTATGGTCGCCGCAGGCCGGAAGATGGCCTTATCGACTGGCACAAACCGGTTTCCACGGTGCATAACCTGGTGCGGGCAGTAGCCGCCCCCTGGCCCGGCGCGTTCAGCTATAACGGCTCGCAAAAATTCACTATCTGGTCTTCCCGAATTTGTCCGGATGCGCAGGGCGCGCTTCCCGGCTCGGTAATTTCGGTCTCTCCGCTGCGGGTCGCCTGCGCCGATGGCGCGCTGGAGATTATTACCGGCCAGGCCGGAGACGGTATTACTGTACAGGGCTCGCAGCTTGCACAGACGCTTGGTCTGGTGGCGGGCGCGCGTTTGAACCGTCCACCAGCGACCAGCGGTAAACGTCGCATTCGCGTTCTCATCCTCGGCGTCAACGGTTTTATCGGCAATCATTTGACCGAACGGTTACTGAATGAAGAGAATTACGAGGTCTACGGTATGGATATCGGCAGCAACGCCATTAGCCGATTCCTGCTCCACCCTCGCTTTCATTTCGTGGAGGGAGATATCAGCATCCACTCAGAATGGATCGAATATCATGTCAAAAAATGCGATGTCGTACTGCCGCTGGTAGCGATTGCTACCCCGATTGAATACACCCGCAACCCGCTGCGCGTCTTTGAACTTGATTTTGAAGAAAACCTGCGGATTATCCGTTATTGCGTGAAATACCGTAAACGCGTGGTTTTCCCGTCTACCTCTGAAGTGTACGGCATGTGTACGGACGCCTCTTTTGACGAGGACAAATCGAATCTGATCGTCGGTCCGGTGAATAAGCCACGCTGGATTTACTCCGTTTCCAAACAGCTTCTCGACCGGGTGATTTGGGCTTATGGCGAAAAAGAGGGATTGCGCTTCACGCTTTTCCGTCCCTTTAACTGGATGGGGCCGCGGCTGGATAGCCTGAACGCGGCGCGTATCGGCAGTTCACGCGCGATAACGCAGTTGATTCTGAACCTGGTAGAAGGGACGCCGATAAAGCTTATCGACGGCGGTCAGCAGAAGCGCTGTTTCACCGATATTCGTGACGGGATCGAAGCCTTATTCCGCATTATTGTGAATGATGGCGATCGGTGCGATGGCAAAATCATTAATATCGGCAATCCTGACAACGAAGCCAGTATTCAGGAACTGGCGACGCTGTTGCTCGACAGTTTTGATAAGCATCCGCTGCGCTGCCATTTCCCACCGTTTGCCGGTTTCCAGGTCGTCGAAAGCCGTAGTTATTACGGCAAGGGTTATCAGGATGTCGCACACCGGAAACCCAGTATCGACAATGCCAGGCGCTGTCTGGACTGGGAACCGTCTATTGCGATGCGGGATACGGTTGAAGAAACGCTGGACTTCTTTTTGCGCAGCGTAGATATCGCGGAACGCGCATCATGACGAAAGTCGGTTTACGCATTGATGTTGATACCTTGCGAGGAACGCGTGAAGGTGTCCCCCGGCTGCTGGCGACATTGCATCGCCACGGCGTTCAGGCCAGCTTTTTCTTCAGCGTCGGGCCGGACAATATGGGACGTCATCTTTGGCGTCTGATAAAACCGCGATTTTTATGGAAAATGCTACGTTCAAACGCCGCTTCGCTCTACGGTTGGGATATTCTGCTGGCCGGTACTGCCTGGCCGGGAAAAAATATCGGCAACGCCAATGCCGGGATTATTCGTGAAACGGCAACATACCATGAGACGGGACTACATGCCTGGGATCACCATGCGTGGCAGACTCACAGCGGCCACTGGAGTATCCGCCAGCTTGAAGAAGATATCGCGCGCGGCATAACGGCGCTTGAGGCCATTATCGGAAAACCCGTCACCTGCTCAGCCGCGGCCGGCTGGCGAGCGGATGGGCGCGTTGTTCGTGCGAAAGAACCGTTCAACCTGCGGTATAACAGCGATTGCCGTGGAACCACCTTATTCCGTCCGCTACTGATGCCGGGCCAGACAGGGACGCCGCAAATCCCGGTCACCTTACCCACGTGGGATGAGGTTATCGGCCCCGCGGTTCAGGCGCAGTCGTTCAATACCTGGATTATTTCCCGTATGTTGCAGGACAAAGGCACGCCGGTATATACCATCCATGCGGAAGTCGAAGGTATTGTCTATCAGACGCTGTTTGAAGATTTGCTCGTTCGTGCACGTGACGCGGGGATCACCTTTTGTCCTCTGGGCGAACTGCTGCCGACATCGCCTGAGTCTCTGCCGTTGGGGCAAATTGTACGTGGACACATCCCTGGCCGTGAAGGTTGGCTGGGGTGCCAACAGGCAGCGAGCGCCTCATGATGAAATCGATACGCTATTATCTGGCTTTCGCCGCGTTTATTGCGCTCTACTATGTTATTCCTGTCAATAGCCGCCTGCTCTGGCAGCCGGATGAAACGCGCTATGCCGAAATAAGTCGGGAGATGCTGGCGTCTGGCGACTGGATCGTGCCGCATTTTCTGGGATTACGTTATTTTGAAAAACCGATAGCCGGTTACTGGATAAACAGTCTGGGTCAGTGGCTTTTTGGCGCCACCAATTTTGGCGTGCGGGCTGGTGCTATTTTAACGACATTACTGGCCGCAGCGCTGGTGGCGTGGCTGACATTCCGCTTATGGCGGGATAAACGTACCGCGTTGCTCGCCTCCGTGATCTTTCTCTCCCTCTTTGCCGTTTACAGTATCGGGACGTATGCGGTACTCGACCCGATGATCGCGCTTTGGCTTACGGCCGGGATGTGTTGTTTCTGGCAGGGGATGCAGGCCACGACCCGAACGGGCAAGATTGGGATGTTTTTGCTACTGGGCGCAACCTGCGGTCTGGGTGTATTAACTAAAGGCTTCCTCGCCCTGGCCGTACCGGTGGTGAGCGTGCTGCCGTGGGTTATTGTCCAGAAACGCTGGAAGGACTTTTTGCTTTACGGCTGGCTAGCGGTCTTGAGCTGCTTTGTGGTTGTCCTTCCCTGGGCGATCGCCATTGCGCGACGCGAAGCCGATTTCTGGCATTACTTTTTCTGGGTGGAGCATATCCAGCGATTCGCCATGAGCGATGCCCAGCATAAGGCCCCTTTCTGGTACTATCTGCCGGTACTGATCGCGGGAAGTTTACCGTGGCTGGGATTACTGCCTGGCGCGCTTAAACTGGGCTGGCGCGAGCGAAACGGCGCATTCTATTTGCTCGGATGGACGATCATGCCGCTTCTCTTTTTCAGCATTGCGAAAGGGAAACTGCCCACCTATGTTCTTTCCTGTTTCGCACCGATAGCGATACTCATGGCGCGCTTCGTCCTGCATAACGTAAAAGAAGGCGTTACCGCGCTACGTGTCAACGGCGGGATCAACCTGGTGTTCGGGTTAGTCGGGATCGTCGCAGCGTTTGTCGTCTCCTCATGGGGCCCGCTGAAATCGCCGGTGTGGACGCATATCGAAACTTATAAAGTTTTTTGCGTCTGGGGCGTCTTTACTGTTTGGGCGTTTGTGGGCTGGTATAGCCTCTGTCATAGCCAAAAATACCTATTACCCGCGTTTTGTCCGCTGGGACTGGCGCTGCTGTTCGGCTTTTCCGTCCCCGACAGGGTGATGGAGTCCAAACAGCCACAGTTTTTTGTCGAAATGACCCAGGCGTCTTTGGCATCAAGCCGCTATATTCTTGCCGACAATGTGGGCGTCGCCGCCGGACTGGCCTGGAGTCTGAAACGAGACGATATTATGCTCTACGGACACGCGGGCGAACTCAGGTATGGTCTTAGCTATCCTGATGTGCAGGATAAATTCGTTAAAGCCGACGATTTTAACGCCTGGCTCAACCAGCATCGTCAGGAGGGCATTATTACGCTAGTACTTTCAATAGCCAAAGATGAAGACATCAGCGCTCTTTCCCTTCCCCCTGCAGACAATATTGATTATCAGGGGCGTCTGGTGTTAATTCAGTATCGGCCTAAATGATCGGCGTCGTTCTGGTGCTTGCCAGTCTGCTCAGCGTTGGCGGTCAGCTCTGCCAGAAGCAAGCAACACGGCCATTGACGACAGGCGGACGCCGCCGCCACCTGATGCTGTGGCTGGGCCTGGCGCTGATATGCATGGGTGCAGCGATGGTGCTGTGGCTGCTGGTGCTACAAACCCTGCCGGTGGGAATTGCTTACCCGATGTTGAGTCTGAATTT
The DNA here is from genome assembly GCF_046569105.1 of Salmonella sp. 741265073_HBA. NCBI lineage: Bacteria > Pseudomonadati > Pseudomonadota > Gammaproteobacteria > Enterobacterales > Enterobacteriaceae > Salmonella > Salmonella sp. 741265073_HBA. Next base: position 51,874 of record NZ_JBKFRY010000015.1, on the reverse strand, counting down.
TGTCTGGGTCACGCTGGCGGCATGGAAAATCTGGCATGAACAGGTTCCGCCCCGCCACTGGTTGGGCGTCGCATTAATTATCAGCGGCATTATCATTCTGGGGAGTGCGGCATAATGGGCGTAATGTGGGGACTGATAAGCGTTGCGATTGCCTCCCTCGCCCAGTTGAGTTTAGGATTCGCCATGATGCGGCTGCCATCGATAGCGCATCCACTGGCGTTTATTTCCGGACTGGGCGCATTTAATGCCGCGACCCTGGCGCTATTCGCCGGTTTGGCGGGGTATCTGGTTTCCGTCTTCTGCTGGCATAAAACATTACACACGCTCGCGCTCAGCAAAGCCTATGCGCTACTGAGTCTCAGCTATGTGCTTGTCTGGGTAGCCTCAATGCTGTTACCCGGTTTGCAAGGCGCTTTCAGCCTAAAAGCGATGCTCGGCGTATTGTGTATTATGGCGGGGGTAATGCTGATTTTTCTGCCCGCCAGATCATGAAGGCTTGCGCGTCAACCTCTGCCATTCGTCGCAGGAATAACAGCGTGCATCAACGATTTTTAAGGTCTGGTGTTTTTCCCGATTAATACAATACTGCGCATCCTGTAAAGGCGACAGGATATCGCCGGGACTCAGTAATATCATGGAATTCGCCTCGGCGATCATTTTTAGCGAACCGCCGCTATCGCACAGCACCAGAACATGGCACGCCCTCTTTTTGACATAATGCGATTTCTTAACCAACCATTCCATAGCGCCCCCGTTTCACGCTGATTGTTCATAACACGTTACACATCAACGGATAAACAAAACGGCAATAGCGATGGAATGGTTGTATATTAACCTAACATTAATTTTTACAGCTCTCACACACCCACTGCTGGAGCGCACGGCGAGATATTTTAATCCCTCCGTTTTTCAGTTCTGACGGCAGTGTCAACCAGCGAACCGGCTGCTGAAAACGCGCCAGCTTATCGCGAACCCATTCAGCGAGGTTCACGTCTCCGGCCTGCGATGCATACTCCACAACCGCAACGGGACGATGACCAAACTCTTTATCTTCTACCGGCACGACGAAGGCTTGTTGCACCAGCGGATGCGCGTTAATAACGCGTTCGACTTCCTCCGGCTGAATGCCTTCGCCGCCGCTAAAGAACAGGTTGTCCAGCCGCCCGGCGATGGTTAGCCTGCCGTGGTTCAGCTCGCCGCGATCGCGCGTGGCAAACCAACCCTCGTCATTAACCAGCGGGATCAGTTTGCCATCACGCCAGTAACCTTCCGCCATACTGGCGGCGCGCAGCCAGACTTCATTATCGACGATCCTGATCTCTCTTCCGGGGAGCGGCGCGCCAACATCATCCGAACCATCGGCCTCTTTGGCGCATACCGTAGACGCGAACTCCGTTAGCCCATACCCGCACCAGCAACGAATCCCTTGTTTGCTGGTCTGGTCGGTGAGTTCAACCGGAATCACCGCGCCGCCGAGCAAAACGGCTTTCAGCGTCACCGCCGCCCGATTCGCCAGCAGCCGCCATAGCTGCGTCGGCACCAGCGAAGCATGAGTACACCCTGCCAGCATCTGCTCCAGCGGTTGCTTATCGCGTACCGTCATGCGCGCCCCGGCGAAGAGCCAACGCCACATAATACCCTGCCCGGATACATGAAACAGCGGCAGCGATAGCAGCCAGTCATCCTGAGGGCCAAACGGCATTAGCGAAAGCACCCCCTGCGCGCTGGCAAGATGCGCCTGGCACGTATGTACAGCCGCTTTTGGCAATCCTGTGGAACCCGATGTCAGCGTCATAGAAACCAGACGCTGCGGTTGCCAGGCCACGGCATACGCCGCTGTGCTCTTTTGTATCTGCAACGCGGTTAATCCGGAAAACGCGTTTTCGCCTTCCAGTGTCAGCGCAAAACGCAGCGTTAACTTCGGCACCAGCGCCTCCAGCAATGTCTGGGGCAACTGCGGGTTGACGGGCAGAACCCGCGCGCCGCACTGCATCAGCGCAAGCCATGCCAACAGAGTGCGCGGCTGATTCCCGGCGCGCAGCAGGACACCATCGCCCTCCCGTACGCCCTGCGCGGCAAACCCGCCCGCCAGCGCATCAATACGCTCACAAAGGGCGCGCCAGCTTAGCACTTCATCGTTCAGGCGCAGAGCGGGCGCCTGACTGCGAACCTGACGCCAGTGGCGCCACGGCCAGTCCGTGAATGTCATAACAGTCGTTCCAGCTCATCACGCTTCAGACAAGGCAACGCGCTACCGGGCCAGGGACGAACCTGTTGCGCCTGCATCAGATGCAAGGTATCCAGTCCGGGCAGCGTTCCCGGCGTCAACCAGGCGGCAATCCGCGCCAGTTGCGTCAGGCCGAGGCTGGACTCGATCGAAGAGCTGATGACCGCCGTCAGTCCCAACGCATGGGCGGCAGCGACTTGCTCACGCACTTTATCAAGCGATCCGGTCAGCATAGGTTTGATAACCACAGCCTTGACGCCCTCTTCGGCTTCAAAGGTGAAATCCGCTTCGCGCAGACTTTCGTCCCAGGCAATCGCGATGCCGGTTTCACGGGCAAAGGCGCGGGAATCATCCCGCGTCTTACACGGTTCTTCGAGAAAGGCGATACGAGCGCGGTAGTCCGGATTAACATACTTTGCGAACTGTTGGGCTTTTAGCGGCGTCCAGGCGCGATTCGCATCCAGACGCAGATGCAGATCCGGGATCGCCTCCAGCAGCAAATTAACCACCATGCCGTCGCGTACCGCTTCATAGAGACCCACTTTGACCTTAGCGATTTTCTCGCCGGGCATATCGGCAAGCCGTAGCACCAAATCGTCAGGATCGCCAGTGCATAACGGCGCAGCGCGATAGTCCGCCGCCTCCGGCAAGACGCCAGTCAGTTCCGCCAGCGCGCAGCTTGCGCCAAACGCGACCGAAGGCATCTCCGGTAATCCCTCGCTCCCCTGAAGCCAGTCGTTCACCCATGTCAGGAGCGCCGTCTGCGCCTCTTCCCACGTTTCCTGACTGAAGCCCGGCAGCGGGGAGCTCTCTCCCCATCCCTCACGCTCGCCGTCACGCAGACAAACATACAGCCCGTCACGAGTTTTTAACCGCCTGTCGCGCAGAACCACCCCCGCGTCCATGGGGATCTGCCAGCGGTATACCTGCGCGCTACGCATTATGGGTTCCGTTTGAATTTGCTGAAGTCAGGCTGACGCTTCTGGTTAAAGGCGTTACGGCCTTCCTGCCCTTCTTCAGTCATATAGAACAGCATGGTGGCGTTGCCCGCCAGCTCCTGCAGCCCGGCCTGACCGTCACAATCGGCATTCAGCGCCGCTTTCAGGCAACGCAGCGCCATCGGACTGTTTTGCAACATTTCGCGGCACCAGCGCACGGTCTCTTTTTCCAGATCCGCCAGCGGCACAACGGTGTTAACCAGCCCCATGTCCAGCGCCTGTTGCGCATCGTACTGGCGGCACAGGAACCAGATTTCACGCGCTTTCTTCTGACCAACGATACGCGCCATATATGAAGCGCCCCAGCCGCCGTCAAAGGAGCCGACTTTCGGACCGGTCTGGCCGAAGATGGCGTTTTCCGCCGCGATGGTGAGGTCGCACATCATGTGCAGCACATGACCACCGCCGATGGAATACCCCGCGACCATCGCGACAACCGGTTTTGGACAGGTGCGAATCTGGCGCTGGAAATCCAGCACGTTCAGGTGATGCACGCCGGAGTCATCCTGATAACCGCCGTAATCGCCGCGCACCTTCTGGTCGCCGCCCGCGCAAAATGCTTTATCGCCTTCGCCGGTCAGAATAATCACGCCCACGTTGTCGTCGTAGCGGGCATCCGCCAGCGCCTGAATCATCTCTTTGACGGTCAACGGACGAAATGCATTGCGCACCTGCGGACGATTAATGGTGATTTTTGCAATACCGTCGGTGGATTTTTCATAACGAATGTCGGTGTAACCCTCCGAGCAGTCGTGCCATTCTACCGGTGCGTAAAGCATTGTTTCATCAGGATAGATCATAGTGTGTCCTTTAGTCAGAGACGCAGAATCTGAGCCAGACTGTCTACCACGCCAGCGGGGTTTTCCCGATGCGCGTTGTGTCCGGCGTTACGAATAACATGGCATGTCGCCGCCACTTCCTGCGCCAGGGCGCGGAATTTGCTGTCGCGTTCGCCACATAAATAATAAAACGGAAATGCCAGCGCGTTGAGCGCCTCGCGTAAATCCGGCTGGGCGGCAAGCGATGTCGCCTCCAGCATCGCAGCCAGCGTTTCGCCGTTATTCTGGCTACGCAGCGCCGTCAGCGCCTGCCTTTGCTGCGCCGTCAGCGAGGCGAACACCGGCTGCTGATACCAGTCGTGAAAAACCTCAGTCAGGGGTTCACGACGAAAACGCTCTGCCCAGCGCCCGTCGGACAATCGTCTTTCAGCGCGCGCCTGTTCATTTTGCAGCCCCGGATGACCGCCTTCGACCACCAGGCCGCACAGGCCTGGTATTCCCTGGCAGGCTGCCATCATCGCCACCCGGCCTCCAAGAGAGTATCCCACTAACCAAAACTTTAGTATGTTGTAACTAATTAACGTAGCGCGCAGTAATCTGATGACATCGGCAAAGCCGCCGACCGGAATAGCCGTAGATCCGCCATGTCCCGGTAAGTCAATATAAAGCCGCGAACAGCCGTGAAACTGTTCGCCAACCGACTGCCATTCGCGGCAATCGCCAGAAAAACCGTGCAGGAAAACCAGCGAGGGCGCCCCAGGCTGTCCGGGCATGTGCTGCGCGTGCAACATCATAGATGGCTTACCTGAGCCAAAAGTTGCTGCAACGTCTGCGCGCCGTCCGTATCGTTTACCACCAGCTCAATCACCGTTGTCGCCGGGGTTCGCCACGCGCCAGCCAGCACAGACTCCAGTTCTTCCCAGTTTTCCGGGCGATGATAGCGCAGGTTAAACATGGCGGCCGCATGGTCAAAATGGACGTTTTGCGGCATCAAATAAAAGCGCTCACGTTTGCTTTGCGGCGTCGGCAGCAGGGAAAAGATCTGCCCGCCGTTATTGTTGACCACAATCAACACAAACGGCGCGGATACCTGACGTAGTAACGCCAGCGCGTTAAGATCGTACAGCGCGGATAAATCGCCAACGATAGCCAACGTCGATTTGGCGCTGGCGCGCTGCACGCCCGCCGCTGTGGAAAGCAGACCGTCAATGCCGCTCGCTCCGCGATTGCTGTATACCGGATAGCCGGCCGGCAACTGTGACAGCGCGTCGATCAGACGCACCACCAGACTATTGCCCACGAACAATTGCCCCTGCTCCGGCAGATAGTCGCGGATACGGTGCGCCAGCTGCGCTTCGCCAAAGGTGTCTCGCTGCGCGACCACCCGTTGCCACGCCAGTTCCGCCAGACGCGGGATCTCTACACACCACGGTTTACGTTTTTCCGCCGGATGCATCTCCAGCCAGTCGGCGATTTTCGCTACCAGTCTGCGTCCACGATGGTGCGCCGGGTCCAGACGACCTTCAATATTGTCGATTACCCAATACTCTTCCGGCTCGCAGGTTGCCTGCCATTGCAGTAAGCGTTTTCCGGTAAGGCTACTGCCAAGCTGGACGACAATCTGCGCCTGCTGCAGTTCGGTCACCGCTTTGGCGTTGCCGAGCCACAGGTCGGCGCACGGCAGCGGCTGCCCGGTTTGCGACAATACGTCGCCAATTAATGGCCATCCCAGAGTTTGCGCCCACTGCGCCACTTTTTTGCCTTCTTCCGCGCTCATACGCCCGGCGACAACGACGCCGCGTTTTTGTCGCCAGAAGAACCAGTCGCGCTGTTTGTCGCTTGCCAGTCGACGCGCTTCGCGCAGCCAGGGTTTTTCATCCTGCCACCAGTCGCCGAGACGCTGCTGCCAGACCAGACCGGTATCATTCATATCGCCATACAGCGGTTCGGCAAAAGGACAGTTAATGTGCAGCGCGCCCGCATGAAGCATGGCGAGCGCATTATCGATGGTCGACACCAGCCAGCGCGCCGGAATATCCTGCGTGGGACGCGGCAACGACAGAGTTTGGGAGGGGTGCGAGGCAAACATCCCCGCCTGACGGATCGCCTGGTTGGCGCCGCAGTCAATCAGCTCCGGCGGGCGATCGGCGGTAAGTAAAATGAGCTTCTCGCCCGTCAGACCCGCCTCAATCAGCGCCGGATAGAGGTTCGCCACGGCGGTACCTGAAGTGACAATAACGGCAACCGGCTGTTGGCTGACTTTCGCCAGCCCTAACGCCAGATGACCAAGCCCACGCTCATCAAAGTGCGTATGGTGAATAAAAGCAGGATTCTCTGCCGCCGCCAACGTGAGCGGCGTGGAACGGGAACCAGGGGCGATACAAACATGCCTGACGCCATGACGGGTTAAGGCTTCCAGGATGACCGCCGCCCAGCGCCGGTTAAATGCACTTACTGACATGAGTTTGTCCGGTATCAATCATTGGGACTAAGTATAAAGAGCTGCAAAAATGGATTATTGATATGGGTCGGGAATATGTGACTCATTACACATCCATCTGCAATAAGGTACGTAACCCGGCCGCTTTATTATCTATTTCCTGCCATTCCTGCTCCGGATCGGAGCCGCGGACGATTCCCGCGCCGGCATACAATCGCACCACATTGGCCGTCACTTTGGCTGAACGTAACGTCACGCAAAACTCACTTTGCCGCGTGGAGAGATAGCCTGCCGACCCGGCATACCATTCACGTTCGAACGGCTCATGTTGTTCTATAAAACAACGCGCGGGTTCACGAGGGATCCCCGCGACCGCTGCGGTAGGCTGTAACTGGTGCAGGCAGAGCGTGTCGTCTGCCTGATTAAGCGCCGTCCAGATACAGCGGCGCAAATGCTGTACCTTGCGCAGTCTGAGCACCTGCGGCGGCAGCACATCCAGCGAGTGGGTACAGTTTTGCAGTCGCTGGCAGATGTCTTCGACAACCAGCATATTTTCTCGCTGGTTTTTATCGTCTTTCATTAACCATTCGCCAAGCTGCCAGGCTTTATGGTTATCCGGATGGTTCGCCACCGTCCCGGCCAGAGCTTCGGTACGCAGCGCCGTTTCACGCCGCCGCCAGAGCCGCTCCGGCGATGATCCCAGAAAGGCGGTATCGGCGGAAAAGGCCATAAAAAAGTGGTAGCAGTTGAGATTTAAACGACGACTGGACGCCATCATCGCGGCGGCATTGACCGGACGGGAGAATTGTAAGTCGGTGGCCCGCGCCAGCACAACTTTATCAAACGCCTCTTGCGCAATGGTGTGGGTGGCCTGCTGAATCAGCTTCACCCAACCGTCTTTGTCCGGCCAGTGCTGTTCGCTCGTGAGCGAAAGGCGCAGCGCCGGAACAGGCTTAATACCGACCAGAGAAGCGAGAAACGCTTTCGCCTGGCGCGCATCATCGCGTAGCGAAACGTCACTGTGCAGATGTAAGCGTAAGGTCGCCGTACCCCCGCTACGTCGCCACTCCAGCCGCGGCAGCAATAAGTAGCCCTCTTTCGGCTCGAACGCATTCAGCCCCCAAATACGCAGGTCAGACTGCGCGTGCTGACGTAAAAACCGTTGCGCCAGATCGAGCGATGAAAAAACGGTGATTGCCCCGAGAACGGCAGCCTCTTCGTCGCCATTACGCTGTTGCCAGTAGAATTGCGGAAAGGATGACTGGCTGGCCAGCCAGCTCAATGCATCGAAGGCATCGTTTAAAGGGAAAGGCGCATCGAAAACGCGAAGCCCTGGCGTCGCCGGTATCTCTTGCGATAGCTGACGCGTCAGATTTTCCAGCGCAGTAGTAATAGAATGCACGCGGACCCTCCCTGCTAAAAACCCCACATTATACGGGGTACTGCCCTAAAAAAGCAGTACCTCATTTAGGGAGGGTTGCAATTCTGTTCAGTGGGGGGATTTAGCGCCGCGCCAGCAGCAGTCCAAGTACCAGTCCTACCGCCGCGCCTACGCCAATACCCTGCCAGGGTTTTTCATGAACGTAGTCATCTGCTTTATAAACGGCCTGCTTTGCCCGGTAATAATAGCTATCCGACGCATGGCTTACGCGGTTTTTCACCTCTTCCAGCGCTTGTTCCGCGCGGGCTTTCAGCTCAATGTATTTTTGATCGGCGGGATCGCCTGAGGAACGTAAAATCTCTTCCAGCGTTTCGCTGAGCAAAGTCAGATCATCATCAACACGTGATTCACCAAATTGATATGACATTCTCATTCTCCGTTGTGTTAACACCTGCTCCTAACTATAGTCAACGGTTTCGGTTTATGCCTGATGAACCTCCCGCGCCATTCCCCGGTGCGGAATGCCATCTTCGTCATAAACATCGGTGACGGGAATAAAACCAAACCGCGCATAAAAAGGTTGCAGATGCGCCTGCGCCCCCAGATATAGCGGCTTATCCGGCCAGTGCCGCCCACAAGATTCCAGCGTTTTCGCCATTAATTGCTGGCCCAGTTTCGCCCCTCGCCAGGCATCGCTGACGATCACCCGGCCAATGACAACCGGGTCTGATTCGTTATCGCTTTTCAGAATCCTCGCATACGCCACCAGCTCATCCTGATGCCAGCCCAGAATATGCCGATTGTCGCCGACTAAATCATCGCCATCCACATCCAGGTAAGGACAGCGCTGTTCTACCACAAAGACCGCGCAGCGCAATTTGAGTAACGCGTAAAGTTGAGGAACGGTAAGTTCGCTATGGTGGAGATCCTGCCAGTCAATCATGATGCGCTCCTGTGTTGTGGTAATCTTGGGTTAAACGATAACCAAACGTGTATGGACAAGATGGAATTAATTTTTTTAGGTACGTCCGCAGGCGTTCCCACGCGCTCACGCAATGTAACGGCAATTTTATTACATCTGCAACATCCAACGCAGCCGGGAGTATGGCTTTTTGATTGCGGCGAAGGGACACAGCATCAAATGCTTAATACTGCGTTTCATCCCGGTAAGCTTGAGCGCATTTTTATCAGCCATCTTCACGGAGATCATCTGTTTGGCCTGCCGGGTCTGCTATGCAGCCGGTCGATGGCGGGTAATCCCCACCCGCTTACCGTATACGGGCCTCAAGGCGTGCGTGAGTTTATTGCAACCACACTGCGCCTTAGCGGTTCATGGACCGATTTTCCGTTGCAAATTGAAGAAATTAGCGCAGGCGATATTCTTGACGACGGTCTGCGTAAAGTGACCGCGTTCAGGCTGGAGCATCCACTGGAGTGCTACGGATATCGCGTTGTTGAACATGACAAGCCTGGCGCGCTGAATGCCAGGGCGTTAAAAGCCGCAGGCGTTACGCCCGGCCCGCTGTTTCAGGCGTTGAAGGCAGGAAAAACCGTCACGCTTGCCGATGGAAGGCAGATCAATGGCGCCGACTACCTTGCTCCCGCCGTGGCCGGGAAATCAGTGGCGATTTTCGGCGATACCGCGCCCTGCGAGGCCGCCCTCGCGCTGGCGCAAGGCGTGGATGTGATGGTACATGAAACCACGCTGGATGCGTCAATGGAGGAGAAAGCCAACGCTCGCGGACACAGCTCCACCCGTCAAACCGCGACGCTGGCGCGGGAAGCTGACGTCGGTCGGCTGATCATGACCCATATTAGCTCACGCTATGACGATAAAGGCTGTCAGCGCTTACTGGCGGAATGCCGCGCTATTTTCCCGGCGACGGAGCTGGCTTACGATTTTTCTGTTTTCCCGGTTTAGCGCTCCATTTTTTGTCCTCATTGCCGATAACACTAAAAAAGGCAGGCTTTCATAATGAGGTGAGGATGGACAATTTTCAGAAAGATATTGATGACAGGGCCAATTTAACCCTGTCAAACCGTTTTGAGCTGCTGTTATTCCGTCTTGGTACATCGCTGCATGAACAGAAGTCAGAGCTGTTCGGCATCAATGTATTTAAGCTGCGCGAAATCGTACCGATGCCCGCCTTTACGCGCCCGGCAGGCATGAAAGCGCCGCTATTGGGCATGGTCAATATTCGGGATCAGGTCATTCCGGTGATTGATTTGCCAGCGGTAGCGGGCTGCAAGCCGGAAACCGGGCTGAATATTTTGCTGATCACCGAATATGCGCGCAGCGTACAGGCATTTGCCGTCGAGTCGGTAGAAAATATTATGCGTCTTGACTGGCAGCAGGTGCATACCGCCGAGAAAGCCGTCAACGGTCGCTACATCACCAGTATTGCCTGCCTGGATGACAACAAAGAAACCAACAACCTGGCGCTGGTGCTCGACGTTGAGCAGATCCTTTATGATATTGTCCCCTCCAGCCACGATCTGCGCGCCACCAATCTGAAGACCAATAAATTTTATATTACCCCAGGCGCGGTAGCCATTGTGGCGGAAGACTCCAAAGTCGCCCGCGCGATGCTGGAAAAAGGGCTGAACGCAATGGGAATTCCGCATCAGATGCATGTGACCGGCAAGGATGCATGGGAGAGAATCCAGCAACTGACGCAGGAAGCGGAGGCCGAAGGTAAGCCAATTAGCGAGAAAATCGCGCTGGTCCTGACAGATCTTGAGATGCCGGAGATGGATGGCTTTACGTTAACGCGTAAAATTAAAACCGATGAACGGCTGAAAAAGATCCCGGTCGTTATTCACTCTTCCCTTTCCGGCAGCGCCAACGAAGATCATGTGCGTAAGGTGAAGGCCGACGGCTACGTCGCCAAATTTGAAATCAATGAACTCTCTTCAGTGATACAGGAAGTGATGGAGCGCGCGGCGCAAAACGTCAGCGGCCCGTTGGTAAGCCGGCAGTTGCTAAGTTAAATTCCGGTCGCTGAGACCTTACCTGCCGGATGGCGGCGCAAGCGCCTTATCCGGCCTACAATCCATAGTTATTTCAACGTATTACATCAGATAATAAAAAACCCGCTTCGTGAAGCGGGTTTTTCGTTTTTACTTATTGTTTACATCAACGGCGTCGCTAACTGCACAAGGCTAATCAGCGGCTGCGGCCAGACGCCCAGTACCAACACCAGCAACGCGGAGATCAGCACCACGATCCCACCCGCGCTGTACTGCCAGTTTGTCGGCGCGTCGCGTCCCGGTTGCTGCGGCGCGTGCAGGTAGAGACTCACCGCAACGCGCAGGTAGTAGTACAAACCAATCGCGGAACCCACCACCACGGCGGCGACCAGCCACCACAGACTGGCCTGAACGCCGACCGCCAGCACGTAGAATTTGCCGATAAAGCCCAGCGTCATCGGGATACCTGCCAGCGACAGCATCATCACCGTCATCACCGCGGCAAGAACCGGACGGTGCCAGAACAGACCACGGTAAGAGTACAGAGAATCGGCATCCGGGCCGCGGAACGGGCTGGACATCAGGCTGACCACGCCAAACGCGCCGAGGCTGCTGAACAGATAACCGGCCAGGTAAACGCCAACCGCTTCCATCGACATCTCGCCGCTCTGCAGGGCAATCAGCGCCACCAGCAGATAGCCGAGGTGAGAGATAGAAGAGTAACCGAGCAGACGTTTGATGTTGGTCTGGCTCAGCGCCATCAGGTTACCGAAGATGATAGAGGCAAAGGCGATAATGCCCAGCACCACGCGTACCGCTTCGCTGTCGCCTACCGGCGCATAGAGGAACAGACGCATCACCACGCCGAAGATAGCGATTTTGCTCGCCGTCGCCAGGAAGGTGGAAACCGGCGCAGGCGCGCCCTGGTATACGTCTGGCGTCCACAGGTGGAACGGCACCAGAGAGAGTTTAAAGCCCAGACCGACAATCATCAGGCCAAAGCCCGCCAGCAGCAACGGCTCGTGCAGCATACCATCGCCGAGGCTCTTACCGAGCGCTTCGAAAGACAGGTTGCCGGACTGCGCATAGACCAGCGCCATCCCGAACAGCAGGAAAGACGAGGCGGCGGCGGAGAGGATGGTGTATTTGATACTGGCTTCCAGCGAGCGCTTCTGGCGGAAAGCATAACCAATCAGGCCGAACAGCGGCAGCGAGATCAGTTCAATACCGAGGAACAGCGCCGCCAGATGGTTGGCATTCGCCAGCAGAATTCCCCCCAGGCTGGCGATTAACACCAGCAGGTAGAACTCTTCCTGGTTATCGTTATAGCCTTCCAGCCACGGGTAGGCAAAGGTGCAGGTGGCGAGGCTCGCCAGCAGCACCAGCCCGGTGTAGAGCATCGCAAAGCCGTCAACGCGCATCAGCGGCGTGACGTCCATTGCCCCGGCCTGGCCGACAAACCAAAGCGAAACCAGAGCAGCGTTAAGCCCAATGACCGACAGCGTGGCATTGAGGAAGTGATTGCGTCGCCACGCAATGGAGAGCATCACAACCACCACCGTCAAGCCGACGATCAGCAGCGGTAGCAGCGCAATCAGGTGTTGTGGAGTTATTGTCATGGCGATTTACGGCCTTGTAGTAGTAACAGAATTAACAAACCACTGCTGGATGTTGCTCATCGCAGAATGCGAGGTATCCAGAATCGGCTGCGGATAGAAGCCAAGCAGTACCAGAAGCACCACCAGCAACAGAATGATAAACAGCTCGCGCAGCGACATCCCTGGCAGTTCCTGGCTGGCAATCTGGCTCTTCGCTTTACCAAAGTAAGCGCGATGCAGCATCGCCAGCGAGTATACAGAGGCGAATACCAACCCAAAGGTGGAGATCACGGTAATCATCGGCACCACCTGGTAGCTGCCGAACAGAATCATAAATTCGCCGACAAAGTTACCGGTGCCCGGCATCCCGAGCGTCGCCACCGCAAAGAACATGGACAGCGCAGGCAACCATTTCATTTTGCCCCACAGGCCGCCCATCATACGCATGTCACGCGTATGCAGACGTTCGTACAACTGGCCACACAGAATGAACAGACCGGCTGCGGACAAACCGTGCGCAATCATCTGAATCACCGCGCCCTGGTACGCCAGTTGGCTGCCGGTGTAGATAGCGATCAGCACGAAGCCCATATGCGAAACGGAGGTATAAGCAATCAGGCGCTTGATGTCGTATTGGGTAAAGGCCATCCACGCGCCGTAGAAAATGCCGATAACGCCCAGCCACATGGCGATGGGCGCAAACTCCGCCGACGCGTTCGGGAACAATGGCAGGGAGAAACGCAGCAGACCGTAAGCGGCGGTTTTCAGCAAGATACCGGCCAGGTCGACGGAACCGGCGGTCGGCGCCTGGGAGTGCGCATCTGGCAGCCAGCCATGCAGCGGCACCACCGGCATTTTCACCGCGAAGGCGATGAAGAAGCCCAGCATCAGCAGATATTCCACACCGTGGGACATCGGCGTGTTCAGCAGCTCTTCATAGTTGAAAGTCCACACGCCGGTCGCGTTGTAGTGCACAAAGACCAGCGCCAGGATGGCAATCAACATCACCAGACCACTCGCCTGGGTGTAGATGAAGAACTTGGTCGCCGCCGTGATACGCGTTTTCCCGTCAGAAGCTTTGTGGCCCCACAGCGCTATCAGGAAGTACATCGGCACCAGCATCATTTCCCAGAAGAAGAAGAACAGGAACATGTCGATGGCCAGGAACACGCCGATAACGCCGCCCAAGATCCACATCAGGTTCAGGTGGAAGAAGCCCTGATATTTTTCGATTTCTCGCCAGGAGCAAAGCACCGCCAGAACGCCGAGCAGGCCGGTCAGCACCACCATTAGCAGCGACAGTCCGTCGAGCGCCAGATGGATAGAGATGCCAAAACGCGGGATCCACGGCAGGACAAATTCAGATTGCCACTGTGGAATACCGGCGGATTGCGTCAGTGAATAGCCGCCCTGCAACCACAATTGCAGACCGAGCGCCAGCGTCAGTCCCATGGTAATCAGCGCTATCCAGCGCGGCACCTTCACGCCAAAGCGTTCAGTCTGCCAGCACAGGAAGCCGCCAATAAAGGGAATCAATATTAGCCAGGGTAGTAACATGGCGATTTTTATTCCTTTTTAAGGCCTCTGACAGAGGCCTGATTTTCAACGAATTTGGATAAAATTCACTTTACGATCAACGCAGTACCATCAGCAGCGCCAGCACCACAACCGCGCCGATGCTCATGGATGCCACATACCAGCGCAAATAACCGTTCTCGCTCAGTACCAGGCCTTTGCCTGCAAAACGGGAAAGGATAGCCGGAATGTTCATCAACGCATTAAGCGGGTCGCGCTTCAGCAGCCAGGCGATACCGAGGAATGGCTTGACGAATACTTTGTCGTACAGCCAGTCAAAGCCCCAGGCGTTATACCACCAGGTCCCCAGCAGACGGCCCGGCGCGCTGTTGGCGATCGACGTCACCAGCGTGCGTTTACCCAGCCACAGCCATGCGGCAATCAGGATGCCGGCAATCGCCACTACGCCAGAGGTAATTTCCAGGGTCATGACGCGACCATGCGCCAGTTCAGTTGTCTGCGGCAGCACCCCCTGCAATGGCGGCACAATCAGCGCGCCAACAAAGGTAGACAGAATCATCAGGACAATCAGCGGCAGATGGTGGGTAATCCCCTTCCCTGCATGAGCATGAATTTGTTCTTTACCGTGGAATACGATGAAAATCATCCGGAAGGTGTACAGGGAGGTCATGAACGCGCCGACCAGACCCGCCACCATCAGATTGATATGACCGTTCGCCATCGCCCCGGCCAGGATCTCATCTTTACTGAAGAAGCCCGCAGTGACCAGCGGCAGCGCCGACAACGCCGCGCCCCCCACCAGGAAGCAGGCATACACCAGTGGAATCGACTTACGCAGACCGCCCATTTTGAAGATGTTCTGTTCGTGATGGCAGGCCAGAATTACCGAGCCGGACGCCAGGAACAGCAGCGCTTTAAAGAAGGCGTGCGTCATCAGGTGGAAAATTGCCGCATCCCACGCCTGTACGCCGAGCGCCAGGAACATGTAGCCAATCTGGCTCATGGTGGAATAGGCCAGCACGCGTTTGATGTCGGTCTGCACCAGCGCGGCGAAACCTGCCATGACCAGCGTAATCGCCCCGATAATGCCCACCAGATGCAGAATCTCCGGGGTCATCAGGAACAAACCATGGGTACGAGCGATCAGGTAGACACCGGCGGTCACCATGGTAGCGGCGTGGATCAGCGCGGAGACCGGCGTCGGGCCGGCCATCGCGTCGGCAAGCCAGGTCTGCAACGGAAGCTGCGCAGATTTACCGACCGCGCCGCCCAGCAGCATCAGCGTCGCCCACATCAGCATGTTGTTGCCGTCAGCAAAGTGCGCTGGCGCCAGCTCGACCATTTCGCGGAAGTTCAGCGTGCCCAGTTCGTTGTAGAGGATGAACAGCGCGAAGGCGAGGAATACGTCACCGACACGGGTCACCACGAAGGCTTTCATTGCCGCCGCGCCATTCTTCGGATCGCTGTAATAGAAGCCGATCAACAGATAAGAGCACAGGCCCACGCCTTCCCAGCCGAGGTACATCAACAGCAGGTTATCGGACAGCACCAGAACAACCATGCTGGCGATAAACAGGTTGGTATAAGCGAAGAAGCGGGAGTAGCCCTCTTCTCCACGCATGTACCAGGACGCGAACATGTGGATCAAGAAGCCGACGCCGGTGACCACAGAAAGCATGGTCAGCGACAGGCCGTCCAGCACCAGGTTAAAACCGATGTTGAAGTTACCGACCGACATCCACGTCCACAGCGGCTGGCTGAACGCCTGTTTGCCGTTGGCGAAGAAATCCATCCCGACAAACGCTGTCACCAACGCCGCCAGACCAACGGAGCCCACGCCAATGGTCGCGGAGAGATTTTCCGACCAGCGTCCGCGAGAGAACGCCAGCAGTACAAAGCCAATCAATGGCAGAATAATGGTTAAGGCAAGCATGTTCATCCACGCATCTCACTTACTGAATCGATGTTCAGGTTCTGGCGACGGCGATGGAGTTGCAGCAACAGCGCAAGTCCAATACTCGCTTCCGCAGCCGCAAGGCTGATGGCGAGAATGTACATCACCTGACCATCGGTCTGGCCCCAGTAGCTCCCGGCGACCACAAAGGCCAGCGCGGAGGCGTTAATCATGATTTCCAGCCCGATCAGCATAAACAGCAGATTGCGGCGGATAACCAGACCGGTTAAACCCAGGACGAATAAAATCGCAGCGAGGATCAGTCCATGTGTTAAGGGGATCATGCGCGCTCCTCCGTTTTTCTTTTCGCGCGGTCATCGGCGCGGTTGCTTAGCACTTCGCCCACACGCTCTTCACGACCGACGTGGAACGCCACCACCAGGCCTGCCAGCAGCAGCATAGACGCCAGTTCGACCGCCAGAACATAAGGCCCGAACAGCGTAATGCCCACCGCTTTCGCGCTAATCGGCGTGCCGTCGATGCCCTGGTCGTTAACGCCCAGAATGGCGTACACAATGACCGCCAGCATAATGGCAGACAAAACCGCCGGACCAATCCACACCTGCGGCTTCAGCCACTGGCGTTCCTGTTCGATTTCGCTGCCGCCGAGGTTGAGCATCATCACCACGAACACAAACAGCACCATGATGGCGCCTGCGTAGACGATAATTTCCAGCGCACCGGCAAAATAAGCGCCCAGCGAAAAGAACACCCCGGAAATCGCCAGTAGCGATATCACCAGATACAACAGCGCGTGTACCGGATTGGTATGGGTGATCACTCGCAGGGTCGCGAGGATGGCTATCAGGCCACAGATATAAAAAGCGAATTCCATTGCCCTCTCCTTACGGTAACAGGCTCTTGACGTCGATAGGCTTGGCTTCGTTCTCTGCTTCGCCTTTATCTTTGCCGTCGATTGCCATACCCGCCATCCGGTAGAAGTTATATTCCGGGTATTTGCCCGGACCGGAAATCAGCAGATCCTCTTTTTCGTACACCAGATCCTGACGTTTGTATTCGCCCAGTTCGAAGTCCGGGGTCAACTGAATCGCCGTGGTCGGGCACGCTTCTTCGCACAGGCCGCAGAAGATGCAGCGTGAGAAGTTAATGCGGAAAAATTCCGGATACCAGCGGCCATCTTTGGTCTCCGCTTTTTGCAGAGAGATACAGCCTACCGGACAGGCTACCGCGCACAGGTTACAGGCAACGCAGCGCTCTTCACCGTCCGGGTCGCGCGTGAGCACGATACGACCACGGTAACGGGGCGGTAAATAGACCGGCTCTTCCGGATACATCCGCGTTTCGCGTTTGGCGAACGCATGCAGGCCGATCATCCAGATACTACGTACCTGAGTGCCGAAACCTACTAATAATTCTTTTAAGGTCATGGTCTTTGTGTCCCTTATTGCGCCTGCCACAGAATGACAGCCGCCGTTACCAGCAAGTTGATGAGCGTCAGCGGCAGGCAAACTTTCCAGCCGAAGGACATTACCTGGTCATAACGCGGACGCGGTAACGACGCACGAATCAAAATGAACATCATCATGAAGAACGCGGTTTTCAGCGCGAACCAGACGAATGGCGGTAAGAACGGGCCATGCCAGCCACCGAAGAACAACGTTACCATCAGCGCGGAAACGGTGACGATGCCGATGTACTCCCCCACGAAGAACAAACCGAATTTCATCCCGGAATATTCGATGTGGTAACCGTCCGCCAGTTCCTGCTCGGCTTCCGGCTGGTCAAACGGGTGACGGTGACAGACCGCTACGCCCGCGATGGCGAAAGTAACAAACCCAAAGAATTGCGGAATCACGTTCCACAGATGCGCCTGGTTATTGACGATATCGGTCATATTAAATGAACCGGCCTGCGCCACCACGCCCATCAGGGAAAGACCAAGAAACACTTCGTAGCTCACCGTCTGGGCAGACGCGCGCATCGCGCCGAGCAGCGAGTATTTGTTGTTACTCGACCACCCGGCGAACAGTACCGCGTAAACCGCCAGACCGGCCATCATCAGGAAGAACAAAATCCCGATGTTTAAATCGGCCACCACCCAATTAGGGCTAACCGGCACAATGGCGAAGGAGAGCAGCAGCGAAGTAAACGCGATCATCGGCGCCAGGGTAAAGATGACGCGATCCGAGAATTTCGGGATCCAGTCTTCTTTAAAGAACATCTTGATCATATCCGCGACCAGCTGGAGCGAGCCGCCCCAGCCAACGCGGTTTGGTCCATAACGGTTCTGGAACAGACCCAGCAGACGACGTTCGCCAAAGCTCATGAAGGCCCCGCAGGTGACGACCACCAGCAGAATCACCACCGCTTTGAGAATGCTCAGCAGGATCTCAATCAGATCCGGTGTAATCCAACTCATTGTTGCGCCTCCCGCAGATCTTCAAGACGCGCGCCAGCCAGAACCGGCGCGATGCCAGGCATACCCATCGGCAGCCCTACCTGCCCTGCCGCTAACCCTTCAGAGATTTCAACCGGCAGCGTCACCGTATTGCCATCGTAGCTAAAGGAGACGCGCGTCCCGGCATTGACGCCCAACTTCGCGGCATCCGCCGGGTTAAGTTTGATATACGGCTGCGGCATACGGCTCTGGAAGACCGGAGAACGCTGAGACAATTCGTCGCTGCCAAACAGGTGGTAATACGGCGCAATACGCCACTGACCGTCCTGCGCCTGGAAGCTTGCCGGCACGGTAGTGAAATAATCCAGACCGCCCTCAGTCGCTTCAATCAAACGCACGCCCGGATCGCCGTGACGCAGTTTGCCGCCCACTTCATCCTGGAATTTGTTCCACGCCTGCGGGGAGTTCCAGCCCGGCGCCCAGGCGAACGGAATTTCAGATCGCGGGGCAGTCGGTTGGTTATTCCCTTCCATTGAGAAGGCGAACATGGTGTCTTTATCCTGCGGCTGACGTGGTTCATGCACGCTGATATTGGCGCGCATCGCCGTACGACCGCTGTAACGATGCGGTTCGCGCGCCAGCTTCTGCCCACGAATGCGGAAGGTCGCATCCGGCGCGGCGTCTTTAATGCCGGCAAATTGCGGCATGGCGGCAATGACCGCGTCGATCACGTGGTCAAGCTGAGTCCAGTCCACTTCGCGGTTTTCGACGGTGCTGTGCAGCGAATGCAGCCAGCGCCAGCTTTCCAGCATAATCGTCTTGTTATCGTAGTAGGCCGGATCATAAACCTGGAAGAAGCGCTGCGCGCGGCCTTCGTTGTTGATGACCGTACCATCGCTTTCGGCGAAGCTTGCCGCGGAAAGCACCAGATGCGCGTTTTCCATAATCGCCGTGCGCTGATGGTCAACCACCATCACCAGCGGCGCTTTGGCGAGCGCGGCGTTCACGCGCGTAGCGCTTGCATGACGGTGGAGATCGTTTTCCAGCACCACCACCGCGTCCGCGCTGCCGGTTTCCAGCTCGCCCAACGCATCGTCAAGCGAACCGCCGCCCATCATTCCCAGCCCCATGCTGTTCACGGAGCGAGCAATCATAGTAATACCGACGTCGGCGCCACGGCCTTTCAGCGCTTTCGCCACGTTGGCGGCCGCCTGAATCACCTCACTGCTACCGGCGTTAGTGCCGGAGATAATCAGCGGTTTTTTCGCGCCGGCCAACGCCTGCACAATGACATCAATTTTGTTTTGCAAGTCGCTGTCGATACCGTCAACCGCAGGCGCTGTATTGTCCAGCGCATGGGCAATCGCAAAGCCCAGGCGCGCCTGATCTTCCACCGGCGCGCGATAGGTCCAGGCGGCGATATCATCCAGACGGGTGTCGTCCACGTTGGTCACGAACAGCGGATGTTTGGCACGCTGGCCGATGTTAAGGATGGCCGCAATCTGCCAGTCGGCCACTTTCTGCGCCGCCGCCATTTCACGCGCTTTACCTTTCACCGCCTGGCGTACCGCCAGCGCAACGCGCGCGCCGGTCTGAGTGACATCCTCACCCAAGACCAGTACCGCGTCATAAGATTCGATCTCCCGCAGCGCCGGGGTGTAAATTCCGCCTTCACGCAGCACTTTCAGCGCCAGTTGCAGACGTTCCTGCTCGCCGCGCGCGATACCGGTGTAGAAGTTTTCCGCACCAACCAGCTCACGCAGCGCAAAGTTGCTCTCAATGCTGGCGCGTGGCGAACCGATACCGATCACTTTCTTCGACTGGCGCAGAATATCCGCCGCGCCCTGCATCGCCTGCTCGGCGTTGAGAGTAATAAAGTCGTCGCCACGGCGCTGAACCGGCTGACGCGGACGGTCTTTCAGGTTCACATAGCCATAGCCGAAACGACCGCGGTCGCAGAGGAAGTAGTGGTTAACGGTACCGTTGTAACGGTTTTCGATACGGCGTAATTCGCCATAGCGCTCGCCCGGGCTGATGTTACAGCCGATGGAACACTGCTGGCAGATGCTCGGCGCAAACTGCATGTCCCATTTACGGTTGTAACGCTCGGAGTGCGTTTTATCGGTGAAGACGCCGGTCGGGCAAATCTCGACCAGGTTACCGGAGAATTCGCTTTCCAGCGTACCATCTTCCGGACGCCCGAAGTAGACGTTGTCATGCGCGCCATAGACGCCCAGATCGGTGCCGTCGGCATAATCTTTGTAGTAACGCACACAACGGTAGCAGGCGATGCAGCGGTTCATTTCGTGCGAGATGAACGGCCCCAGATCCTGGTTGCGGTGGGTACGTTTGGTGAAACGGTAGCGACGGAAACTGTGCCCCGTCATCACGGTCATATCCTGAAGATGGCAGTTACCGCCCTCTTCACAGACCGGACAGTCGTGCGGGTGGTTAGTCATCAGCCACTCCACCACGCTTTCACGGAACTGTTTCGCTTCTTCGTCGTCAATAGAGATAAAGGTACCGTCGGTGGCTGGCGTCATACAGGACATCACCAGGCGACCACGCGTATCTTCCGCGTTTTGGTATTGCTTCACCGCACACTGGCGGCAAGCACCGACGCTTCCCAGCGCCGGGTGCCAGCAAAAATACGGAATATCAAGGCCGAGGGACAGACATGCCTGTAGCAGGTTGTCCGCGCCGTTGACCTCATATTCTTTGCCGTCTACATGAATCGTAGCCATTAGCATGCTTCCAAATTAAAAATCGTTAACTCACCAGCGCTCTTTGAGCAGGTTCGGCTGAATACCATTGATTAAATGGGTATTGCTGAACGGCTGCTTGATGCCAGCTTCGAATTCTTCGCGGAAATACTTAATTGCGCTTTGCAGTGGCTCAACCGCGCCCGGCGCATGCGCGCAGAAGGTTTTACCCGGTCCGAGGAAACGACACAGTTGCTCAAGTGTCTCGATATCCCCCGGCTGGCCTTCGCCACGCTCCAGCGCGCGCAGAATTTTCACGCTCCACGGCAACCCGTCGCGGCATGGCGTACACCAGCCGCAGGATTCGCGGGCAAAGAACTCTTCCAGGTTACGCACCAGCGACACCATGCCGATTTCGTGGTCTACCGCCATCGCCAGCGCGGTGCCCAGACGGCTGCCTGCTTTACCGATGCTTTCGAACTCCATCGGCAGGTCAAGATGCGCCTCGGTCAGGAAGTCGGTTCCCGCCCCGCCCGGTTGCCAGGCTTTGAATTTCAGGCCATCGCGCATACCGCCCGCGTAGTCTTCGAGGATCTCGCGCGCGGTGGTGCCGAACGGTAATTCCCACAGGCCCGGATTCTTCACGCGGCCTGAGAAGCCCATCAGCTTGGTACCCGCATCTTTGCTTTTCGAAATGTTCTGGTACCACTCCACGCCGTTGGCGAGGATTGCCGGGACGTTGCACAACGTTTCGACGTTATTCACACAGGTCGGTTTGCCCCATACGCCGGAGGTCGCAGGGAAGGGCGGCTTGGAGCGTGGGTTCGCGCGGCGGCCTTCGAGGGAGTTAATCAGCGCCGTTTCTTCACCACAGATGTAACGCCCTGCCCCGGTGTGGACAAACAGTTCAAAGTCGAACCCGGTGCCCATGATATTTTTGCCAAGCAGCCCGGCCTCGGTTGCTTCAGCAATCGCACGGCGCAGATGTACAGCCGCTTCGATATATTCGCCGCGCAGGAAGATGTAACCACGATACGCTTTCAGCGCGAACGCGGAGATCAGCATACCTTCCACCAGCAGGTGCGGCAGCTGTTCCATCAGCAGACGGTCTTTATAGGTGCCCGGCTCCATTTCATCGGCGTTACACAGCAGGTAACGGATGTTCATGGATTCATCTTTCGGCATCAGGCTCCACTTCAGACCGGTGGAAAAGCCCGCGCCGCCGCGCCCTTTCAGACCGGCGTCTTTTACCTGGCTGACGATTTCATCCGGAGACAGGCCGGTCAGCGCCTTACGCGCGCCTTCGTAGCCGTTTTTGCTACGATATTCATCCAGCCAGACCGGCTGTTTGTCATCGCGCAGACGCCAGGTCAGCGGGTGGGTTTCGGGAGTACGGATAACGTTTTTCATTTATACCGCTCCAGTAGTTCAGGAATGGCTTCCGGGGTCAGATGGCTGTGAGTATCCTCATCAATCATCATGTTCGGCCCTTTATCGCAATTCCCCAGGCAGCAGGTCGGCAGCAGCGTAAAGCGACCATCAAAGGTCGTCTGCCCCGGTTTGATGTTGAGATTTTTTTCCAGCGCGGCCTGAATCCCCTGATAGCCGGTGATATGGCACACCACGCTGTCGCAGTAGCGAATCACGTGGCGACCGACCGGCTGACGGAAGATCTGGCTGTAGAATGTGGCGACGCCTTCGACGTCGCTCGCCGGAATACCCAGCACATCGGCAATAGCGTAGATCGCGCCGTCCGGCACCCAGCCACGCTGCTTCTGAACGATTTTCAGCGCTTCAATGGACGCCGCACGCGGGTCTTCGTAGTGGTGCTTCTCGTGCTCTATCGCTTCACGCTCTGCCGCACTCAGCTCAAAAGCCTCGGTTTGTGGTTGTTGATTCTCGTGCATAATTAGCGGTCCACATCTGACATAACAAAATCGATACTACCCAGATAGACAATCAGGTCGGAAACCAGGCTACCGCGGATCGCCGAGGGAATCTGCTGCAGGTGCGCAAAGCTCGGCGTGCGCACGCGGGTACGGTAGCTCATAGTGCTGCCGTCGCTGGTCAGGTAGTAACTGTTAATCCCCTTCGTCGCTTCCACCATCTGGAAGGACTCCTGCGCCGGCATCACCGGGCCCCAGGAGACCTGCAGGAAGTGGGTGATCAGGGTTTCGATATGTTGCAGCGTGCGCTCTTTCGGCGGCGGCGTGGTCAGCGGGTGATCCGCTTTGAACGGGCCTTCCGGCATGTTATCGAGGCACTGCTGAAGAATGCGCAGACTCTGGCGCAGCTCTTCCACTTTCAGCATCACGCGGGTATAGCAGTCGGAAACGCCGCCGCCCACCGGCACTTCAAAGTCAAAGTTTTCGTAGCCAGAGTATGGACGCCATTTACGCACGTCGAAGTCGATCCCGGTCGCGCGCAGCCCTGCGCCGGTGGTGCCCCACTCCAGCGCCTCTTTCGCGCCGTAAGCGGCAACGCCCTGCGAACGCCCTTTCAAAATGGTGTTACGCAGCGCGGCTTTCTCGTAAGAATCCAGACGCTTCGGCATCCACTCAAGGAACTCTCGCAGCAGGCGATCCCAACCGCGCGGCAAGTCGTGCGCGACGCCGCCGATACGGAACCAGGCCGGGTGCATACGGAAACCGGTAATGGCTTCCACCAGGTCATAAATTTTCTGCCGGTCGGTAAAGGCAAAGAAGACCGGCGTCATCGCGCCGACGTCCTGAATAAAGGTCGAGATGTACAGCAGATGACTGTTAATGCGGAACAGTTCGGAGAGCATCACGCGGATGACGTT
The DNA here is from genome assembly GCF_046569105.1 of Salmonella sp. 741265073_HBA. Classification (NCBI taxonomy): domain Bacteria; kingdom Pseudomonadati; phylum Pseudomonadota; class Gammaproteobacteria; order Enterobacterales; family Enterobacteriaceae; genus Salmonella; species Salmonella sp. 741265073_HBA. The sequence goes on along the minus strand of NZ_JBKFRY010000015.1, from coordinate 28,127 downwards.
CACACGATCCGGGACGGTGATCCCTGCCAACTTTTCTACCGCCAGCACGTACGGCATTTCATTGACGCAACCACCGAGATATTCGATACGGTCGGTATAGGGAATGTAGCTATGCCAGGACTGGCGCTCGCCCATTTTTTCGGCGCCGCGGTGGTGATAACCGATATCCGGCACGCAGTCGACGATTTCTTCACCGTCAAGTTGCAGGATAATACGAAACGCACCGTGCGCGGACGGGTGGTTCGGGCCGAGGTTGAGGAACATAAAGTCCTCGTTGTCAGTCCCGCGCTTCATCCCCCAGTCTTCCGGCTTAAAGGTCAGCGCTTCCATCTCCAGATCCTGCTTAGCTTTGGTCAGCTCAAACGGGTCGAATTCGGTCGCGCGCGCCGGATAATCTTTACGCAGCGGATGGCCTTCCCAGGTTTGCGGCATCATGATGCGCGTCAGGTGCGGGTGGCCTTCGATATCAATGCCAAACATCTCCCAGGTCTCACGCTCGTACCAGTTGGCGTTAGGGAAAAGTTTAGTGAAGGTCGGCACGCGCAGGTCGTTTTCAGACAACGCCACCTTGAGCATGATATCGCGATTACGCTCAATGGAAATCAGGTGGTAGAAAACGGAAAAATCCGCGGCGGGTAACCCGTCACGGTGCGTACGCAGGCGTTCATCCATGCCGTGTAAGTCAAACAGCATGACGTAAGGTTTCGGCAGTTTCTTTAAGAAATCGCCAACCTCCAGTAGTTGTTCACGCTTGACCCAAACAACGGGGATACCGGTGCGGGTCGCCTGAACGGTAAAGGCATCCGGCCCAAAACGGTTGCGCAGTTCGCCGATAACCGGATCATCAAGATGATCGCGGGTACTCCATGCAGCGTCTTGCGCGGTTAAGTCGGTCATATTGTTCACCATTGCAAATGGTCCGTGGTGGTCGGCAGTGCTTCGCGCTATTAAAATAGTGGTTAGCGAAGTGAAGTGCTGCTGCCGACAGGCGCAAATTAAATCTCGTCCGGGGTACGCAGGTTCGTGACGGCAATACGCTCGCCGCGTTTACGTTCGCGTTCTGGCTGCATATTGGCGCGATACACGCCCTGATCGCCCACCACCCATGAGAGCGGACGGCGCTCTTTGCCAATCGATTCTTGCAGCAGCATCAACGCCTGCATATACGCTTCCGGACGCGGCGGACAGCCAGGGATATACACATCCACCGGGATAAACTTATCAACGCCCTGCACTACCGAATAAATATCGTACATGCCGCCGGAGTTGGCGCAGGCGCCCATAGAAATGACCCATTTTGGCTCCAGCATTTGGTCATACAGACGCTGAATAACCGGGGCCATTTTGGTAAAGCAGGTACCGGCCACCACCATCAGGTCAGCCTGACGTGGCGACGCACGCAGCACTTCCGCGCCGAAACGGGCGACGTCATGCACTGCGGTAAAAGAGGTCACCATCTCTACATAGCAGCAAGAAAGGCCGAAGTTGTAGGGCCAAATTGAGTTTTTACGGCCCCAGTTAACCATGTCATGCAGTTTGCCCATGAACACGTTTTTGTTAACTTCCTGCTCCAGGGGGTCAGTTACGATCTCCTGTTTTTGCAGGGGGTAACGGTCATTCTCACCGTTAGGATCTATGCGGGTGAGCGTATAATCCATCTTAATGCCTCGCGGTTAGCGTTGACGATTAGCGATACTGTTCGTTTCCGGGTTCATACGCTCGCGGCGTGAACGCGCGGGCGTCCAGTCCAACGCGCCAATACGCGCCAGATAAACCAGACCAGCCAGTAACACAAAAATAAAAATTGCAGCTTCCACAAAGCCAACCCAGCCGCTTTCGCGGATAGAAGTCGACCATGCGAACAGATACAGCGCTTCAACGTCGAAGATAACGAAGAACATGGCTACCAGGTAAAACTTGGCAGACAAGCGTAAGCGGGCGGTGCCGACCGAGTCGATACCTGATTCAAACGGAACGTTCTTGTGCCTCGCGCGTGCGCGACCGCCCAAAAACCAACCGCCTACCAGCATCAGGCAGCACAGGCCAATGGCAACGATAAGAAAGATAGCGAATGCCCAGTGATGAGCGATGACTTCAGTGGATGTTGACATACTCATTGCTTACTCATCAAAAGTAGCGCCAGTTTCTCTGCTCTTTACGGCAGATGGGCGCCACATCGATTCATGGGGAGGAATAAAAAAAACCCTACAATTACTGTAGAAAATGATAAAAACAGCTAATTGATGTGGTTTTTTACTCCTTTCTATAACCTTTTGTCAACTTTAACAAAAGTTCCTTCACATTAATTTACATCAATTCATCATCATTAACATTAAGTGCCATCCTGGAGAAAATGACTCTTCGACCAGGGGGGATTTTATGTTGTTGAATCGTGTCCGTTGTGAAGCAAAAGAAATAACACACACCTATTTTGACAGGAATTTGTGAAGATGCCTCCCCCTAAATGGGAGTATTTTCTTGATCTGTGACACGCTTTTGTTAATTCACCCCCTAAAACAGCAACAATTTCTCTAGTTTTTTAACATGCAAATTCATAAAATGGATGTTCTGGTTATTTTTTACCCACATTGAACTGCGAATCGCTACTGGCTGATTTACCGCAACTTTTACAATTTGTGCGGTTAAGCGCGTACAGATGGGCACAAAAAAAGAGCCACTGAGCGTTTTTTCATCGCCAGCGGCTCTTTTTTACATTTACGACTTAGCGCCTTTTGCCTGCGAGCTACTCAAAACCCCCTTCCACCATCAGCGGATCATCTCCGCCCTCTGCAGAAAACTGGTTGTAATGCCATGGGTTTTGATAGCTTTCCATCGCATGGAAAATCACCATCGCCAGCTCGTTCTGGCTATTGGGATCGCGGCACAACAGATATTCCGTATCCGGCAAAGGCGGTAATCCGTCTGCCGCGCCCAGCACGCGAAGGTCGGGACTCATCATTTCGACAGGTCGAGCCGTTACGCCAAGACCGGCTTTAACGGCCGCGCGTACCGCCGGTAATGTAGACGCCACATAGGCCAGCCGCCAGGGAATACCCGCTGCATTTAGCGTCTCCAGCACCATATCGCGGAATGGGCTGGGATCGTCCAGCAGGACTAATGGTACGGGCTCTCCCCTTTGCAAAACATACTCAGCCGCACAATACCAATGGGTGGGCGAGGTCCGCAAATTCAGACAGTCCAGCGAATGAGGTTGGTTAGTCGTCACCACCAAATCTACTTCCTGCGATTTAACCATGTCCACCATATAGGCGTTGCGTTTTACCCGTACATCAAGCGCGAGTTTCGGATAAACCGAGCTGATTCGGCTAAGCAAAAAAGGCAGGATAGTATCAGCTGATTCATCAGAAGCGCCGATTGTTAACACTCCCTGAAGATTACTGAACATTAATGATGAACACGCCTCATCATTAAAACGCAGGATTTTTCTGGCGTACCCCAGAAGCTGGATACCGTGTTCGGTCAAAAGTTTGTTACGACCATGGCGGGCGAACAATTCCTTTCCCACGAGTTGCTCAAGACGCTGCATTTGCTGACTGACCGCAGACTGAGTACGACATACCGCCGCCGCCGCCGCGGCGAAGGTGTTCAGATCGGCAACGGCCACGAACGTTCTCAGCAGATCGAGATCGAGGTTAATTATCGGACGATTTGCATTTATCATAATTTTTCACTTACTGGCGGGTCATATCGGGCTGACCTGGTTAATGCTGTGCATTCAGAAACAAGCAATTCCATTTGTAATGTGCATCCTTCGCAGTACCGCCTGGTTACCCAGGTAAATGTTAGAATGTAATTGAAAATACGACCAAAACACTTCTCTTACTTACTGATATAATACCAAATGCAACTGATTGGGATATATCAAAGAGAATGTGTCATACCTTTAGGCGTCTACAGATTTCTGCTAATGATGGACGTGTAAATCTTGTAACAAGCGTCAAATAGTTTACCGAGACGCACAGATACAAAAACAATATATTGAACAATAGGTTATGTATAAAATCGCGTCATGATAATTAGCAGACAACGCAGACTACGCCCCCGTTTCGGATCATTATCTTAACCTAAAACCGCTATATTTATAAGTATTATTACGAATAATCTTAACCTTGGATATGTTATACTAATCGGACCAGAAAGATATTATTACGACTTTAGTAAATGCTTTTTAAATATTAAATAATAATTAATTAAGATTTCTACCATTCATTAATTATACTTAACAATAGTTTCACACCCCCCGCCGCCGGAAAGGTCTAACCTTCTCATTTTACCTTTAATACTCAGTATTTCCGAAATAGCCAGCGCGACACTAATGATGAATGCTTATCTCTCATAAAACAGATAATTTCTGACAACATAAAAAACCACATTACGCGCAATCATATAGAATAAAACACTACACATACAGACAAAAATAGAAAATGCATCTAACCAAATGATTTTATGAAGTTTTAAACAGCACGAAAGCGCGTTAAAAATAAACAAAATCTTCTTCTGTTCACTCTTCAAAACTCACCGTCGTGGGAGTACATTGTTTCGTGCTGACTTCCACGGCAGGGAGTGGCAATAACAGCTAAAAGGTCAAGATTCATGTCCCCCATTGAAAAATCCAGCAAACTCGAAAATGTCTGTTATGACATTCGTGGCCCCGTTCTGAAAGAAGCGAAACGCCTTGAGGAAGAAGGTAATAAAGTTCTTAAACTGAATATCGGCAACCCCGCCCCCTTCGGATTCGAAGCGCCGGACGAAATTCTGGTCGATGTCATTCGTAATTTGCCGACGGCGCAAGGATATTGCGACTCGAAAGGGCTTTATTCCGCCCGTAAAGCGATTATGCAGCATTATCAGGCCCGTGGAATGCGCGATGTAACCGTGGAAGATATCTATATCGGTAACGGCGTTTCCGAGCTGATCGTTCAGGCGATGCAGGCGTTGCTTAACAGTGGCGATGAAATGCTGGTTCCCGCGCCCGATTATCCGTTATGGACAGCGGCGGTATCGCTCTCCAGCGGCAAGGCGGTACATTATCTTTGCGATGAATCTTCCGACTGGTTCCCGGACCTTGACGATATCCGCGCCAAAATCACCCCACGTACGCGTGGTATTGTCATTATTAATCCAAACAACCCTACTGGCGCCGTCTATTCTAAAGAATTGTTGATGGAAATTGTCAACATTGCGCGCGAGCATAATCTCATCATCTTCGCCGATGAAATTTATGACAAGATTCTCTATGACGATGCCGAGCATCACTCTATCGCCGCACTGGCGCCTGATCTGCTGACCATCACCTTTAATGGTTTGTCTAAAACCTATCGCGTCGCCGGCTTCCGCCAGGGCTGGATGGTGCTGAACGGGCCGAAAAAACATGCGAAAGGCTATATTGAAGGGCTGGAGATGTTAGCCTCAATGCGCCTGTGCGCCAACGTCCCGGCGCAACATGCTATTCAGACCGCGCTCGGCGGCTATCAAAGCATTAGCGAATTTATTCTGCCGGGCGGTCGACTGTATGAACAGCGTAACCGAGCCTGGGAGTTGATTAACGATATTCCCGGCGTTTCCTGCGTAAAACCGCGCGGCGCGTTGTACATGTTCCCCAGGATCGACGCTAAACGTTTTAATATTCACGACGACCAGAAGATGGTGCTGGACTTCCTGCTACAGGAAAAGGTGCTGCTGGTGCAAGGTACCGCCTTTAACTGGCCGTGGCCGGATCACTTCCGCATTGTGACGCTACCGCGTGAAGATGACCTGGAGATGGCCATCAACCGCTTTGGGCGTTTCCTCTCCGGTTACCATCAATAATCTTAAATTCAGGCTACTTCGGTAGCCTGAATTGCATCTTCATCCCCCTCCCCGCACAATGAAGTCTGCCGCAGTGAAAACAAAAGGTAATCTATGAAGCAGAGCCATTTTTTCGCCCATCTCTCCCGCATGAAGTTGATTAACCGCTGGCCGCTGATGCGTAACGTGCGTACGGAAAACGTCTCCGAACATAGTCTGCAGGTGGCGATGGTCGCCCATGCGTTGGCGGCGATAAAAAACCGTAAATTTGGCGGTCAGCTCAATGCTGAACGCATCGCGCTTCTGGCGATGTATCATGATGCCTCGGAAGTACTGACCGGCGATCTGCCGACGCCGGTAAAATATTTTAATTCCCAGATAGCCCAGGAATATAAAGCGATCGAAAAAATCGCCCAGCAAAAGCTGGTTGATATGGCGCCGGATGAATTACGCGATATTTTCGCACCGCTTATTGATGAGAATGCCTGGAGCGAAGAAGAACAGGCAATCGTAAAACAGGCCGATGCGCTTTGCGCCTACCTGAAATGCCTGGAGGAGCTATCGGCGGGAAACAATGAGTTTGGACTGGCAAAAACGCGGCTGGAAAAAACGCTGGAATTACGTCGCAGCCAGGAGATGGACTATTTTATGGCGGTGTTCGTACCAAGTTTCCATCTCTCTCTTGACGAGATAAGCCAGGATTCACCGCTTTAGTTGCCGGATGGCGGCTAACGCCTTATCCGGCCTACCGTTCTTCCCGTAGGCCTGATAAGCGCAGCGCCATCAGGCCTTTTCCAGCCTGGGGTTAAAACGGAAACAACATCGGAATCATCACAATACAAACCGCCATCACAATAAGCGTGAACGGCACGCCAAGCTTCACAAAATCGCTAAAGCTATAGTTTCCCGGCCCCAGAACCAGAGTATTGACCGGCGATGAAACCGGCGTCATAAAGGCGGCGGATGCCGCCATCGCCACCGCCATCGCAAACGGATAGGGCGACACCCCCATCGATTTCGCCGCCGCCAGCGCAATCGGCGCCATCAGCACCGCCGTTGCCGTGTTAGAAATGAACAGTCCTATGACGGCACACAGCACGAACAGGCATCCCAGCATCATATACGGCCCATAGCCGCCGCCGATATTCATTAACCCTTGCACGACCAGAGAGACGCCGCCGGTTTTTTGCAACGCCTGCGCAAATGGCATCATACCCACAATCAAGATAATACTCGGCCAGTGGATCGCTTTATACGCGCTTTCAGCATCAATACAGCGAAATTTACCCATCAGCAGGCAGGCGATAATCGCCGCGATCGGGTTGGGAATTTCATCGGTCAACATCAGCGCCACCATCAGTACCAGGCAGAAAATGGCGTGCGGCGCCTGGCTGTGCGCAGGAGAGGCTTCGCTGACCTCGACCGGCATATTCAGCACCACAAAGTCGCGGCCTTTTTGCCCCAGCAGGCTGATTAACTTCCAGTTCCCCACAACCAGAATGATATCGCCCATCAATAACGGTTCATCGGCCAGCGATCCTTCCAGCGCGACGCCGTCGCGTTTCAGGCCGACCACATTCAGCCCGTAACGTGTACGGAAGGCGATTTCACGCACCGACTTGCCTATCAGTTCAGACTCCGGAATAAGCGAAATTTCCGCCATGCCAACATCCAACGCCTGATCGGAAAAATATTCTCCACGCAATACCATCGGTTCCAGCAGTTGCTCGGCGCAGAACTCTCTGAGGTCAACCTCCGCCGCCGACATATCAATCAGCAGAACGTCGCGAGCGCGAAACTCCGATACGCCGTTCACATTGACGATAACCCGCCGAAAGCGCCGCCAGCGTTCAACGCCGATGACATTGGCGCCGTAACGTTCGCGCAGTTTAAGGTCGTCCAGCCGCTGTCCCACCATCGGCGAACCGGGGCGAATCGCCAGACGCCGAGCGCGCCCCGTCAGACGGTACTCGCGGATAAGATCGCGGAAAGTGCGACGCTTACCGGCCTGTTGTCCGGGCGCATCGCCTTTTAGCATGAAGCGCATCACCAGCATATAAACAATGCCGAGCGCCAACACCACTATCCCCAGCGGCGTCACGCTAAAAAAGTTGAACCCGTGCAGGCCTTCACGCAGCAGTTCACTGTTAACCACCAGGTTCGGCGGCGTCGCCACCAGCGTCATCATTCCGCTGATAAGCCCGGCAAAACTCAGCGGCATCATCAGGCGCGAAGGCGAGGTCTGCATATGCATAGAAACGCTAAGAACAACGGGGATAAAAATCGCCACCACGCCGGTTGAACTCATGAAAGCGCCAAGTCCGGCGACGGTGATCATCAGTAAAACCAGCATTTTGATTTCACTGCTGCCCGCCATTTTAACCAGCCAGGTACCGACCACCGTCGCAACGCCGGTGCGCACGAGGCCGTCGCCAATAATAAATAAGGCGGCGATAAGAATGACATTCGGATCGCTAAAGCCGGAGAAGGCTTCCGGAAGGGTCAAGGTACCGCTAAGGACAAAAGCAACAATGACGAATAAAGCCACCGCATCCATACGTACTTTGCCCGTCGCAAACAACACGACGGCAATCGCCAGTAAAGAGAGAACCCAAATCAATTCACCGTTCACAACATATCCTTGTCAGATGAGAAGATAACGCGATTCTGCCATAAATATGCCCCGCCAAAGCGGGGCGATATCATGATCAGGTCTTTCTTAACACCACCACATCGCCGTTTGGTTGTTTAGCGACCGATAATTGCGTCAGGCTATCCAACGCAAAATCAACATCCGCCAGACGCGGCGTGTCGGCCGGCGCATTGACCGCAATGACGTGGCAGCCCGCAGCCAGCCCGGACAGCACGCCAGCCGGGGCATCTTCTACTACGACGCACTCCTGAGGGGCCAGGCCAAGCAGTTGTGCGCCCAGCAAATACGCATCCGGCTCCGGTTTGCCGCGTTTGACTCGTTCGGCGGTGACAAACACCTCTGGCGCTGGAAGGCCCGCGACCTGATGGCGCGCACGCGCGACCGGCATTGAACCGGAAGTGACGATAGCCCACGGAATGCCCGCTTTATTCAGGTGATTGAGTAAATCGACTGCCCCCGGCAACGCGGTGATCCCTGCGGTTTCAGTGGCTTCTATTTGCTCCAGGCGCGTAAACTCAGCGGCAATTTCCGCCTCCGATTTACCCGCCATAAAATGCCGCAACGAGGTGATCGCCTGTTTGCCATGAATAAAGCCCAGCACCTCATCATGAGCAAGGTTAAAACGATCGGCCCAGCTACACCACGCGCGTTCGACGGCAGGTAATGAGTCAACCAACGTTCCATCCAGATCAAACAGAAAACCTTTACACTGCACGCGAGCCTCCTCAGGCATTAATGATTTGATTGATTTCATTCGCGCTCAGGTGGTACTGACGCGGGCAGGCATGCCAGACATTCAACATCCGCTGGTATTTTTCCCACATCGGCGTCTGGGCATTAAAGCCGTGCGTCCCGGCGTCAAAGTGAGTGTAGCGTCCTTCTATATTCACCATAAAACGGACATAGCCGAGGTAACGCGCTTCCGTCGCAGCGTCAAACCCCAGGAAGGTGACGCGACGTTCGTCGATGGCTTGCGTATCTTTGAGGTTGGTCCAGGAGACGTGCAGCGCATGGTACATCTCCATAATATCGATGATGGTACGACAGGTCTCTTCCGTCAGCTCGCCAAACTCGCGATCCAGCTCGCGCATCTGCAGGCCGTAGCCGCGTTCAATAATTGTTTGTAAGCGACGGTAACGCTCGGCGTTGGTGGGATCGAGCATCGTCATCATTTTGTACTGGTTAGACAAAATCAGACGTTGCGCGTTGGTCATTTCCATTTTGAACTCCTGTATCACGCTATAGCGATGAAAAAAAGAAGGCATTGGTATGCCTTCTTTTATATGCGTAATCCGGGGTCAATTACAAATCATCCAGGAAAGTTTTATCCAGTTGTTTGAAGGCGCGCTTAAGCGTGTCAGCTAATGCCTGGTAATCCGGCTTTCCTTCTACCGGTGCCAGCGCTTGTCCAGCCTCCTGCAATTTACCGCGAACTTCGTAAAACCAGTTAAGGATTGAAGGCGGCAACGGCGTCACGGAACGTTTCCCTAACCACCATAATCCCTGCATAGGCAAGCTCAGGGCGAACAGGGCGGTCGCCACGGCCGGACCTAACTGACCGCCCAGCGCTATCTGCCAGCATAATGTAAAAACGGCGACAGGCGGCATAAATCGTATGGCATAGCGCGTCATACGAATGACGCGGTTTTCGACGAAAACGGGCGCCAGCCGTTTTTCCATCGGCCACGTCTTCGCGTAGTGCTGCCCCCGGCGAAATAAGCTAAAAAAATTTACGGAGCGATTATCCGGTGTCGACATGGCCTACCTCAACTTCACATATAAAATTTAAAAAATTTGTGCAAAACAACAACTGCGAGGGACAACGTTCAAAACATTTTGTCTTCGATACCCACTATCAGGTATCCTGTGTCGGCCTGTCAAAGGCCGGTAGTTTAAAATCATTGAGTCGTCAATATTACACATAGTATGCCATTGGCTGAAAAATACGCAAAATGGCATAGACTCAAAGGTATTTCTTCCATCATGCCCAAAAAAACTCCTGCGCATGATGTTAATCATAAATGTCAGGGCTATCATGCGCTACGCTCTATGGCTCACTGACGTTTTTTTAGCCACGTATCATAAATAGGTACTTCCATGTCGAGTAAGTTAGTACTGGTTCTGAACTGCGGTAGTTCTTCACTGAAATTTGCAATTATTGATGCAGTTAATGGTGATGAATACCTTTCTGGTTTAGCCGAATGTTTCCATCTGCCAGAAGCACGCATCAAATGGAAAATGGACGGCAGTAAACAAGAAGCGGCTTTAGGTGCAGGCGCCGCTCACAGTGAAGCGCTGAACTTTATCGTTAACACTATTCTGGCACAAAAACCAGAACTGTCTGCGCAGTTAACTGCAATTGGTCACCGTATCGTACACGGCGGCGAGAAGTATACCAGTTCCGTAGTCATTGATGAGTCCGTCATTCAGGGCATCAAAGATTCCGCCTCTTTCGCACCGCTGCATAACCCGGCTCACCTGATTGGTATCGCCGAAGCGCTGAAATCTTTCCCGCAGCTGAAAGATAAAAACGTTGCAGTATTCGACACCGCCTTCCATCAGACCATGCCGGAAGAATCTTACCTGTATGCCCTGCCGTACAGCCTGTATAAAGAACACGGCGTTCGTCGCTATGGCGCACACGGCACCAGCCACTTCTATGTAACTCAGGAAGCGGCAAAAATGCTGAACAAGCCGGTAGAAGAACTGAACATTATCACCTGCCACCTGGGCAACGGCGGTTCTGTTTCCGCTATCCGTAACGGTAAATGCGTGGATACCTCTATGGGTCTGACCCCGCTGGAAGGCCTGGTCATGGGTACCCGTTCCGGCGATATCGACCCTGCGATTATCTTCCACCTGCACGACACTCTGGGCATGAGCGTGGATCAGATCAACAAAATGCTGACCAAAGAGTCCGGTCTGCTGGGTCTGACTGAAGTGACCAGCGACTGCCGTTATGTTGAAGACAACTACGCCACCAAAGAAGACGCTAAACGTGCGATGGACGTTTACTGCCACCGCCTGGCGAAGTACATCGGTTCTTACACCGCTCTGATGGACGGTCGTCTGGATGCAGTCGTGTTCACCGGCGGTATCGGTGAAAACGCCGCGATGGTTCGCGAACTGTCTCTGGGTAAACTGGGCGTGCTGGGCTTTGAAGTCGACCACGAACGTAACCTGGCGGCCCGCTTCGGCAAATCTGGTTTCATCAACAAAGAAGGTACCCGTCCGGCGGTGGTGATCCCAACCAACGAAGAACTGGTTATCGCGCAGGACGCGAGCCGTCTGACTGCCTGATTTCACACCGCCAGCCTCGCTGGCGGTGCTGTTTTGTAACCCGTCCCCAAAAGACGGTAACGAAAGAGGATAAACCGTGTCCCGTATTATTATGCTGATCCCTACCGGAACCAGCGTCGGCCTGACCAGCGTCAGCCTCGGCGTCATCCGTGCTATGGAACGCAAAGGCGTTCGTCTGAGCGTCTTTAAGCCTATCGCCCAGCCTCGCGCTGGCGGCGATGCGCCTGACCAGACCACCACTATCGTTCGCGCGAACTCTACCCTGCCGGCGGCTGAACCGCTGAAGATGAGCCACGTTGAATCTCTGCTCTCCAGCAACCAGAAAGACGTGCTGATGGAAGAGATCATCGCGAACTACCATGCGAATACCAAAGACGCGGAAGTGGTGCTGGTTGAAGGTCTGGTTCCGACCCGTAAACATCAGTTCGCTCAGTCTCTGAACTATGAAATCGCGAAAACGCTGAATGCGGAAATCGTTTTTGTCATGTCTCAGGGGACCGACACGCCAGAACAGCTGAACGAGCGTATCGAATTGACGCGCAGCAGCTTCGGCGGCGCGAAAAACACCAACATCACCGGCGTTATCATCAACAAACTGAATGCGCCGGTTGATGAACAAGGCCGTACTCGCCCGGATCTGTCGGAGATTTTTGACGACTCTTCCAAAGCACAGGTGATCAAAATCGATCCTGCTAAACTGCAGGAATCCAGCCCGCTGCCGGTTCTGGGCGCGGTGCCGTGGAGCTTCGACCTGATTGCGACCCGCGCTATCGATATGGCGCGTCACCTGAACGCCACCATCATTAACGAAGGCGATATCAAAACCCGCCGCGTTAAATCCGTCACGTTCTGCGCGCGTAGTATTCCGCATATGCTGGAACATTTCCGCGCAGGATCGTTGTTAGTGACCTCCGCTGACCGTCCGGACGTACTGGTCGCAGCTTGCCTGGCCGCGATGAACGGCGTAGAAATCGGCGCCCTGTTGCTGACCGGCGGCTATGAAATGGACGCGCGCATTTCTAAACTGTGCGAACGCGCATTCGCCACCGGTCTGCCGGTCTTTATGGTGAACACCAACACCTGGCAGACTTCGCTGAGCCTGCAAAGCTTCAATCTGGAAGTCCCGGTTGATGACCATGAGCGCATCGAGAAAGTTCAGGAATACGTCGCGAACTACGTTAACGCTGACTGGATCGAGTCGCTGACCGCCACTTCCGAGCGTAGCCGTCGTCTCTCTCCGCCGGCGTTCCGCTACCAACTGACTGAGCTGGCGCGTAAAGCCGGTAAACGCGTAGTGCTGCCGGAAGGCGACGAACCGCGTACCGTCAAAGCGGCGGCAATCTGCGCTGAACGCGGCATCGCCACTTGCGTACTGCTGGGCAACCCGGATGAAATCAACCGCGTCGCGGCATCTCAGGGCGTTGAGCTGGGCGCAGGTATTGAAATCGTCGATCCGGAAGTGGTGCGTGAAAGCTATGTCGCTCGCCTGGTTGAGCTGCGTAAGAGCAAAGGCATGACCGAACCGGTTGCCCGCGAACAGCTGGAAGACAACGTGGTGCTCGGCACGCTGATGCTGGAGCAAGACGAAGTCGACGGTCTGGTTTCCGGCGCGGTTCATACCACCGCCAACACCATCCGTCCGCCGCTGCAGCTTATTAAAACGGCGCCGGGTAGCTCCCTGGTCTCTTCTGTGTTCTTTATGCTACTGCCGGAACAGGTTTACGTTTACGGCGACTGCGCAATCAACCCAGACCCGACTGCAGAGCAGCTGGCAGAAATCGCGATTCAGTCTGCGGATTCCGCCATTGCCTTCGGCATCGAACCGCGTGTGGCAATGCTCTCCTACTCCACCGGCACCTCTGGCGCGGGCAGCGACGTAGAGAAAGTACGTGAAGCGACGCGTCTGGCGCAGGAAAAACGTCCTGACCTGATGATCGACGGTCCGTTGCAGTACGACGCCGCGGTCATGGCTGACGTAGCGAAATCCAAAGCGCCGAACTCGCCGGTTGCGGGTCGCGCTACCGTGTTCATTTTCCCGGATCTGAACACCGGTAACACCACCTACAAAGCGGTACAGCGTTCTGCCGACCTGATCTCCATCGGGCCGATGCTGCAGGGTATGCGCAAGCCGGTGAACGACCTGTCCCGTGGCGCGCTGGTTGACGATATCGTCTACACCATCGCCCTGACGGCGATCCAGGCTTCTCAACAGCAGCAGTAACAGTAAAAGATAATGCCGGATAGCGGCGTGAACGCCTTGTCCGGCCTACAGGTGAAATACCGTTGTAGGCCGGATAAGACGCGTTAGCATCGCCATCCGGCATTCTGCTATTTACCCTGCAAAGCGGAATTTTTTGCTTAACTGCGCTGCATCAATGAATAACTATTCCCTTCTTCTCATACTTAGCCTCTTTGCTTTGCAACAGGGATAGTCTGTCATGTCTGTCGTTACAGAATCAAAAACAGCCAGAAAATGGGCAATGCCCGATACGCTGGTCATCATCTTTTTTGTCGCCATTTTAACCAGTATCGCCACCTGGGTCGTCCCCGTTGGGATGTTTGATAGCCAGGAAGTGCAGTATCAGGTCGATGGTCAGACAAAAACCCGCAAAGTCGTCGACCCGCACTCTTTTCGCATTGTGACCAATGAGGCCGGGGAAGCGCAGTATCATCGCGTACAATTTTTCACTACCGGCGATGAAAGACCAGGGCTGATGAATTTTCCGTTTGAAGGGTTAACATCCGGATCGAAATTCGGCACTGCCGTCGGCATTATTATGTTTATGTTGGTGATTGGCGGCGCATTCGGCATCGTGATGCGTACCGGCACCGTGGATAACGGCATTCTGGCGCTTATTCGCCACACGCGGGGCAACGAAGTCCTGTTTATTCCGGTGCTATTTGTCCTCTTTTCGTTAGGGGGCGCCGTATTTGGCATGGGCGAAGAGGCGGTCGCCTTTGCAATTATCATAGCCCCGCTGATGGTCAGGCTGGGCTATGACAGCATTACCACCGTCCTGGTGACCTATATCGCCACCCAAATTGGCTTTGCCAGTTCGTGGATGAACCCTTTTTGCGTAGTCGTCGCCCAGGGGATTGCCGGCGTGCCGGTACTTTCCGGCTCCGGGCTGCGTATTGTGGTCTGGATTGTCGCCACGCTGATTGGGCTGGTTTTTACGCTGGTCTACGCCTCACGCGTGAAAAAGAATCCGCTGCTTTCCCGCGTCCACGAATCCGATCGCTATTTCCGCGAACAGCAGGATGAAGTCGTCCAGCGCCCTTTCACCTTCGGTGACTGGCTGGTACTGCTGGTCCTGACCGGCGTAATGATTTGGGTCGTCTGGGGCGTGATTGTCCACGCCTGGTTTATTCCGGAGATCGCCAGCCAGTTTTTCACCATGGGCGTGGTGATCGGCCTCATTGGCGTTATCTTCCGCCTCAACGGTATGACGATCAACGTGATGGCGTCCTCATTCACCGAAGGGGCGAGGATGATGATCGCGCCCGCCTTGCTGGTGGGTTTTGCCAAAGGCATTCTGCTGCTGGTCGGCAACGGCGAAGCCGGGGAACCCAGCGTGCTCAATACGCTGCTTAACAGTATCGCGCATGGCATCAGCGGGCTTAATAATGCTATCGCCGCCTGGTTTATGCTGCTCTTCCAGGCGGTATTTAATTTCTTTGTCACGTCCGGTTCGGGTCAGGCGGCATTAACCATGCCATTACTGGCGCCGCTCGGCGATCTGGTCGGCGTTAACCGTCAGGTGACTGTTCTGGCCTTCCAGTTTGGCGATGGCTTCAGCCATATTATCTATCCGACATCGGCCTCGCTGATGGCCACACTGGGCGTGTGCCGGGTCGATTTTCGCAACTGGCTGAAAGTGGGGGCGTCGCTGCTGGGACTACTGTTTATTATGTCCAGCGTGGTCGTCATTGGCGCGCAGATGATGGGATATCATTGATCTAAAATGCCGGATGAGCATCAGCGCCATCCGGCAATATCTCCATGATTAAAGCAGTGATTTCGCGGCTTCTACAATCGCTGCGGCGGTGAGTCCGTACTCTTGTTGTAAGAAATCCTGCGTTCCTACCTGCCCATAACGCTCTTTGACGCCAACACGGCGCATCGGCACCGGGCAGTTTTCCACCAGCACTTCCGCCACCGCTGATCCCAGTCCATTATGGATGCTGTGGTTTTCACACGTGACGATACGCCGCGTTTTTTCCGCGTAGTTTTTCACCAACATGCGATCGATAGGCTTTAAGGTGAACATATCAATGACTGCGGCGCTCACGCCTTCCTGCTCCAGTTGGCGCGCCGCCTCCAGCGCCTCCGCCACCATAATGCCGTTGGCGATAAGCGTAATATCATCGCCCTCGCGCAGTACGTTGCCCTTGCCAATGGTAAAGGTAGAGCCTGGCGCATAGATACTCCGCGCCTGCTTACGGATGGTACGCAGCCAGTAAAAACCGTCCAGGTCCATTAGCTGGCGTAAAATATCCGCGAACATCACCGCATCCGTCACCTCCAGTACTACGGAGTGCGCCAGCCCGCGAACAATCCCCATATCTTCAAAAGACATATGGGTGCCGCCGTTATGGCACGCCGTCACTCCGGCATCGGAGGCGATCACTTTGACGTTGTTACGCTGATAATCCAGCGCCATAAAGAGCTGATCAAAACAGCGACGGCTGGCAAAAGCGGTAAAAGTATGCACAAACGGTTTGCGGCCGGTCAGCGCCAGCCCCGCCGCAGTGCCAATCACATTCGCCTCCATAATACCGCAGTTAATGACATGCTGCGGGTAGTCACGCGCCACGCTGTCCATCGCCATTGAGCTCATTAAATCAGCCTCAAGCGCAATAATTGGGCTTCCGGCCTCAATCTGCCCGGCGACAAAACCGGCGTAAACTTTGCGCATTTCGATATCGTCTTTAAGCCCTGCGGGCGCAAGCTTAATCATGCATGACCTCCAGTTGATGAATGGCCTCATTGAGCGTCTGCTTCATGCCATCCGTCAGGCGTAAGTGGTGAGAATTCGTTAACTGCTCCAGGCATGGCACCCCCTGCCCTTTAATGCTGTCAAGGATCACTACCCTTGGCCGGGCATCAGCGGGCGGCACTGGCTGAACCACCGCCAGTAGTCCGGCGATATCATCGCCTTTGACGGTGACGACATCGAAACCAAACGCGCGGAATTTCCCTTCCAGATCGAATGGATTGATAATCTCCTCCAGTTCGCCGTCAAGCTGCTGTTTATTCCAGTCAATGAAAACGGTCAGATTATTCAGGCGGTGGTGGGCAATAAACTGAAACGCCTCCCAGCACTGCCCTTCATTGAGCTCGCCATCGCCGACAATGCAAAATACCCGGTTGGATCGCCGCGCCAGTTTATGCGACAGCGCCATACCGCCCGCAATAGAGATGCCCTGTCCCAGTGAGCCGGTCGTGGCGTCCACGCCGCGCGTTTTTAGCCGATCCGGATGGCTGGGAAGACGGGTGCCGTTCTGGTTAAGCGTATTCAGCTCTTCGCGCGGGAAATAGCCTTTAATCGCCAGGGTACTGTACAACGCGGGGCCCGCATGGCCTTTCGACAGTACGAAGTAATCGCGCTCCGGCCAGTCCGGGTCGGCAGGGTCGATTTTCATCACCGCGCCGTACAGAACCGCCAGAGTTTCCACTACCGACATGCTGCCGCCATAGTGACCAAAGCCAAGATGGTTTAAGGATTTGAGCGTGGCGACGCGAATGTCGCGCGCCAGTTGGGTGATTTCGGTTACGTTCATTCTTTCGCTCCGCTATTTTCCTGCACTTCGGCATTCACTTTTTTGTTTTTGGCCAACACGTTGTACGCCACCAGTAGCGCGAATAGCGCCACCACCAGCCCCGTGATAGCCATCGGCGACAGATAACGCGCCAGGTTACCCAGCAAAATACCGATTACGCCAAAGTCAGCATCCGAGAACGTGGTATTGGCGAAGCCGATCGCGCCGAGAACCGGCAGTAACAGTACTGGCAGGAAAGTGATTAATAGACCATTAGCAAATGCGCCGATCATCGCCCCGCGGCGACCGCCGGTGGCATTGCCAAAGACGCCTGCGGTCGCGCCGGTAAAGAAGTGCGGCACAACGCCTGGCAGGATTAACACAAGCTTCATCTGTCCCAGCAGGAACAGCCCCACCAGCCCACCGAGAAAACTGAACAGGAAGCCAATCAGTACCGCGTTAGGGGCATAGGGATACACCACCGGGCAGTCCAGCGCCGGACGCGCGTTTGGCACCAGTTTTTCTGAAAAGCCGGTAAAGGCCGGAACAATTTCCGCCAGAATCAGACGGACGCCTTGCAGAATGATGAATACGCCGGCGGCGAAGGTGATTGCCATGATGATGGCGTACACCAGATAGTTTTGCCCGCCGCTAAACGTCGCTTCGACATACTCACGCCCTGCGCTGACTGCCATGATCAGATAGATAATCATCATGGTCAGCGAAATCGAGATAGAACTGTCGCGTAAAAAACTGAGGTTTTTCGGCAGGTTCATCTCTTCCGTGGAGCGGGAGCCTTTACCACACAGGCTGCCAATCCAGCCGGAAAGCACATATCCCAGGGTACCGAAGTGACCAAACGCAATGTCATCGGTACCGGTAATCCGCCTCATATAACGTTGGGCCAACGCCGGGAAGAAGGCCATCACCAGCCCCAGGATCAGCGATCCGGTGAAGACCAGCCCTACGCCCTCAAACCCCGCCACGGTCAGGATTACGCCAATCATACAGGCCATGTAAAAGGTGTGATGCCCGGTCAAAAAGATATATTTAAGACGCGTAAAGCGCGCCACGACAATATTGGCCACCATACCAAATGCCATAATTAACGCCGTGGACGCGCCATATTTCTCCAGCGCGATTGAAACTATCGCTTCATTATTAGGAATAATGCCTTGAATATTAAAAGCGTGTTCAAACATACCCCCTAGCGGATTTAATGAACCCACCAGTACGGTTGCGCCGCCGCCAAGCACAATAAAACCTAAAATGGTTTTAATCGTGCCTTTTACCACATCGGAAAACGCTTTTTTCTGCGCCACCAGACCAATCAGCGCAATTAATCCTACAAGCACCGAGGGCACTTTTAAAATATCAACAACAAAATTCAGCGTTTCAAGGATAAACATATCCACCTCGCCAGCAATAATTATTGTTTAGCGAACCATGCGCGCAGCTGCGTTTCCAGTTCGTTGATGTCGATGATGTTATTGATCACCACCAGTTGGCTTTCCGGTACGCTAGCGCTGGCCGCAATATCTTTGGCCATTACAAAAAGATCGGCGGCCCCGGGCGTGGCCGATGAGAGATCGGAGTGTTCCACTTCAGCGTCAATATTGAGTTTCTTTAATACTTTTTTAATGTTCATTTCTACCATAAAACTACTACCCAGGCCGGAACCGCAAATTGCCATGATTTTCATTATTGTCACCTTTTAAAAGTAGAGTTGGTCTGCATCACGCACGGGCGCAATGTTATTTACCGCAAGAAAATGGAATAAAATCAGAAACGGTCAATAATCGTTTTAATGTCCTCCAGGTTTTTTGCCTGATGTAATTTTTCCATATCTACATCACTGGAAAATAATTCCGCCAGCGCCGATATCATTTCGATATGACTGTGCTTATCAGGCGCCGCCAGCATAATAATGATGTCAACCGGATCAAATTCGTCTGCGCCAAATGAAACGCCGCGCTGTAGTTTCAGTAACGATAAACCTAACCCTTTCGCCCCCTCTTCCGGCCTCGCATGCGGCATCGCTAACCCTGGCGCTAATACATAATACGGCCCAAGCTTTTGGTGCTGCTGAACAATCGCCGTAAGGTATTCCGGTGCGATAACACCTGCGTCCAGCAGGGGTTTGCCGCAAATTTCCAGCGCCTGCGGCCACGTTTCCACGCTCTCCCGTAGCGTGATGGTTGCGTCAGATAACCAGGTTCCCAGCATGTTATTCGCCCCCACGGTGTATGAAATTATGAACAAACTTTATTCAAGCCATTCGATATTAGCTGCGATCGTTATCACAAAGATAGCGCTACCAGCGACTATTACTCAGAATTGTGATAGCGCTATCAAATTAAAATCATGGTGTGAAATCACAGCAAAAAAGCGGATTTAAGGCGTATACTGCCAGTCATGCGAAGCAAAGAACGACAATAAAAAAGCATCTCAACATGTTGTAATGACGCAGGAATTTGTATGTCGATACCCCGTAAACGGCGCAGTACCGGTAAAGTGACTATCGCCGATGTAGCCCAACTTGCCGGTGTAGGCACGATGACCGTATCACGAGCCTTACGCACGCCGGAACAGGTCTCTGATAAACTCCGGGAAAAAATCGAAGCGGCAGTGCATGAGCTGGGCTATATGCCTAATCTCGCCGCCAGCGCGCTGGCGTCTGCCTCCTCGCACACCATCGCAATGGTCGTACCGAACCTTGCGGAAGCGGGGTGTTCTGAAATGTTCGCCGGGCTGCAACAAATTTTACAGCCCGCTGGCTACCAGATTATGCTGGCGGAATCGCAGCATCGCGTGGAACAAGAGGAGAAGCTGCTCGAAACGCTGCTGGCCTCCAACATTGCCGCGGCGATTCTGCTTAGCGTCGAACATAGCACTACCGTGCGCCAGTGGCTGAAAAATGCCTCTATCCCGGTGATGGAGATGGGCGCGATTCGCAGCGATCCTATTGATATGAATATCGGTATTGATAACGTTGCGGCAATGTATGAGCTGACGGAAATGCTGATTCAGCGCGGTTATCAGAATATCGGGCTGCTATGCGCCAATCAGGAGCAGTGGATTTTTCAGCAACATCTGCACGGGTGGTACAAAGCGATGCTTCGCCACCATATGTCGCCAAACCGGGTGATTAATGCCGCCTTGCCGCCCAATTTTTCTACCGGCGCGTCGCAACTGCCGGAGTTTTTACTGGCGTGGCCGGAGCTAGACGCGCTGGTATGCGTATCGGATGAGCTGGCCTGCGGCGCGTTATACGAGTGCCAACGACGGCGGATCAAAGTTCCGGACGATTTAGCGGTGGTCGGGTTTGGCGATAGCGATGTCAGCCGGGTCTGCCAGCCGCCGTTAACCACCATGGCCGTACCGCACCGTAAGATTGGCAGTGAAGCCGGACGGGCGCTGTTGGAAAGGTTAAATCAGGGAAACTGGAGCGATCGGAAATCCATCGCCTCCAGTTTATGTATGCGGGAAAGCTGCTAAAACGCTTATTCCGTCTCTTCCGGTTTCTCCTGGAGCGCGGCTTCGTTTTTGGCGTTGCGGGTCATCCACAGCGCCAGCGCTTTGAGCGAATCTGGCGTAAACTCATCACAGCGCGCGGTGATCTCCTCCGGGGTCAGCCAACACACTTCGCTGACTTCATCTTCCTGAAGCGCGAAAGGCCCGTGGGAAACGCAGCTAAACAGCGCGCCCCAAACCCGGCAATGTTGGTCTTCAAAGTAAAACAGACCGTGTTCGGCAAACGGCACGCCTGCAATACCCAACTCTTCTTCCGCTTCGCGGCGGGCAGATTCCAGTAGCTGCTCATCAGCCTGGACCACGCCGCCTGCGGTAGCATCTAACATACCGGGCAAAAAATCTTTTGTTTCGGTACGACGCTGCACCAGAATTTTACCCATACCATCATGAACGACGATATACGTCGCACGATGCCGTAAGCGTTGCGCACGCATCTGTTCCCGGCTGGACTG
The DNA here is from genome assembly GCF_046569105.1 of Salmonella sp. 741265073_HBA. NCBI lineage: Bacteria > Pseudomonadati > Pseudomonadota > Gammaproteobacteria > Enterobacterales > Enterobacteriaceae > Salmonella > Salmonella sp. 741265073_HBA. The sequence goes on along the minus strand of NZ_JBKFRY010000015.1, from coordinate 6,617 downwards.
TGCAATGACTTCATTGTCTTCATTCACAATATCCACCCATTCCGTACTTGCCAAACGACGCTGTTCCACCATCAGGAAACCTTCTTATTTCTGGCGCTCTTACGGCGCATTTACGTTTGTGAGGTAAATTACGAGTTAATTGCAACCTGCGCAATGATACTTTGATCATTGAGTGCGATTACGCTCAACACATTATCATCCAGAATACCGTAGCTTGCCGCATACCCGCCTTTCGGGATGCTCACTGACCCAGGATTAAAGTGATACAGTCCTTCCTGCTGTTGCGCCACCGGCAGATGCGTATGACCATAAACCAACACATCGCCAGTATGCAGAGCGGGCAGATTCGTCGGCCCGAAGAGGTGCCCATGCGTTAAAAATAGCCGCCTCTCTTGCGTCAATATTTGCTGCCACGGCGCAGTTATCGGGAAATGCAGCAGCATCTGATCCACTTCGCTATCGCAGTTGCCGCGCACGGCAATGATTTGCGTCGCCACCGCGTTCAGGCGTTCGGCGACCTGGGCGGGCGCATAGCCTTCAGGCAGCGCATTTCGCGGCCCGTGGTTAAGGACATCGCCTAATATCACCAGCCAACGCGCGCCGCTTTGCGCGAACCGCTCAAGCACGCGTTCCGTGGCGGGTAAAGAACCATGAATGTCCGATGCGAACATCAGTTTCATCGCTCACTCCTCGTTGTGAAAAACGGCGTTATGATACTGGAATATGAATAGATTTTCAGCCTGAACGCTTCGAGGAAAGCGCAATAAAACGCTGTACGGAAGCACGCTGCCACTGGAATGTCGCATACGCCGCCAGCGACGCCGGCACGTCATCGCCATGCAGCGCCAGACGATTGATCATCAATGCCAGATCGGTATCGGCAATGCACCATTCACCAAATAAATTTTGCGTCCCCTGCCCCAATAGCGCTTCAGCCGTCGCAAACAGTTTTGCCGCGCTGGCTTTTCCAGCCTCGCTTAGCGGCGCTTTTTTCGCCCCGGCAAACACCACGTCGGTAGGCCGTTCTTCGCGAAGCGGCAGTAAATCGCTGCGTAGCCACGCCTGAATCTGTCGCGCGCGGGCGCGTTTTTGTAAATCGTGCGGGTAGATACGCTCCCACTGCGGCGGTGCGAAACGCTCCTCCAGGTATTCCGCAATAGCGGACGACTCGCTCAGCTCAAAATTGTCGGCCTCAAGCACCGGTACGCGCTGCGTCAGCGCATATCCCCGCCAGCCAGGTTGCAGATGTTCTCCCTGGTCCAGATCGCGGGTTTTCAGAGTAAAGGAAAGCCCTTTTTCTTGTAATGCCACCCAGGCGGACAAGACGTAGGGAGAGAAAAAGTTCGCATCCGACCACAGCACAATAACAGGCTTACTCATAATGTCCTCTTGAGGGCGTATTAAGTTTCTTCCCAAAATATAGCGTCTTTCGCCTGCTGTCACCTGATGAAAACTCACACACATCAGGAGGCTTTCTATACTTAATTCAGCCCAGACTCTTTACGCACATGCAGGAGCCAAAATGATTGACCTTTACTACGCCCCCACGCCCAACGGGCATAAAATAACGCTGTTTCTGGAAGAGGCGGAGCTGGCGTATCGTTTGCTAAAAATAGATATCAGCAAGGGCAATCAGTTTCGCCCTGATTTTTTGGCTATCTCTCCCAATAATAAAATTCCTGCCATCGTCGATCACGCCCCGGCAGACGGCGGTCAACCGCTTAGTCTTTTTGAATCCGGCGAAATTCTTCTCTACCTGGCGGAAAAAAGCGGCAAACTGCTTAGCGGGGAGCTGCGTGAACGCCATACCACGCTGCAATGGCTGTTCTGGCAGGTCGGCGGGTTAGGGCCGATGCTGGGCCAGAATCACCACTTTAACCACTTTGCGCCGCAGGCCATCCCCTATGCGATTGAACGCTATCAGGTTGAAACGCAACGCTTATACAACGTCCTGAATAAACGCCTGGAAACCTCCCCGTGGCTGGGCGGCGACCACTACAGTATTGCGGATATCGCCAGTTGGCCGTGGGTTAACGCACATCAGCGTCAGCGAATCGATCTTGATACCTACCCGGCGGTGTATAACTGGTTTGAACGCATTCGCACGCGTCCTGCGACAGCGCGCGCACTGTTACAAGCGCAACTGCACTGTAACAGTACGAAAGCGTAACGCGGTAGCATACATCATGTATGATGTAGAGGTGTATACACGGAAAAAACCTGCGTCCGGCACCCTTATTCGTATTAAAAAACTGACATTAGGGAAGAGGAAATCCTCCCTACTCTGGAGGTCATATGCAGATTCTGATTACCGGCGGTACGGGCCTGATAGGTCGTCATCTCATTCCCCGGCTGTTAACACTGGGGCACCAGGTGACGGTCGTTACGCGCAATCCCGATAACGCGCGTCAGATTCTCGATTCCAGAGTGACATTATGGAAAGGGCTGGCGGAACGTGAGCACCTCAATGAGATTGATGCCATCATCAATCTGGCGGGCGAACCGATTGCCGACAAGCGCTGGACGTTGCAACAAAAAGAACGGTTGTGCCAAAGCCGCTGGGCTATCACGCAAAAGTTGGTGGATTTAATTCATGCCAGCGCTACGCCGCCCTCGGTGTTGATATCCGGCTCCGCCACGGGCTATTACGGCGATCTGGGCGACGTTGTCGTCACTGAAGATGAGCCGCCGCACAACGAATTTACGCATAAACTTTGCGCCCGCTGGGAACAGATTGCCTGTCGTGCGCAGAGCGATCAGACCCGCGTCTGCCTGCTGCGTACCGGCGTTGTCCTGGCGCCGCAAGGCGGGATTCTGGGGAAAATGGTTCCGCCGTTTCGCCTCGGACTCGGCGGTCCGGTGGGTAATGGTCGGCAATATCTGGCCTGGATTCACATCGACGATATGGTCAACGGTATTCTGTGGCTGCTGGATAACGATCTTCGCGGTCCCTTCAATATGGTCTCGCCGTATCCCGTCCATAATGAGCATTTTGCTCATGCGCTGGGTCGCGCGCTGCGTCGTCCGGCGATTATTCGCATTCCGGCGACGGCAATTCGCTTATTGATGGGAGAGTCGTCAGTGCTGGTGCTGGGCGGACAGCGGGCGCTGCCAAAACGGCTTGAAGCCGCCGGATTCGCATTTCGCTGGTATGATTTAGAAGAGGCGCTGGCGGATGTGATTCGCTAGTTCCCAAAGCGCCGTATCCTGCCCGGTAAGCGATGCGCCGCCGGGCTTCTTTTATTTCAGCGAGCCTTTCAGGAATTGCTGTAAACGCGGGCTTTGCGGATTGCCGAACACCTGCTCCGGATCGCCCTCTTCTTCAATTTTCCCCTGATGCAGAAAAATAACGTGCGAAGAGACATGGCGAGCGAAGCCCATTTCATGCGTGACCACCACCATCGTTTTGCCTTCTTCCGCCAGTTGTTGCATGATGCGCAACACTTCGCCGACCAGTTCAGGATCGAGCGCCGAAGTGGGTTCATCGAACAGTAAAACGTCAGGTTCCATCGCCAGCGCGCGCGCAATAGAAACGCGCTGCTGTTGGCCGCCGGAGAGATGGACGGGATATTTGCCCTGAGCGCGCTCATCAATCCCCACCTTCGCCAGATATTTCAACGCCCGCTCGCGCGCGTCGTGCTTGCTTAATCCCAGTACCTGAATCGGCGCTTCCATCACATTTTCCAGCACCGTCATGTGGCTCCAGAGGTTAAAGTGCTGAAACACCATCGTCAGGCGGGTACGCAACAAGCGTAGCTGATTTTTATCCGCCACTTTGAGCTGCCCGTCTTTGTCGCGCACCAGATTAATGTTCTGACCGTTCACGATAATCGCGCCTTCGCTCGGTTTTTCGAGGAAGTTAATACAGCGCAAAAAAGTGCTTTTACCGGAGCCGGACGAGCCGATGATGCTAATCACATCTCCGGCGCGGGCCTGCAGCGATACCCCTTTCAGCACTTCATGACCGCCGTAGCGTTTGTGCAAATCGATAACGTGTAATTTATTTTCTGACATCATGTTACTCGAATTATTTAGAGGACACGTGCTGCAACCAGCGTCTTTCCGCCCGACGGAACAGGCTTATCAGGACATACGAAATGAGTAAATACAACACGGCGGCAATGCCAAACGCGGTAAACGGCTGGTAAGTCGCTGAGTTAATATCGCGGGCGATTTTCAACAAATCCGGCACCGTCGCGGTAAACGCCAGCGCCGTAGAGTGCAGCATTAAAATCACTTCGTTGCTGTAGGCAGGCAAGGCGATGCGTAATGCCGACGGCAAAATAATGCAGCGATACATTTTAAATGACGAGAAGCCATAGGCCCGTGCCGCTTCAATTTCACCGTGCGGCACCGAGCGAATCGCCCCGGCGAAAATTTCCGTGGTGTACGCGCAGGTATTCAGCGTCAGCGCCAGTACGGTACAGTTCAGTCCGCTGCGGAAAAACGCGTTAAGAAGATCGGTGCCTTTGACTATCTCCAGCGTATACATCCCCGAATAGAACACCAGTAGCTGTACGTACAGCGGCGTGCCGCGAAAAATATACGTAAACAGCCAGATGGGAAAACGGATGAATTTATTACTGGAAACGCGACCTACCGCCAGAACCACCGCCAGAAGACCGCCCATCACCACCGATGAAATTAACAACCACAGCGTAATCGCCACGCCGGTAAAACGATAGCCATCCGTCCACAGCAGGGATTTCCAGTACTCCTGAATGATCTCAATCACAAATCGGCCCTCTTCACGCCCACGGAATAGCGACGCTCAAGTAAGAGCAGCACACCATTGGAAACGGTGGTAAATACCAGGTAGATAAGTCCACAGACCACGGCAAAATAGAAAGGCTCCCAGGTGCTTTTACCGGCAAGCTGCGTGGCTTTGACGACATCTTCCAGGCCCAGCAGCGACACCAGCGCCGTCGCTTTGAGTATCACCTGCCAGTTATTGCCGATCCCCGGCAGGGCGTAACGCATCATCGCCGGGAACATAATCCGCCGGAAGGTTTGCCCGTGGGTAAAACCAAAAGCCGTCGCCGCCTCGATATGGCCTTTCGGCACCGCCATAAACGCGCCGCGAAAGGTTTCGGTAAAATAGGCGCCGTAGATGAAACCAAGGGTGATAATACCGGCCACCATCGGATCAATATCTATCTGGTCGATACCCAGCGAATCGGTCACCACGTTAAGCGCGATTTGCAATCCGTAAAATATCAGCAGCATTAAGACCAGATCCGGCACCCCGCGAATCAGGGTGGTGTACCCTTCAAAAATAAGCCCCGTTACCCGGTTTTGCGAAAGCTTCGCCCCCGCGCCGACGAGACCAATAAGCACGGCCAGCACAACGGAACTGAGCGCCAGTTCCAGCGTGACGATCGCGCCCTGTAAAATTACGCCTGAAAACCCGTACAACATTCAGCCTGTCCTGTTGTGTGTGGTGAAGTAAGAAGCCTCTTTTGCATTTTTGCCTCACATCACGCCGGATGGCGGCTGTGCCTTGCCCGGCCTACGATGCTCCCCGTAGGCCTGACACGCACAGCGCCATCAGGCAATGCAGACAGTCAACATTCTTTGGGCTTTATCTGCACCGACGGTGATTAACCGCCATAAACATCAAAATCAAAGTACTTTTTCGCCAGCTTTTCGTAAGTACCGTCAGCACGCATTTCAGCAAAGGCTTTGTTCAGCGCTTCGCGCAGCTCGTTATCCTCTTTGCGCAGCCCCATACCGGTTCCTACGCCGAATAACTTCTCATCTTTCACCGCCGGGCCGCCGAATTTATAGTCTTTTCCGACAGGCTGTTTAAGGAAACCTTCGCTGGCCGCGACCTCATCCTGGAACGCCGCATCAATACGGCCAGCCGTCAGATCGGAATAAATGTTGTCCTGCCCCTGGTAAGAGACGATCTCAATCCCTTTCGGCGCCCAGTGCTCATTGCCGAAGGTCTCCTGCGTCGTCCCCTGTAGCACGCCGACGCGCTTGCCTTTCAGCGACGCGACGGTCGGCTGAATATCAGAGTTCTTCGCCACCACCAGACGGGAATCAGCGGCGTAAAGCTTGTCGGTAAACGCGATTTCCTGCTGGCGCTTTTCAGTGATGGACAGCGAGGACATGATGGCATCAATTTTCTTCGCTTTTAAAGACGGAATCAGCGCATCCAGCGGGTTTTCCACGAACGTACACTGTGTGTTGATACGTTTGCACAGCTCTTTGGCCAGATCGATATCAAAGCCGACCAATTCACCTTGTGCATTTTTGGATTCAAACGGCGCGTATGTAGGATCGGTACCGATACGAATCTTTTGTGGAATAGCGGCAAATGCTGCGGTAGCGCTGGAAAATGCCAGCACCAGAGAAAGGGATAACGCCAGTTTTTTCATAACTATCCTCAACAGACTGTCTTTCCAGGAGATCTTTACAGATCCGATGCGACTATCGTGCCATTAATCAGGCCGACAAGGCAAAGCATTCTACCTTGTCAGCCGGTTTATTTTGCATAAAAATCGATTAAGTATGCATTTATGCGCCTGTTCCGCAACGGCTTATGCACCAATAAATATCCTCCGGCATAGCCGGAGGTTTTTCAGATGCGCCTGTAAGGCTCTCTTACCAGC
>NZ_JBKFRY010000014.1:0-138100 GCF_046569105.1 Salmonella sp. 741265073_HBA | reverse complement strand
TAACTGTAAAAATGTAGGCCTGATAAGCGCAGCGCCATCAGGCAACCGGCACCGCCGGATGGCGGCCCCGCCTTATTCGGCCTACAAGGAACGTGCTTTCTCTAACCACCGCAAAATGAAGGCAGAAATCTGCGATACATCATTAAGATCCAAAACGGGTACCGCTACGGCAAGTGGAATATCACTGGCAACCGCAATAACATGCTCATCAAGAATTAATTCTTCCTCGCTGTGCCCACATCCCTGACGAAAAAGTAAGATCTTCGCAACTGCTTCGTGTTTAAACCCTTCTACCAGCACCAGATCCAGTTTTGATGCATCCATCCGACTCACCAGCCATGCCAGATCCAACTCTTCTTGCCCCGGCGTTTCAGTCATTAACGCCCAGCGCTGCTGACTGGCAACCAGCGTCTGTGCCGCCCCGGCCTTACGTAATTCGTAGCTATCTTTACCCGGCTTATCGACATCCATATCATGATGGGTATGCTTAATCAGCCCTGGCCGAATACCGTGCGCACAAAGTGCTGGGATCAGTTTTTTCAGCAGTGTTGTTTTTCCCGTGCCGCTCCACGCGGCAATGGCGAGTAGCGGTATCATGGTCTCTTTTGCCATTGCGCGAGTTCCTCCGGCGTGTTGACGTTCACAAATGCCTCCTTACAATCGCTGAAATCAACGGCGTGTCCTCCTACCTGGCGCATAAAAATCATTACCCGCCGTTCGCCTGCTTGCAAATAAGCTGTCAACTGGGGCTCAACGGCACGATTAATCAACGCGATCGTTGGATGATCGCGTTCTCCATCATGAACCCAAACCACGGGTGCGCCATGACGCTGCGCTGCTAAACGATCGACCAGGTTGTGGGGGATACAGGGATTGTCACAGGGACAAAACAGAAACCAGTCGCCTGCTACCTGCTGAAAAACGGAAAGCATACCCGCCAGCGGACCGGGAAAGTCAGCGATTGAATCCGGAATGACTTTCAGGCCGCTGGCCTGGTAGATATCCAGATGGCGATTAGCACTAATGACGACCGTAGCAAGTTGTGGCGCGAGCGCGTCGGTAACGTGTCGCCAGAGCGGTTTCCCGTCCAGTTCAAGCAGACCTTTATCCGCACCTCCCATCCGCCGGGCTTTACCGCCTGCCAGCACCACGCCGGTTATTACTTCATCCAGATTCACCGATATCTCCTCTTTTATTGTGGGATTGACCCTGCTACCGTGTCTGTATCAAGAATAAGGAGCACAGCTATGAAATGTAAACGCCTGAATGAAGTCATTGAACTCCTCCAGCCAGCCTGGCAGAAAGAGCCTGATCTTAATCTGACGCAATTTTTGCAGAAACTGGCGAAAGAGTCAGGTTTTGACGGCAAACTGGAAGATTTAACTGATGATATCCTGATCTACCATCTGAAAATGCGCGATTCTGCCAAAGACGCCGCCATTCCAGGGATTCAAAAAGACTATGAAGAGGACTTTAAAACGGCGCTTTTACGCGCCCGCGGCGTTATTAAAGAGTAAAACCTTGTAAGCGGCGCCACCGAAATCGTCACGAAATGATATCCTGAATCATTCGTAGTATTTTCCGGATGATGGGATGAACGACAACGCTTTTACTTTCCAGACGCTACACCCGGAAACCATCATGGATGCGCTGTTTGAACAGGGGATCAGGGTGGATTCCGGGCTGACTCCACTAAACAGTTATGAAAACCGCGTCTATCAGTTTCAGGATGAAGACCGTCGACGTTTTGTCGTTAAGTTTTATCGTCCTGAACGCTGGTCTGTTGATCAAATTCGGGAAGAACACCAATTCGCGCTTGAACTGGTGAAGGATGAGGTTCCGGTTGCTGCTCCGCTCGCGTTTAATGGCCAGACGCTGTTAGCGCATCAGGGCTATCATTATGCCATTTTCCCCAGCGTAGGCGGTCGTCAGTTTGAAGCAGACAATATCGATCAGATGGAGGCGGTAGGGCATTATCTTGGCCGATTGCATCAGACGGGGCGAAAATGTCCTTTCACTTTCCGGCCTGACATTGGGCTTGCAGAGTATCTTTTTGAACCTCGCCAGGTATTCGAAGATGCCGCACTGATTCCCTCCGGGCAAAAAGCGGCTTTCCTGAAAGCCACTGATACTCTACTGTCTGCAGTTACCGAATGCTGGCGCACCGATTTCGCCACGCTGCGATTGCACGGCGATTGTCATGCCGGCAACATTCTATGGCGTGATGGACCGCTGTTTGTCGATTTAGATGATGCCCGTAACGGCCCGGCGATACAGGATTTATGGATGCTGCTGAACGGCGACAAAGCCGAACAGCGAATGCAGCTTGAAACCATTATTGAAGCTTATGAAGAAGTTAGTGAGTTCGATACGGCTGAAATTGGCCTCATTGAACCTTTACGTGCCATGCGTTTAGTTTATTATCTTGCCTGGTTGATTCGTCGTTGGGGCGATCCTGCGTTTCCAAAAAACTTTCCCTGGTTAACAGGGGAAGATTACTGGCAGCGACAGACAACGACTTTTATTGAGCAGACTAAAATTTTGCACGAACCCCCTTTACAATTAACGCCAATGTATTAATCGGAGAGAGTTGATCATGAAAAAGATTTGGCTGGCGCTGGCTGGTATGGTTTTAGCTTTTAGCGCCTCGGCAGCACAGATCAGCGACGGTAAACAGTATATCACGCTGGATAAACCGGTCGCTGGCGAACCCCAGGTACTGGAGTTTTTCTCCTTCTACTGCCCACATTGTTATCAGTTTGAAGAAGTGCTTCATGTGTCTGACAATGTGAAGAAAAAGCTGCCGGAAGGCACCAAAATGACCAAGTACCACGTTGAGTTCCTGGGGCCGTTGGGCAAGGAGCTCACCCAGGCATGGGCGGTGGCGATGGCGTTGGGTGTAGAAGATAAAGTCACGGTCCCGCTGTTTGAAGCCGTACAGAAAACCCAGACAGTACAATCTGCCGCGGATATCCGTAAAGTGTTCGTTGATGCGGGCGTCAAAGGCGAAGATTACGATGCGGCATGGAACAGCTTCGTGGTGAAATCACTGGTTGCGCAACAGGAGAAGGCCGCGGCTGACCTGCAACTGCAGGGCGTTCCGGCGATGTTCGTCAATGGCAAATACCAGATTAACCCACAAGGCATGGATACCAGCAGCATGGATGTTTTTGTTCAGCAGTATGCTGATACCGTGAAATATTTGGTTGATAAAAAATAAAAAGAACGCCGGTCACTGACCGGCGTTTTTATAAGATGTTTTAATCTCTTCTATCTGTATATCTTTCTTATCCCACAGCGTATTAAGCCAACGTTGAAAACGGCGTTTGAATGTTTTGTCGTTCACGTAATCGCCGTGCAGTTCTTCATTTATGGGTTCCAGTTGCACCCGAATAACAATACGCGTCAGCCTACCGCTTAGCATATCGTAGAAGGGGTGACTATCGTTGTTTGGGTAACACAACGTAATATTAAGCAGCTTATCGAACTGTGAGCCTAAAACATTAATCGCCATTGCAATCCCGGCTGCTTTTGGCGGCAACAGATGTTGATAAGGTGAATGCGTTTGCTGACGTTTCTCATGCGTAAATCGCGAGCCTTCAACAAAGTTAACGATAGTGGTGGGATACCGACGAAACTTTTCGCAAGAGCGACGAGTTGTTTCAACATCTTTGCCGCGTCGATCGGGGTGGCGGAGCAGGTAGCTACGGGAGTAGCGCTTCATAAACGGCATATCTAATGCCCAGCACGCCAGGCCAATGAACGGCACCCAGGCCAATTGCTGTTTAAGAAAGTACTTATTCATTGGGATATGCTTGCGGAACAGAACGCAAAGCACAACGATATCGGCCCAGCTGCGATGATTACAAATCAGTAAATACCAATTTTTCTTGCTCAGCCCTTCTAACCCTTCTACATCCCATTGCAAGTGCGGATTAAGGCGTAACAGCGCTGCAAGACCAGCACACCAGCAATACATCATGAAATTGCAGAAAATGGAGACCTTGCGCCAGATACCGGGAACAGGCAAAAGGAGCTTTACCATACCGGCAACGATGATCGGTACTGAGCAAACAATAGTGACCAGGATGGTCAATACGATACTCAATGGGAGCGTGATAGCCGCGAGTATTCTCGTCATAATAAATTATTCAAAAGTTAGCCATAAACGGTGCGCGAAAAGGGCGCAAGAGGCTGATTCTATCAGAAAACGATGCTAATGATGGCGCTGAGTGAAATAGAAACACTCGTAATAACTATCCACATTATGATAACGGCATGAATCAGATAATCAGAAAAACGTGATGTTAACAACTCATTGAAAATAATGGGTAATTATTAAGAGGAGAAGGCTATCGCGCTGATTTTAAAGTAATGGTAAGAATTTACACACAAAGTTATCCACAGGTTTTTTTGCGAGCGATCCTGAAGATCGACAAAACTTTTCCGCAAATGCGGCGAAAAACTCAAGTTTTCCTCCTGTATGTGGCATCCTTTAACCATAATCTGTTAAACAGGCACGGACATTATGGTTCAGATCCCAGAAAACCCACTTATTCTCGTAGATGGCTCATCCTATCTCTATCGCGCCTATCATGCGTTTCCGCCGTTAACCAACAGCGCGGGAGAACCTACGGGCGCAATGTATGGTGTCCTCAACATGTTGCGCAGCCTGATCATGCAGTATCAGCCGACGCATGCTGCGGTGGTGTTTGACGCCAAAGGAAAAACCTTCCGTGATGAGCTCTTTGAACATTACAAATCGCATCGCCCTCCGATGCCGGATGATCTGCGTGCGCAAATAGAGCCGTTACATGCCATGGTTAAAGCCATGGGGTTACCTCTGCTGGCGGTCTCTGGCGTAGAAGCGGATGACGTTATCGGTACACTGGCGCGAGAGGCGGAGAAGGTGGGGCGTCCGGTATTAATCAGCACCGGCGATAAAGATATGGCACAGTTGGTGACGCCGAATATTACGCTGATCAACACCATGACTAACACCATCCTCGGCCCGGATGAAGTCGTTAATAAGTACGGCGTGCCGCCTGAGCTGATTATCGACTTTCTGGCGCTGATGGGGGACTCCTCGGATAATATTCCAGGCGTACCTGGCGTGGGTGAGAAGACGGCGCAAGCTTTGCTTCAGGGATTGGGCGGCCTGGATACGCTGTACGCCGAGCCGGAAAAAATTGCCGGTCTCACTTTCCGCGGCGCCAAAACGATGGCCGCTAAATTAGCGCAGAATAAAGACGTAGCGTACCTGTCTTATAAACTCGCCACCATTAAAACGGATGTTGAACTGGAGCTGACCTGCGAACAGCTTGAAGTACAGCAGCCGATTGCGGATGAACTGCTGGGCCTGTTTAAAAAATATGAGTTTAAGCGCTGGACGGCGGACGTTGAGTCCGGCAAATGGCTACAGGCAAAGGGCGCGAAATCGGCGGCCAAACCGCAGGAAACGGTCGTTATTGATGAATCGCCCAGCGAACCGGCAGCGGCGCTCTCTTATGAAAATTATGTCACTATTCTGGACGACGTTACGCTGGAAAGCTGGATTGAAAAGCTGAAAAAAGCGCCAGTTTTTGCTTTCGACACGGAGACCGACAGCCTGGATAATATCGCCGCCAACCTGGTGGGCCTCTCGTTTGCCATCGAACCTGGCGTTGCCGCGTATGTACCTGTCGCGCATGATTATCTGGACGCTCCGGATCAAATCTCCCGCCAGCGTGCTCTGGAACTGTTGAAGCCGCTGCTGGAAGATGAAAAAGTGCGCAAAGTGGGGCAAAACCTCAAGTACGATCGCGGCGTCTTGCAAAATTACGGTATTGAGCTGCGCGGTATCGCCTTCGATACCATGCTTGAGTCTTACATTCTGAACAGCGTCGCCGGACGCCATGATATGGACAGTTTGTCCGATCGTTGGCTGAAGCACAAAACTATCACCTTTGAAGACATTGCCGGTAAAGGTAAAAACCAGCTCACCTTTAACCAGATCGCACTGGAGGAAGCGGGGCGCTATGCGGCAGAAGATGCGGATGTCACGTTACAGTTGCATCTCAAAATGTGGCCAGAGCTCCAGCAGCACAAAGGCCCGCTGAATGTTTTCGAAAACATCGAAATGCCGCTGGTGCCGGTACTGTCACGCGTTGAGCGCAATGGCGTAAAAATCGATCCTGCCGTCCTGCACAAACATTCGGAAGAAATCACACTACGTCTGGCGGAACTGGAAAAGAAAGCGCATGACATTGCGGGCGAGGCGTTCAACCTGTCCTCGACGAAGCAGTTGCAGACTATCCTGTTTGAAAAGCAGGGTATTAAGCCGTTGAAGAAAACGCCTGGCGGCGCGCCGTCAACGTCGGAAGAGGTGCTGGAAGAGCTGGCGCTGGACTATCCGCTGCCGAAAGTGATTCTGGAGTATCGTGGTCTGGCGAAGCTAAAATCCACCTATACCGATAAGCTGCCGCTGATGATTAACCCGAAAACCGGGCGCGTCCACACCTCCTATCATCAGGCGGTAACGGCGACGGGACGTTTATCGTCCACCGATCCGAACCTGCAAAATATTCCGGTGCGCAATGAAGAAGGCCGCCGCATTCGTCAGGCATTTATTGCGCCTGAGGATTATCTCATCGTATCTGCGGACTATTCACAGATTGAGCTGCGTATTATGGCGCATCTTTCCCGTGATAAAGGACTGCTTACGGCGTTCGCCGAAGGGAAGGATATTCACCGCGCAACGGCGGCGGAAGTCTTTGGCTTGCCGCTGGATAGCGTGACCGGGGAGCAACGCCGAAGTGCGAAAGCCATTAACTTTGGCCTGATTTACGGGATGAGCGCCTTCGGTCTTTCTCGCCAGCTTAATATTCCGCGTAAAGAGGCGCAGAAGTATATGGATCTCTACTTCGAACGCTATCCTGGCGTGCTGGAATATATGGAGCGCACACGCGCTCAGGCAAAAGAACAAGGTTATGTGGAAACGCTGGAGGGACGCCGCCTTTACCTGCCGGATATTAAATCCAGCAACGCGGCGCGGCGCGCGGGGGCGGAACGCGCGGCGATCAATGCTCCCATGCAAGGAACGGCTGCCGATATCATCAAGCGCGCCATGATTGCCGTCGATGCCTGGCTACAGGCCGAGCAGCCGCGCGTGCGGATGATTATGCAGGTACACGATGAATTAGTGTTCGAGGTGCATAAAGACGACTTAGATGCGGTAGCAAAACGTATCCATCAGTTGATGGAAAACTGCACGCGTATTGATGTGCCGTTGCTGGTGGAAGTCGGTAGCGGAGAAAATTGGGATCAAGCGCACTAAGCATTTAAGGAATAACGCGCTTTTTTCGTAATTAAGCAACATAAGCACGGGGATTTTGTGATGGGTATTAGAATTCCCTATGTAAAGAATGAAAAAAAATTACGAAAAGGTCTTTCTGTGTTGCTCAAAAAAGAGTAAAGTTATTCACGTAGGGTACAGAGGTAAGATGTTCTATCTTTCAGACCTTTTACTTCACGTAATCGGATTTGGCTGAATATTTTAGCCGCCCCAGTCAGTTTATGACTGGGGCGTTTTTTATTGGGCGTAAGAAAAGTTTCGCTCGTACCGTAGGCCGGATAAGACGCGCAGCGGCGCCATCCGGCATAGCGGATGATTATTCCCCGTCCTGAATCTCTTCGACCGGTGCCAGTTCGCTAAACCAGCTATCCAGCTTCTGACGTAACTTATCCACGCCCTGCTTTTTCAGCGAGGAAAACGCTTCTACCTGCACATCGCCATTAAAAGCCAGCACGGCTTCACGTACCATATTCAACTGCGCCTTACGCGCGCCGCTGGCCAGTTTGTCCGCTTTGGTCAGCAGAACCAGAACCTGGATATTGCTCTCTACAGCCCACTGGATCATCTGTTGGTCGAGGTCTTTCAACGGATGGCGGATATCCATTAAAACGACTAAGCCCTGTAGGCTTTGACGTTTCTCCAGATATTCCCCCAGCGCGCGTTGCCACTTGCGTTTCATCTCTTCCGGGACTTCCGCGTAGCCATAGCCCGGCAGGTCGACCAACCGTTTGCCATCTACGACTTCAAACAGGTTAATCAGTTGGGTACGGCCCGGCGTTTTAGAGGTGCGCGCCAGGCTTTTTTGGTTGGTCAACGTGTTCAGGGCGCTGGATTTGCCTGCATTGGAACGGCCAGCAAAAGCCACTTCAATTCCGCAATCGGAAGGTAAATGGCGAATATCAGGCGCACTCATCACAAAATGCGTCTGTTGATAATTCAGGTTAGTCAAAGCGGTCGTCTCCGTCAGTCAAAGCATTGTGGCGATTATACCTGAACGCCAGCAAAAGACGGATTTTTCGGCGCGTCGGTGCTGTAAGCAAAAGCCATACGCTTTGTGAGACATTGTCCATTGCACTTATGCGACATGACAGAGTCGTTGTCAGGCTCAAAGCCAGTTAACATAGTTAAATCATGAAGTTATAGAAAGGTAATTGTCTGAAAAAAAGGGATTTTCCGTGTCGGTATCTTGTGAGTTTACCCCAAAAGAGTAAAGTAATGCACATAGCGAGGACGCTAACAGGATCAACGACTCAGGATGAGGGTCAGGAGCGCCAGGAGGCGAAGACACAGGATTGTCAGGAAGACAAACGTCCGGAGACGTTAGTAAAAGGAAATGGAAACAACATGGAATGTTCCAGGCTAAGGGAAAAACAGGGCGTGTTGATAGCCAACAGGGATGGTGGAACCCGTTAAGGGTCGTGAGTCAAGAAAAAAGGCGGCAGATTACTCTGTCGCCTTTTTTCTTTGCTTGCTTTCTGCTAGATTCCGCCTCAATTCTATACTGAATAAAACGGCTTAAAGATCTGACATCATGAAAAAACCAACCTCTGCACCGCGCAGTAAAGCCTTTGGCAAACAGCGTCGTAAAACGCGTGAAGAGTTAAACCAGGAGGCGCGCGACCGTAAACGCCTGAAAAAACATCGCGGTCATGCGCCGGGAAGTCGCGCGGCGGGCGGCAATTCCGCTTCGGGCGGCGGCAATCAGAATCAACAAAAAGATCCACGTATTGGCAGTAAAACACCTGTTCCATTGGGCGTGACTGAAAAAGTGACCCAACAGCATAAACCGAAAAGTGAGAAACCTATGCTTTCACCGCAGGCGGAGTTGGATTTACTGGAAACGGATGAGCGCCTGGATGCGCTGTTAGAACGTCTGGAAGCGGGCGAAACCCTGAGTGCGGAAGATCAAGCCTGGGTAGATGCCAAACTGGATCGTATTGATGAACTGATGCAGAAGCTTGGTCTGTCTTACGATGACGACGAAGAAGACGACGAAGAGGACGAGAAGCAGGAAGATATGATGCGCCTGCTAAGAGGCGGCAACTAACGGGTTTACACCGTGGGCTTGCCCGTCCTGCTTATAACCCTTCCGGTTATATGTTATCTGGTGTGGTTATTCGTTAAACTACAGCGATTGTCGCGGCGACAGAAATGGCTGCGCAGCCGGCTTGCCGCCCGTCATGGCGTGAAGCCGGTACGCCGTACCCGCCAGAGACGCCATCGGAAGGAGTGAGCATGTCTGAACAGCAAATAGACTGGGATCTGGCCCTGATCCAGAAATATAACTATTCCGGGCCACGATATACCTCGTACCCAACCGCGCTGGAGTTTTCTGAAGACTTCGAGGACGCCGCATTCTTGCAGGCTGTGGCGCGTTATCCTGAACGTCCGCTCTCGCTGTATGTGCATATCCCGTTTTGTCACAAGTTGTGTTATTTCTGCGGCTGCAACAAGATTGTCACCCGCCAACAGCATAAAGCTGACCAGTACCTTGACGCGCTTGAGCAGGAAATTCGTCATCGCGCGCCGCTGTTTGCAGACCGTCATGTCAGCCAGCTTCACTGGGGCGGCGGTACGCCTACTTACCTGAATAAAGCGCAAATCAGCCGCTTAATGACGCTGTTGCGTGAAAATTTCCACTTTAATACCGACGCGGAAATCTCGATCGAAGTCGATCCCCGTGAAATTGAGCTGGATGTGCTCGATCATTTACGTGCGGAAGGTTTTAACCGCCTGAGTATGGGCGTGCAGGACTTTAATAAAGAGGTGCAGCGCCTGGTTAACCGCGAGCAGGATGAAGAATTCATCTTTGCGCTGCTTAATCACGCCCGCGATATCGGCTTTACCTCGACCAATATCGATTTGATCTACGGTCTACCGAAACAGACGCCGGAAAGCTTCGCTTTCACGCTGAAGCGTGTGACGGAGCTGAACCCCGATCGTTTGAGCGTCTTTAACTATGCGCATCTGCCAACGCTTTTTGCCGCCCAGCGTAAAATTAAAGATGCCGATTTACCCAGCGCGCAGCAGAAACTGGATATTTTGCAGGAGACGATCGTATCGCTTACTCAGGCCGGTTATCAGTTTATCGGGATGGACCATTTTGCCCGTCCGGACGACGAACTGGCCGTCGCGCAGCGCGAAGGCGTGCTGCACCGTAATTTTCAGGGCTATACGACCCAGGGCGATACCGATCTGCTGGGGATGGGGGTTTCTGCTATCAGCATGATTGGCGATGGCTACATGCAGAACCAGAAAGAGCTGAAGCGTTATTACCAGCAAGTGGATGAGCGGGGCAATGCGCTATGGCGTGGTATTACGCTGACCCGTGATGATTGCATTCGTCGCGATGTTATCAAGGCGCTGATTTGTAACTTCCGCCTGGATTTTAACGCTGTCGAACAGCAGTGGGGTTTGCATTTCGCTGAGTATTTTGCCGAAGATTTGCAGTTACTGTCGCCGCTGGCGAAAGATGGGCTGGTGGATATTAGCGAGAAGGGAATTCAGGTGACGGCGAAAGGTCGTTTGCTGATCCGCAATATCTGCATGTGCTTTGACGCGTATCTGCGCCAGAAAGCGCGGATGCAGCAGTTCTCGCGCGTCATTTAGCCGGGTTGCCCGGTGGCGCTGCGCTTACCGGGCCTACACGTTGCGATAACCTGTAGGCCGGATAAGCATTAGCGCCATCCGGCACATTGTCAGCTGAACAGTCCCACCAGCGCGGCACACAACACGGCGGCTAGCGCAGTTTGTGGCGTGTGGCTGTCGACCGCTCCACTCGATACCAGATTAATAATAGATTCTAACATAATGAATCCCCCCGTTTGCCGGGCATGATCATACTGAACTCATCGGAACAGTAAAGCGCAAAATAGCAGCGTTTTGCGCTCAATTATTAATCTTTACACTCGCGGGTAATGTTTACTCCATTCCCAGCTCTTTCAACTTCCGCGTTAGGGTGTTTCGCCCCCAACCGAGCAGCCTGGCGGCTTCCTGTTTATGACCCTGCGTATGGCGTAACGCCGTGGTCAGTAGCGTTCTTTCCAGTTCTGGCTGCGCTTCAGAAAGCAGGTTTTGATGACCGGATCGCAAGGCGCGGTCCGCCCATTGCGCCAGTAATGTCGCCCAGCTATCCGGCGGCAGGTGGGACGGGCTATCCGGCGCCGAGGCTTCAAACAGTTCGCCCGGTAAATCCTGGATCAATACCTCCTGTCCGGCGGCCATGACGGTGAGCCAGCGGCAGGTATTTTCTAACTGACGCACGTTACCAGGCCATGCCAGGCGCGTTAACGCCGTTTCGGTTTCCGGATGTAATAATTTGGCTTCCACGCCTAATTCACGGGCGGCGACCTGCAAAAAATGGCGCGCCAGGCGCGGAATATCCTCACGGCGCTCGCGCAACGGCGGAAGATGGATACGAATCACGTTCAGGCGGTGGAACAGGTCTTCGCGGAATTTCCCTTCCTGAACGCGTCGTTCGAGGTTCTGGTGGGTGGCGGCGATAATGCGCACATCCACTTTTACCGGCGCGTACCCGCCCACGCGGTAGAACTGTCCGTCAGCCAGCACGCGTAACAGACGAGTCTGGACATCCAGCGGCATATCGCCAATTTCGTCCAGAAACAGCGTGCCGCCGTCAGCCTGCTCGAAACGGCCCTGCCGGATGGTATTCGCCCCGGTAAAAGCGCCTTTCTCATGGCCAAACAGTTCGGATTCAATCAAATCTTTCGGGATGGCCGCCATATTGAGCGCGATAAACGGCGCTTTGGCGCGTGGGCTATGGCGGTGAAGCGCATGGGCGACCAGTTCTTTACCGGTCCCTGATTCGCCGTTAATCAGCACGCTAATCGAAGAACGCGACAGTCGACCAATAATGCGAAACACATCCTGCATGGCGGGCGCTTCGCCTATCATGTCTGTTGTCGGGCCGTTAACCTCGATATTACGCGGCTGCTGCTGCTCCTGATAGTGGCTAATCGCGCGCTCGACCAGAGCGACGGCTTCATCAATATCAAACGGTTTAGGCAGATAATCAAACGCCCCCTGCTGATAGGCGCTCACGGCGGCATCTAAATCGGAATGCGCGGTCATAATGATGACCGGAAGCATCGGGTGACGCTGTTTAATCTGCTTTAATAGCGCCAGCCCGTCCATTCCCGGCATTCGGATATCCGACAGCAAGACGTCCGGCGTTTTACTGGCCAGCGCAGCCAGTACTTCATTACCATTCTCAAAGGTGGTACAGGTCAACCCTGCCCCGGCGAGAGCACGTTCAAGCACCCAACGGATGGAACTATCATCATCGACGACCCAGACTATTCCTCGTTGCATAAACACCTCTATTTCCGAATCGGCAGGTAAACCGAAAACTCGGTATGCCCCGGCCAACTGGTAAATTCAATTTTGCCGGCGTGTTGATCGATAAGATTGCGGGCGATAGATAACCCAAGCCCGGTGCCGCCTTCGCGACCGCTGACCATCGGGTAGAACAGCGTATCCTGTAAATGGGGAGGAATGCCCGGTCCATTGTCTTCAACGTCTATACGCGCCGCCAGGCGATAGCGTTCGCCATGCAGCGTTAACTGGAAGGCGGTACGCGTACGCAGCGTAATTTCGCCGCCTTCCGGCCCCAGCGCCTGCAAGGCATTGCGGACAATATTCAGCAGTACTTGCTCAATTTGTTCCGGATCGTGCGGCAGTTCTGGCAGACTGGGGTCGTAATCGCGGATAAGCCGGACATTATCCGGCAGTTCCATCGACACCAGCGCGACCACGCGCTCCGCGACTTTATGTATGCTCTCGGTAATGTGCATTCCCGGGTGTTGCGGCCCCAGCAAACGATCGACAAGGTTGCGTAGCCTGTCGGCCTGTTCAATGATGACTTTGGTATATTCCGTTAGCGCCGGGTCGGGCAGCGCCTTGCTGAGTAGCTGCGCTGCGCCGCGCAGGCCGCCGAGCGGATTTTTGATTTCGTGCGCCAGACCGCGCACCAGATCGCGGGCGGCGATTTGCTGCGCGTGCTGCAACTGCTCCTGACTCAGACGACGCTGGTTATCCATCGGCGCCATTTCGAGCAGTATAAAATCGTCGGGCAGACGTTGGGCGGTCAAAGAGAGAATATGCGAGCGACTATCAATCACCAGCGTCACTTCGTTATCGGTAAAGCCTTGCCCTGCCGCTAAACTTTCGCGCATCAGGTCAATGTTTAACGAAAAATAGCTCAACAGTTCAGGTAACGGCGTCCCGAACAGTTTGCGTGAACTTTGCGCGAGCAACTGCTGCGCGGCAGGATTGGCGTAATGGATTGCCAGCGCGTCGTCGACCACCAGCACGCTGTTGATTAACGAATTGAGGATCTGCCCAGCATCGGGCTGTATGCCGCTTGCCATTCAGCAGTCTCCTGGAAAAGGTTGCACCATTTTAGTGCATTATAGCTTTTTACCACTAAAAAGCGCGTGAGATCAGATTGTTGGTGGAGAAAAAAGCCCATCCTGGGATGGGCTGAAAGTTTCCACGGCAACTCAAAAACTCCTGACGCCTTTCACGCTGCTGCTGCGTTGGCTGCCTTCGCTTACCCCAGTCACATCGCTATCTATGCTCTTGGGGATGTGCTCAGTTGCCGCCTTGCCGCAACGCGAAATTCGTCGGATTTTTAATATACGATTAAACGCTGTAGTACAGCTCAAACTCTACCGGGTGCGGGGTCATACGCACGCGGTCATCTTCTTCGCGACGCAGCGCAATATACGTATCGATCGCTTCATCCGTGAACACGCCGCCTGCTTTCAGGAACTCGCGGTCCAGATCCAGCGCGTTCAGCGCTTCTTCCAGAGAACCCGCTACCTGTGGGATCTCTTTCGCTTCTTCCGGCGGCAGGTCATACAGGTTTTTGTCCATGGCTTCGCCCGGGTGAATCTTATTCTTAATCCCGTCCAGACCGGCCATCAGCAGGGCGGCAAAGCACAGATACGGGTTAGCCGCCGGGTCCGGGAAGCGAACTTCGATACGGCGCGCTTTCGGAGACGCCACCACCGGAATACGGATGGAGGCGGAACGGTTACGGGCGGAGTAGGCCAGCATCACCGGCGCTTCGTAACCCGGGACCAGACGCTTGTAGGAGTTGGTGGTCGGGTTCGCCAGGGCGTTGATGGCTTTGGCGTGTTTGATGACGCCGCCGATGTAGTACAGCGCCTGCTCAGACAGACCGGCATATTTGTCGCCAGAGAACAGGTTGGTGCCGTTCTTCGCCAGCGACATGTGGCAGTGCATACCGGAACCGTTATCGCCGAACATCGGTTTTGGCATAAAGGTCGCGGTCTTACCGAAGCGGTGAGCCACGTTATGCACGACATATTTGTAAATCTGAATTTCGTCGGCTTTTTTGGTCATGGTGTTAAAGCGGGTCGCCACTTCGTTCTGACCTGCGGTCGCTACTTCGTGGTGGTGCGCTTCAACAACCAGGCCCATCTGCTCCATGACCAGACACATTTCAGAACGGATATCCTGCGCGGAGTCAACTGGCGGAACCGGGAAATAACCGCCTTTCACGCCCGGACGATGGCCTTTGTTGCCGCCTTCGTACTTGGTAGAGGAGTTCCAGGCGCCTTCAATATCGTCAATCGCCACATGTGAGCCGGAGATAGATGCGCCGAAGCGGATGTCGTCGAACAGGAAGAATTCAGGTTCCGGCCCAAACAGGACGGTATCGGCGATACCGGTCGCGCGCAGGTAGTCTTCCGCACGTTTTGCGATGGAACGTGGGTCACGGTCATAACCTTGCAGAGTGCCAGGCTCCAGGATGTCGCAACGGATAATCAGGGTAGAGTCTGCGAAGAACGGGTCAATCACTGCGGTGGATGCGTCTGGCATCAGCACCATGTCGGATTCGTTAATGCCTTTCCAGCCGCCGATAGAGGAGCCGTCAAACATTTTGCCTTCTTCAAAGAATTCGGCATTTACCTGATGAGCAGGAATCGTGACGTGCTGTTCTTTGCCTTTGGTATCGGTGAAGCGCAGATCGACAAACTTCACTTCGTGCTCGTTCAGCATCGTCAAAACGTGTTCAGCGGACATACTTGTACTCTCCCGGATTGGTCATGGTCGGTCGTCGTGGTAACGAGATCTTCAATTCTGCTGGCCGTGTCGCCGTAAAAATATAAAGCGAAATCTGTGCCAACTTTCACATTGCCCCCAAAAGGCGTTATCATGCGCACCATCGTGCAAAAGGGCTGCACCACGGTGACTATGTTGCACCAAAATAGTGCTTCAATGTGAACATTAAGCACCACATTGGTGCAATAGAACGCAAGCCACCCTTTTAACGCTCCGTGAAAGCGATCACAAAGAGACTCTGCAATACTTGTTTGCGGAGGATGTTTGTGATCCTGTTTTGTAGTGCGATTAATCCGTGTACAATAACGCGCTATTTCTAATGCCTGAGGCAAAGTTGTGATCGAAAATTTGCGTAACATCGCCATCATCGCGCACGTTGACCATGGTAAAACTACCCTGGTTGATAAGCTGCTCCAGCAATCCGGTACGTTCGACGCGCGTGCCGAAACTCAAGAGCGAGTGATGGACTCCAACGATTTGGAGAAAGAGCGTGGTATTACTATCCTCGCTAAAAACACCGCTATTAAATGGAATGATTACCGTATCAACATCGTTGATACTCCCGGGCACGCTGACTTCGGTGGTGAAGTAGAGCGCGTCATGTCCATGGTTGACTCTGTGCTGCTGGTGGTTGACGCATTTGACGGCCCGATGCCGCAAACGCGCTTCGTGACTAAAAAAGCCTTTGCTCATGGCCTGAAACCTATTGTGGTTATCAACAAGGTTGACCGTCCTGGCGCGCGCCCTGACTGGGTTGTTGACCAGGTATTCGACCTGTTTGTTAACCTCGACGCGACCGACGAACAGCTGGACTTCCCGATCATCTACGCTTCGGCGCTGAACGGTATCGCGGGTCTGGACCACGAAGATATGGCGGAAGACATGACCCCGCTGTATCAGGCGATCGTTGATCATGTTCCGGCGCCGGACGTTGACCTCGATGGTCCGTTGCAGATGCAGATCTCCCAGCTGGACTACAACAACTACGTTGGCGTTATCGGCATCGGCCGTATCAAACGCGGCAAAGTGAAGCCGAACCAGCAGGTCACTATCATCGATAGTGAAGGGAAAACCCGTAACGCGAAAGTAGGTAAAGTGCTGACGCATCTGGGTCTGGAGCGTATCGACAGCGATATCGCCGAAGCGGGCGATATCATTGCGATCACCGGTCTGGGCGAGCTGAACATCTCCGACACCATCTGCGACCCGCAGAACGTTGAAGCGCTGCCGGCGCTGTCCGTTGATGAGCCGACCGTGTCTATGTTCTTCTGCGTTAACACCTCGCCGTTCTGCGGTAAAGAAGGTAAGTTTGTGACTTCTCGTCAAATTCTTGACCGTCTGAACAAAGAGCTGGTGCATAACGTGGCGCTGCGCGTTGAAGAAACCGAAGATGCGGATGCGTTCCGTGTATCCGGTCGTGGCGAACTGCACCTGTCCGTGTTGATTGAAAATATGCGTCGTGAAGGTTTCGAACTGGCGGTTTCCCGTCCGAAAGTTATCTTCCGTGAAATCGACGGTCGTAAACAAGAGCCGTACGAAAACGTGACGCTGGACGTCGAAGAGCAGCACCAGGGGTCTGTCATGCAGGCGCTGGGCGAGCGTAAAGGCGACCTGAAAAACATGAATCCGGACGGTAAAGGCCGCGTACGTCTCGACTACGTGATCCCAAGCCGTGGGCTGATTGGTTTCCGTTCAGAATTCATGACCATGACTTCCGGTACGGGTCTGCTGTACTCCACCTTCAGCCACTACGACGATATTCGTCCGGGTGAAGTGGGCCAGCGTCAGAACGGCGTACTGATCTCCAACGGTCAGGGTAAAGCGGTGGCGTTTGCGCTGTTCGGTTTGCAGGATCGCGGTAAGCTGTTCCTGGGTCACGGCGCGGAAGTTTACGAAGGCCAGATTATTGGTATTCACAGTCGCTCCAACGACCTGACGGTAAACTGCCTGACCGGTAAGAAACTGACCAACATGCGTGCGTCCGGTACGGATGAAGCGGTGATTCTGGTTCCGCCAATTAAAATGAGCCTTGAGCAAGCGCTGGAGTTCATTGATGACGACGAACTGGTAGAAGTCACCCCAACCTCTATCCGTATCCGTAAACGTCACCTGACGGAAAACGATCGCCGCCGTGCGAACCGTGGTCAGAAAGAAGAGTAATTAACGCTCTTACGGATAAAAACCCTGCCGAAATGAAAACTCGGCGGGGTTTTTTTATTCACATTGATAAAGAGATAAGGTCGTCAAAAAATCAGCAATCGCTGGCGTATTATGCCGACCAATGACGCTATCCGCATACATCTTTGCCCGAGCGCTGGCATTCCCCATCGCGACGCCCAATCCGGCTAAACGTAGCATTTCCGCATCGTTATCATTATCGCCAAACGCCATCACTTCGCGCATTGCGATATGCTGTTGCTGTGCATATCTGACGAGGCTTTGTCCTTTGCTACACCCCTTCTGGAGAATATCCAGTTGATGATGCCAGGACCAGGTACAGCTTAGCTGTAATTCATGCTGTATAAACTCAGCAATATGTTGTAGTTGTTTTATGTGCCGATGAACGACGCTGATTTGCCAAATATTCTCCCTACTGCTTAGCTCATCAGCCTGAAAGATTATTTTATCATCAGCACGAATTGTCGGTTTAAGCGGATATACCCGCGCCAGTATTTTTTCCGCTTGTAAGTGCGTCAGCGGCTGCGGATGAAGGATCTGCTGTTGAGCCGGTTGATAAATATAACTTCCGTTACAACAGATCATCGGTTCGGTGAGCGCCAGCGTTTGATAATACGCATAGGCTTCACGATGAGAGCGACCGGTAACAAGCATTATTCGGCAGCCCATGTCCTGCATCTGACGGATAGCGGTTAGCGACTCTGACAGAATTTGTTTATTACGGTTTAGCAGCGTTCCATCAAGATCAAAAGCGATTAAACGATATCGCATGAGCGCCCGATCCTAAAACAGCGTGAGGTATCCAGGTGATTCAGCAATGGAATATCGAGACGGTGCTGATAAGCGAGAAAACAGTGGCATTGTTTTGCCTGGCAGGCGGGAGAATTAAGCCGTTGCTGATATAAATTACCCATTTTAATTTTGCTGATATGACAAGCAAAAAGATCGCCTTCTGCATTCATAAAAATACTTTTTCTTCCTGCGGTACAGATATCCAGCTGCGCTGGCCACTGCTGTGTTTCAATCACATACAGCGGATCGAGTTCGCCGAAGGCGATGGTTTCCTCAACGGTATGCCGGGTATTGGCACACTCGTTGGCGTTAAACCAAAAATAATTCTGGTCAGGCAACTGCTGGCGTAGCCAACGAAACTGGTCGATATCTTTCATACTGGCGACAGCCCCCGCGCACCAGATTATTCCTGCGGCAGAGAGCGCTAAACACTGCTGGAGAAAGCGCTCAGCGGTAATTTGTGAGGGATGAAAAGAACACCATAACCGAAGCTTTGAGATATCTCCGCCGCCGGCACGAAATGATTCCAGCAATGACATTAACGAAAAAGAGGCATTAGTTTGTATGCCGACCGCCTGAACATGAGGATAGCGGCTAATTTCTGCCAGCGCCGCCATGTAATAACGCAAGCGTAGCGCCTCGCCATAAGGCGTAATCATCACATTCAACGGCGTACCTAAAAGAGGCAAATGGTCAACCATACGCCATAGCGCGGCTTCGTCGCGTTTTTTATCGTTACGGGCGTGTTTATGGAACGGGCAATAGCCGCAATGATAATTACACGATTTAAGATAGCCGCGATAAAACAGCGTGTGAATATCGCGCAGGGCGGGGGCGCTCATCTCTGCCGATTCTCCCGTAGCATCACCTCAGGCGAAACGAACACAGGTGCAAGGCAATCGGATAATGCCATACCGGTCTCCGTTAGCCGGAGGCGACTGCCATTCTGATAACAGTAGCCCTGCCGTATGAAGAGTTCCAGGTCGGGGAAATCCCTTAGCGCATCGCTGGCAAAATATTGCTGATAATCGCTAAGAGAAAGTCCCTGCCAGAAAAATAAATTTTTAATGATAAAGCGGCGTTTCATTTCATCAGGGGGAAGCAGATAACCGTGATTAATGACGGTTTTATCCGGGCTGTCGATAAACGCCTGAATGATTTTTCGTGATGTTTGCAGGTTCGACGACCACGGTGAACAGTAATGCAGATTGCCAAGATAACTTCTGCCGCCCGCGCCGAGCGCCAGTGAGTTTTCAAATCCGCAGCTTTCCGCCGCGGCGGATGGCGCTGGATTAAGGACGAAACGGCGCATGGACGTTTGGGTGTAGCCCGCGTTGCGTAAAAGATCGCGGGCTAAAATGTAGTAGCTATGCATATTTCCCTGGCGAGGCATATTATAAAGCGGATAAAGAAACAGCTCTTCCGGTTGATAAACGAGCGCCTGATGTAACGATTCCGTCAGGCTTGCGTGAGTCTGACCGGGAATGCCGTAAATAATATCAATATTGAGTGATGGAAAATGACCCGCCTTTAGCCATTCCAGCGCCTGGTGCGCGCTGGCGGCATTGTGGCGGCGATGCAGCGTATGTAACTCGCTATCATGAAAACTTTGTACGCCAATACTGACGCGATTAACGGAAAAGGCGTTTAATAGTGCTACTTTTTCTGCTGTGGTATCCGTAGGGGAAGTTTCAATCGTTTTATAAATATTCCAGTCAACATTGAGCACATCAAAGACGGAAAAAAATAACTTCTCTAATTGCGCAATGTTTAATAGCAGAGGTGTGCCGCCGCCTACGGTAAAGCTTGCCCAGTGGACGGGCGCCAGCGCCATTTGTCGGCCCTGGGTAATAATCGCATCGATATAGCTATCAATGAACGTATTCTCTGCGCCTGTGCAGGTAAATAAATTACAGAACCCGCAGCGGCTTTGACAAAAGGGCATATGAACATACAGATGTGTGTCGTGCTCGTAAATGCGCGGTTTTACTTCGCTAAAGCTGACGTTCTCCAGCTCCCGATAAGCCGTCTTATGCGGATAACTGTACATATACTGACGATAAATATCATTGTTATTCATATTAATGATTACAGCTCAGCAAGAAATGCATATAGGGAACGGTATTAACGATCGGATGATTAAAACTATGGAAATATTTCCCGTCTTCGCCATAGCAGGTACCGTGATCGGAACAGACAATAACGAACGTTTCGCCGCCAGTTTGGCGGAAAATGTTCAGTAATCCGTCGATGCGGGCGTCGATATAGCGTAGCGCGGCGGCATGGGTCTCAACGGTATCGCCAGGGGCCGCGCCCTCAACGTAAAAATGGTTAGGGTAATGAATCGTGTCGATATTGATATACATCATGACCGGTTGGCTGCCAGCACGCTCGGCCATGATTTTCTGGATATAATGGATCTGGTTATCCATACTTTCTTTAACCGTACAGGCAAAGCGTGGATGCCAGTAACTCTTTTTAAACATCGACGGGAACACTTTTCCCATGCCGGAGCGGTTATTAAAGAAAGAGACGCCGCCAATACAGATGGTCTGGTAGCCTTTATTTTCCAGACTTTTTATCCATGTTGCGTCATCAAAGGCAAATGCATTTTTCGGTCCTTTACGACCAAGTCCGATATCTTTTGGGAAAAACAGCATGGTCTGATTAACGGTATCATCAATAGGTTTTGGCATAAAACCTGAAAACATGGCGTGATGCGAAGGCCAGGTAAAATTACCGGCCGCCTCGCATTTCGTCCATTGTCCATAATGATTAAGGTTTGGCGTATTTCCGGCAGTTTGTTCCTGAAGCGCAATATCGTAGCGTAACGAGTCCAGCACAATAAAAAGAATATGAGCGTTATTACTAATTAGCGCATTCATATCGAGTTCGCCATCGCCGGTGTCAATCGACGCGTGCAGCGAGACGGGGACTTCATCCATTGAATTATACATTTTGCTTCCTCATGGCCCGGATTTGCGCCTGATAAATTAGATTGTTCTGCTGCGCATCCTGATAAATCAAATCACCCTGGCCATTAATTTCAATAATATACGGCGTCAGGCTGGTAGTAAGTAAAACATCAATACCCGCTAAGCGAATGCCAGGGAAAAGTCGCATGGCATTTTGACAGAGCGTATCGATCTCAGTCACTTTTGCGGCAGATAACTCCAGACTTTCGAAGCAGTAAGCCTGGTTTTGCAGATGTAAGTTAGTAATGGGCTGCGAGGAGGTTCTGACCACTCGCCAGATAATTTCGCCATCCAGGCAGACGATGCGTAAATCATAGGTTTTATGCTTTACGCTGGCTTTGGGCAGCCACTGTTCGACGAGGTTTTCCTGCTGAAGAACGCCATCAATAATGAGCTGGATATCTTCTTTCTGACGATACTGTTGGATTTTTTTGCTGTTAAATAGCTGTTGTCCTGATATGGCAATCGCGCTGTAAAGCACCTGCTTTATGCCATCGGGGTGGCGGCGCAAAGCGATAACGCCCGCCGCGCCAGAACCCAGCGAGGGCTTAATGAACACGCTGGCGACCCTTTTTTCCTCCATGATGGCGGTGAGCTGTGCAAAACTTTTTACGTCTTCCGCTACCAACGGCGGCGTGGGGATGCCGTGTTCCAGTAAGCGCCGCTTGCAGCGTTTTTTATCCAACAGGTGAATGAGGCCCGCCGGATGGTTAAGCCAGGTGACGCCAGGACGCGCCGCCATGTTCTGCAAAAAATGGATATAGTCCAGACCGATCGCGTTTATTTTGCGGATGTCAGTTTCACTGTGTACTGGCGGGTCGATTTTAACGATGCCAGAGGTCAGCGAAGCGTCCAGCGCTTGCGGATGAGTCAGCGCCGTGACGGGTTCCCCAAGTACGGCGGCAGCCTGCATAAAATAATGCGTGCGCTTGCTCTGACGGGGGCCAATGAGCGTAATCACAATAAATCCCTTTATCGTTGAGTAGGGGAATGTGCACATTCCCCTACACAATCACTCGGTGTACATCGCATTCATATAAATATCGCCATCGTAATCATCAGGCTCCAGAGCTTCTGAAAGATTCAGGGTTATCGGCAGCGCGGCTTTTAGCTTTTCCTGCATCTCCGGCGTCAAATAGTGGTGGTGGAGATCGAGTGTTTCCAGATGCGCAATTCGGTCTTTATGCTCCAGCAGCGCCTCTGCGCCGTTGTCCGTTAAGGTACCGCATGAGAGTTCCAGCACGTTAAGCTGCGGCAGGATATTACTTTCCAGCACCCGGCGGGCGATATCATCCTGCTCTTCGCTGTTCATCAACCCCAGATGGGTGAGCTGAGGGAAAAGATCTTTCGATGCCAGCGCCATCACGTCATCCAGCGAACCGTCAAAACCGTATCCCTCTACGCCCAGGAAGAGCTTCAGCGTTTTTAATGCAGGGAGCTGCGCATTTTGTAGTTCGGCAAGTATGTTAGAAGGGATGCCGCCGGAAATGATTTCCAGGTGCTCCAGTTTCTCATGATGTATAGCGCCCAGTCGCAGATCCGACGCGCCTTTAATAATCAGTTCTTTCAGATTGGGTAACGCCGCATAGAGCCTGGAATAGTCACCTTGTTTAATCCAGGAGATCTCGCAGTCTTCGCTCTCCATATCACCGATAAACAGTGATTCCAGGTGAGTAAAGCGGGAGGCGTTCTCCACAATCATATCAATAATAGGCTGGCAGGTTTCGTCTTCCCAACAATCACCCCAGTTACCAATGGTCAGTGAGCGAAGCTTTGGCAGATCTTCATCGGTTAAAATCAAATTAATGAGCTGTTCCTGGGTTAATTCATTGTCCCAATCAATATTAAATCGCTTATTCATTTGTTTCCCTTCTCTATAAGCATGAATATGGTAAAACGCTTTGCGAATATTATCATGGCGCTTAGAGGCGGGATATCGGGAGTCTGATTCAGGATGAATGAGCGGGCAGAACAACTACCCGCTGTGATGCAGATTCGAAAAATAGAGGCGATAATATCAGAAGAAATACTTCGCCCCGATACGAATCTGGTTTTGCTCTCTATGGTAGGGGCCCACGTTACGATCTAACCAGCGTAATTCAAAATAGGGCAACCAGTGTTCATTGATACGATAACGGAAGGTATTGGTGATTTCCCAATGATGCTTCGTACCATTACTACTATTAAAATCATTAACGTTATAAAAATAGTGTGGTTCAAAGGTATAAGAAAATTTATCGGTAATGATAAAATTCCAATAGTTACCGATTTCATAGCTGTCATTATTATCCAGTTCGCCATTCAAATCGGTTGAACTATAATTATTGTGATTATATCGGTTACGTACCGTAAGATTAAACCACGGGGTAAATTTATAGTTAACATCCAGATAGACGGCGCCGCCGGAACCAATGCTTTTGTCGTTTATTAACCCACCAGGCTGGATGGTTAATTTATCTGTAGGTTTAAATAACGGATACCAGCCCTCAATCTCATTATAACCGTGCTTTAATTCATCATCACGCTGTAGCGTATAGGTATTGGTCAACATAATTCCGGCCCCCATATCGGAGTTATAGCCGACGCGGAGCATAAACTCCATTTGGTCAGACGCCAGGTTATAGGCCTCACGGTTTTCTACATAAGCGCCAGCAAAAACAGAGGTGGATATTACTGAAGTTAATATCACTAGAGTATTCAGAGATTTCATAATAAATCCATTTTTCAAATATAGGGAAGCCGCCATCCATCGGGATGGATAAAGCGGCAAGCGTCGTTTAATTATTTACAGTAGAAATACTTTGTTTATTATTAGTCGCGACAATTTGATTACCTGTTTTCTTTCGTTGGGCAATTTCCTCGATAATAAAAGCGAAACGTTGTTCATTGAGCTTATAAAAAAAGCCCATCGTTAGTGCTGCGATAATGGCAAGACCGCAAGGCCATAAAAAAATGAGCTGACGCAAACCAAGCAACGTGGTGTCACTTTGAGCTATGTTGGGGATATAACCGATTTGCGTCAGCATAATACCTGGCAAAAAGCCAGCAAGCGCAGCGGAAATTTTGCGGGAAAAGGTATAACCCGTGTACACCGAGCCTTCAGCGCGAATACCCGTTTTCCATTCACCGTAGTCAACCGTATCCGGAACCAGTGCCCAGTTCAGGCTGTTGACGAAAGCGGTACCGAAGAAGGCGATACAAGAGAAAATGACAAACAGGAATGACGTTCCACCCCAGATAAAATTCAGGATATCGCCAACGGCCCACAATATCAGACCACCAAGATAAACCTGTTTTTTCCCGAAGCGTTTTACCGCAGCAGGTACTAATAAAACACCAATCAGGATACAGCCCATGCTGAAAAAACCCATCCATGACAACAAATGAATATCGTTCAGCACGTACTGAGTGTAATAAACCTG
Source organism: Salmonella sp. 741265073_HBA (assembly GCF_046569105.1). Classification (NCBI taxonomy): domain Bacteria; kingdom Pseudomonadati; phylum Pseudomonadota; class Gammaproteobacteria; order Enterobacterales; family Enterobacteriaceae; genus Salmonella; species Salmonella sp. 741265073_HBA. The sequence continues at coordinate 113,288 of NZ_JBKFRY010000014.1, read as the reverse complement.
AATGGCCAGCTTAATATTAAAGGCGGCCAGCGTGCACAAATTGGCGACGCAGAGCACCAGCAGCGGCGGATTACGAAAAATCGCGCAGAAGGATTTCAATATGCTGGGTTTATGCGTGTCAGGTACGGTTTCGATATACCGTTCTTTCACCCCGCTAAAGCACCACCACATGCTGAACAGCCCGCAGACCGAAAAGATGACTGCTGCAATCAGATAACCCAGCGAAGGGGAACGGGTAAACAGTGCCTGAATGGGCATAAAACCTACGGTACAAAGAAGAAGGCCAATGGTAGCGCCGCCTTGTCGCCATGCGGCGAGCTGGGCCCGCTCATGCGGATTTTTGGTAATAGCGGGTACCATCGCGCCGTATGAGCAGTTCATCAGGCTGTAGAACAGACCGAACAACATAAACAGCACCGTCGCGAAGGCTGTTTTAACGGGTAAAGTAAAGTGAGTGGCAAAGAATTGCGCAGTAGCAACCAGAGCCACCGGAAATGACGCATACAGAATAAAAGGCCGAAACTTTCCTTTTGCGCCAATATTACGGCGTGAATCCAGCAATACGCCGGTGAGCATATCGGTAAAAGCAGTGAAGAATTTCGCCACCAGAAAGATAATTCCACCGTAATATGCAGGCATCCCGAGTTCATCGGTATAAAACTTCAGTAGATACAGCGTACCGATACACAGCATCAGATTTGAGCCGAAATCGCCCACGCCATAGGCGCATTTTTCCCGCAGGCTCAACTTTAGCGTTAGCGGATCATGATTAGACATAATCGCCTCTCAAAACGCCCCGCAGGGCGTTATATTTTATTGTTGTTAAACCGTATGTTTCCGGGCCTCAATCTCTTCCACAATTCGCACGTACATCTTCTCGTTGAGGTTGTAGAAACAGCCCATCGCAATAATGGTGATGACCGCCAGCACGCAAGGATAAATAAAGATCAACTGGCGTAGGCCTTCGACGGTGCCTGCCGATTGCACCACATTCGGGATATAACCGATTTGCGTCAGCATCCAGCCGGGGAAGAACCCTGCCAGCGCCTGGGAGACCTTACGGAAGAACGTGAAGCCGGTGTAAACCGTCCCTTCCGAGCGGACGCCGGTGCGCCATTCACCGTACTCCACCGTGTCGGAAACCAGCGCCCAGTTCAGGCTGTTGACGAAGGCGGAACCGAAGAACGCCAGGCAGGAGAAGGCGACAAAACTGACCGAGCCGCCGCCAAAGAAGTAGTTGAGCAGATCGCCCGCCACCCATATTAACAGCCCGCCGATATAGACTTTCTTCTTGCCAAAACGCCTTACTGCGCCGGGCATCAAAAAGACGCCGATAAAAATACAGCCCATGCTAAAGAAGCCCATCCAGGAGAGGAGGATCGGGTCGTTAAGAACGTACTGTGTGTAATAAACCTGAATCGCCAGTTTGACGTTGAAGGCGCCGAGAGTACAAAGGTTGGCGATACACAGAATAAACAGCGGACGGTTACCGGCGATGGCGCGGAACGACTGCAATAATCCGGGCTTTTGCGCGTTATCGACAGGTTTCACTTCGACGTAGCGCTCTTTAACGCCGGCGTAGCACAGCCACATAAATAGCAGGCCAAACAATGAAAATAGCGTGGCGGCGAAAATATAGCTGAGCTGGGCATTGCCTTCGATCAGGTTCATGACCGGCACAAAGCCAACGGTACACAGCAGCAGGCCGAGAGTGGCGCCGCCCTGGCGCCAGGCAGCAAGCGAGGCGCGTTCATCCGGGTTCTTGGTAATCGCTGGCACCATCGCGCCATACGAGCAGTTCATCATGCTGAAAACCAGTCCGTACAGCATAAACAGTATCGTTGCGACGACGGTTTTTCCCGTCACCTCAAACGGTGTGCCGACAAAGTTAGCAATCGCCAGTAGCGTTACCGGAAATGCCGCGTAAAGCACGAACGGGCGGAATTTGCCCTTCGGACCAATTTTACGCCGCGAGTCGAGCATAATGCCGGTACCCATATCGGTAAATGCGGTAAAAAATTTGGCGATCAGGAAAATGATCCCGCCGTAAGTCCCTGGTAAACCCAGCACATCGGTATAAAATTTGAGTAAATAGAGGGTCCCGATATCTAACAGGATATTGGAACCTAAATCCCCCAGTCCATAGGCAAGTTTTTCTTTAAACGGCAAGCGTAGGGTTGCCGGATTCGATGATGTTTGACTCATTATTCTTCTCCATCTGCCCGCAGGTTTCCCTGCGGGCGAGCCGTATTAGATATTCCGTAAAGAAGCAAAAAGTGAAGCCCACTCGCTCTTCGCGCGATAGAAGACCGGCGGTTTGCCAATGGGCGCATCCACGGTAATTTCACCGCCGTGGTGAACTTCGCCGGTCCAGATATTCACCCAGTGATCTTCCGGCAGGTACAGCGTCCAGTCGCAACACCCCTGCTCGTGAACCGGCGCGACCAGCAGATCCTGACCGAGCAGATATTGGTATTTCAGGGTGTAGGTTGCGGCATCGTTCTCGTAGTGCAGGAATAGCGGACGCATGACCGGCAGACCGGTAGCCGCGTTTTGCGCCACCGCCTGCTTGAGATACGGTTTCAGCGTGGTAAAGACGGTGGTCATGCGGGCAAAGTGGGCAATAGTTTCCGCGTCGCCGTCGAACTGCCAGTTATCGCCGGGGCGGTTGCCTTCATGGGTGCGCATCATCGGCGTAAAGGCGCTGAAATCGCACCAGCGCAGCAGCAACTCTTTGCTGCGTTTCATGTCAAACAGGGTGGTGTAGCCGCCGATATCGCTGTGATGCAGACCATGGCCGGTCATCGCCAGCGACAATGCCGCAGGCACTACAGAGGCCAGACCATCATCAAGGCTCCAGTCAACGTTCTGGTCACCTGCCCACATCATGGTGGAATATTTCTGACTGCCGGTGTAACCCGCACGCATAAAGAACAGGATCTCGCCGAGTTTGCCGGTCTCCTGTAGCGCTTCGTAGTTACATTTCGCCCACAGCGCAGGCCAGGCGTTATGCATGATCTCGGCGCTGACGCCGTTGTGCAGATACGTGTCGGTCGGCAGATATTCGCCGAAATCCGCCATCCAGCCGCTGCAGCCGAGCGCGATCATGTTCTTTTTGATGACGTCTTTGAACCAGTCGTAAGCTTCAGGATTGGTCAGATCGACCACGCCGCCATAGAATTCGCCAAACTCGACCAGATAGTCGCCGCCCGTGGCGTCTTTCGCCAGATAGCCGTGTTTCGCCGCCTCAGCGCAGAGGTCTTTATCACTGGCGACGTATGGGTTGATATAAGAGAGGAACTGGACGCCTTCTTCTTTCCACTGTTTGATCCGGCTATCCAGTTGCGGATAGTTGTCGCTATTCCACTTCCAGTTCCACATCACGCGCTTGCCAAAGGAGGTCATGCGGATACCGGACCAGTCCTGCGCCCAAATACCGTTCACTTTTACGCCTGCGTTGCGCATGGTATCCAGTTTTTGCTGGCAAACTTCCGTACCGCCCTGAATGCCTAGCGTGACGCCGTCGTAAACCCAGTCCGGCAGCTCCGGCTGGCGGCCTAACAGCGCAGTCAGTTTTTCCAGCAGGGCGATGTAGGTGTCGGCACACTCAAAACGCAGCGTAGTTTTATCTTCCCACAGCGCCAGTTCGTGATACTCCGGCGCGCTGAAGTCGAAATTCATATAGCAGCTATTATCGACGTGGCAGTAATACTTCTGCGTGCTGACAAAGGTCGGTTGCGGGAAGAAGGTCCAGTAATAGTCGCCGCCGGCATTCTCTTTACAGTCTGCCTGCCAGGTGACATAGCTGGTTTTATTACGGCCAACGCCCTGTTCGCTGGTCCACAGCGGGAACGGCTTGCCGCGCAAATCGAAATAAGAGAACTGTTCGCCGCAGCCGTAGATATGGTCGTCTGGATTAGCTGCGAGGCGTAACCAGATACGGTTATGGTGCAGGTCGTCGTTTTGCAGATCCAACGTCAGGCGTCCCGCCTCATCGGCGGAGATGCGAAGGGTGGCGCTAATTGTTGCGCCACGGCTGAATTGTACCAGCCAGCCGTCGGGTAGCTCGCTGACCGTAGCCTCCGTTAATGCAATCTTTTCGTTAAGTTTGTCTTTGATGCTGAAGTTGCCGCGAAACATGTCAATGTCGGCAACGCCCGTGCCAATCCACAGACAGGGATTTTCGGTGCTGTGGCGTAAAATCAGGCGCTGCTGCCAGCTAAGTGCAAAACCATCCTGTGATGTTGTCAGTTCAAAATCGGTTGACCGTTGTGGTAGAGAATTCATTGTAATCTCCGTGAATGTAGGGTAATTCGGTAATCCATTTGGGCTAGTCACAGCCGATGGAAAAATGCAGTTGATGGATCGCTTTTGGGGCAAGATGAATCAGTGCGATCCCGGAATTAAATGCATCGGGCGGGCAGCTCATAGGCTCTACCGCGAGACCTTTTCGGCTGAGTTTTTCGCCGGTATAGATCTGTAGCCAGGGTTGATTGCTGCGTAAAAATGTAGACATGTTCTGCGTTGGGCTGGTAAGTCTGACCTCCCACTCAGCCGGGGTAGTCGCGGTCTTAACCGCATGATCAAGGCGCGTTTCGCCGAGCAGGCATGATGCGGAAAAATCCCTGCCTGCGGGCAATTCTTCGCTTGCAGGCAGTGTTAATACACAGCTATCGATGCTTTGTAGATTACAAGTCAAATAAGGATGTGCGCCCGCGCCATAAGGGGCTGATTCATCGCCAATGTTTTGCGTACGAATCAATACGCGCAGCCCACTGGCGGCATCTAACCGATAAATCACTTCCGATATCAACGCAAAGGGATAGCCGTAAGAGGGCGGCAGAAAAATCGTTAGCGACGCTTCCGTCGCCGACTGATAATTAATCTGCCAGTCTCGCCAGGCTAACAGACCGTGAATGGCGGTCTGCGAAACCGGGTCGTTAACGGCAAGCTGGAAAACCTTGCCGTTATAGGAGTAGCAGCCATTTGTCACGCGATTGGGCCAGGGAATCAATACTTTCCCCAGATGCGCCATGGGTATTTCTTCCGGTTTATGCGGGATGACCACATGGCGTCCATGATGGGTCAGTTCCGCCAGACCTGCGCCAACCGTGACGATTTTCGCCTGGTAATGGCCCGCATTAAGCTGAATAGTTTTTCCACCGCTGTGCATGGCTGCCATCCTCATGACCTATTTCGCGTTGATATCCAGGAGACCCGCCGCGACCGCTGGAGCCAGGCCCGGCGCCAGTGGCAGACGAGGAATGACCAGACAGTGCAGCAGATGGTAAATATCTTGCTTGCCGTCCCACACTTTGGTGGTCACTTTGTTATCGGCGTCCAGCTCTTGCCACCAGGAACCATTTTCATAGTCCATCAGGTACTTAATGCAGTAGTCCCACCATTTCTGATACCACTCTTCATACTGGCTATCGCCCGTCAGGGTGTAGAGGGCGTAGGCTGTCCCCATCGCTTCCACAATCGGCCAGCGCACGCGTTCACGTACGATAGGTTTACCGTCCCAGTCGACTGAGTAGACAAAGCCGTCTGCGCCATCTGGCGCCCAGGCGTCGCGGATAGTGGCATGGAACAGACCTTTCGCATCCTCCAACAGCCAGGCGGGCGGCGTTTCGAAGCGGGCCTCCAGCGCAGCATGGAGATGGAGCATCAGACGGCCCCACTCAATCCAGTGACCTGGCGTACCGCCGTAGGCGCGAAAACGGTGGGCAGGATTATCTTTGTTGTAGTCGCGGATAGGGTTCCACTGTGAATCGAAGTGTTCATTGACACGGTAATCACCGTTGCGCGCCACATCATGAATAATTACCGACGCGATACGCAGCGCGCGATCCAGCCATTTTTTGTCATGGGTAACGTCATAAACAATCAGGAACGCTTCGACGGCGTGCATATTGGCGTTGCCGCCACGGTAGTCTTCGGTTTTGCTGAAGGCTTCATCCCAGGACTCCAGGCACATCTGCTCTTCTTCACTCCAGAAGTATTTCTCAATCACTTCTATGGTGTAATCCAGCAATTTCCTGGCTTCAGGATGCCCGGTCGTGACGGCGCTGGCTGCGCCCAGCAAGGCGAAGAAGTGTTGATAACCCTGTTTAGAGGCATCCACCACGCCCTGATCGTTAACGCAGGCATACCAGCCGCCGTATTTTTTGTCGCGCAGCGCGCCGTTCATGGCTTTGATACCATGATCGACCAGATCATAAGCGCCCGGTCGGCCCATCGACGCCGCCACGGAATAAACGTGCAACATACGCGCCGTGATCCAAAGATGGGTGCCCATCTCTTCTTTAATTTGCCCTTTATTTCCCAGCCAGCCGAAGCCTGTCGGCACCACGGCGTTTTTACCGAAATTAAAGATGCGGTCGGTTTCCTGCTCCAGCCAGCGGTTGTGGCTCAACGTGTTAAACCATTTCATTCTTTCATCCTCGTATTAACGACGTTTCGCCATCATTTCATCGACGATCTCGCCCAGACGTTGCAACTTAGGCGCGGAAACATCACGTAGCATCAGCTCGGTATCCGGTAGACCAATCACTGATGACCAGACCGCGCGTCCCGCCAGGAACCCGGATGCGCCAGCTTCCATGGCGACCCTGACCGCGCGAGGGAACAGTTTTTCGTCCACACCGGAAGAGAGGATGACCCACGGCATATTGATATGCCCATTCAGGCGTTGTGAGGCGGTAAGAAGATCGGAACGCGCGCCTTTGCCGTAGAGCGGCATTTCAACTTTGTAAAGATCGGCGCCGCTGTCGCCCAGCTCTTTGGCCGCATCGATAATCGCCTGCTCGCGATCGAACTTGTCGCCGCAGCGCGGCGGACGTACAACCGGTTCGATAATGCTCAGCAAACCATTGGAGTGACATAATTCATTGAATTCCTTGACCATATCCAGACGCTGCTGCGCGTCTTCGTCGCTGCGCCACAGCACCAACAGTTTTAAGGCTTTCGCGCCATCCCGTTTTACCGCCTGCGCATTAATTTTTTTATCAATGACCACGTTATCAACGGGAATACCGTTGCCCGGGATGAAATCATCCGCCGCGACGATCATGGCGCAGCTTTTAGCGACCGCGTTTTGTTCTACGGCCTGGCGATAACAGAACTGCTGATCCAGCAGAACGGCAGAGGCATACGGGGAAAGAATTTTCGCCGCATTCACTTTGAAATCCGTCAGCACGCTATCGGCAACGGGTGTTTTTGCACCAGCAGCAGCAAACATTAAACGCATCGCCTCGCGCTGATCGACAGCCAGCATGGCAAACCCGCCGGACGCTCGCGTAATGTCTTTGATGGTGTAGTTGTTCATTCAATTTTCCTTTATACAGTCGTTACTTTTTTACGTTGGCGGTCAGCCCGGCGCTGATGCGCACCTGTTCCAGGATGGCGCTCCAGTCTTCCCGACCGCGGCCTGCGGCCCGCGCCAGGTTATAAACTTCACGGGAGGCGGCGCCGAGCGGCATCGGTACGTGCAGTTGATTGGCGACATCCAACGCGATGCCAAGATCTTTGTGCGCCAGATCGATCATGAAGGCGGGAGACAGATCCCCTTTCATCACTTTATTCGGCCAGGTGGTGGTGAAATGCCCTTTGCCTGCGGCAGTGCCGCTCATCACTTTTAAAGCCACGTCGAAGGAAAGCCCCAGCGCTTCACACAGCACGGCGGCTTCGGCGGAGAGCGCATTTAGCGCAATACTCATGTAGTTGTTGATCAGTTTTACGCGAATACCCATTCCCGGGCCGCCGGTGTTGACCAGCTCATTACCCATCGCCATCAGAACAGGGGTAGCGCGCTCTACTTGCTCCGCCGTACCGCCTGCCAGCAGCAACAATGTGCCGGTAATCGCGTTGTCGGATGTCCGGCCTACCGGTACATCCATCATGCTGAACCCTTTGCTCTGCATGTCGGCAATCAGCTTATCGGTTTGCAACGGATGAATAGTGGACATATCAATGACCAGCGCTTCACGGGAAAGAGTTTCACAAACGCCTTGCTCGCCAAACAAAACGGAACGAACCAGATCGCCGTTCGGGAGCATGGTGATAACAAATTCAGCGCCGATGGTTGCCTGAGCCGGGCTGCTTGCAGGTTGCGCGCCTTTGTCTACCAGACGCTGTACGGCGTCGGGATTAACATCGAAGACGCTGAGTTGATGGCCCTGCTTTAGCAGATTGCTCGCCATAGGAGAGCCCATCTGTCCCAACCCGATAAATGCTATAACTGCCATATCGTTCTCCTGAACACGGTGGTGTCATTTTTTGTCATTAATGAGCCTTTTTCTGTCTGTTTGTGATCGTATTTGTAATTTATGGTCAAAAAATTGACAGCCGTCACTTTTTAAACATTTCGTGAAATTAAAATGAGCACATCGAAAATGCTTGAGGAATGACCATGGTTCGTATTGCTTGTGTAGGTATTACCGTGATGGATCGCATCTATTACGTGGAAGGATTACCGACAGAAGGGGGTAAATATGTGGCGAAGCGCTATACGGAAGTGGGCGGCGGGCCTGCGGCGACCGCTGCCGTGGCTGCGGCGAAATTGGGCGCGCAGGTGGACTTTATTGGCCGTGTGGGCGATGACGACACCGGAAACAGCCTGCTGGCGGAACTGGAATCCCTGGGGGTAAATACGCGCTATACCCGCCGCTACACGCAGGCCATGTCGTCGCAGTCAGCGATTATGGTGGATGCCAAAGGAGAGCGGATTATCGTTAATTATCCCAGCCCGGATTTATTACCTGACGCCGACTGGCTTAACGACATCGATTTTTCGCAGTGGGATGTGGTGTTGGCGGATGTGCGCTGGCATGACGGCGCAAAACAGGCGTTTACGCTGGCGCGTCAGGCTGGCGTCATGACTGTTCTTGATGGCGATATTACGCCGCAGGATATTAGCGAGCTGGTGGCGTTAAGCGACCACGCCGCCTTCTCCGAGCCAGGGCTGGCACGCCTGACGGGGATGAGCGAAGCCATTGATGCGCTAAAAAAAGCACAAATGCTCACAAATGGACATGTCTATGTCACGCGAGGCAGTGAAGGCTGCAACTGGTTGGAAAAAGCGGCGGTACGCCACCAACCGGGTTTTACCGTGGAGGCGGTGGATACTACCGGCGCGGGCGATGTTTTTCATGGCGCACTGGCATTTGGCCTGGCAAGCGGATACGCCATTGAAGAGGCTGTCAGATTCGCCAGCGGCGTTGCCGCGCTGAAGTGTACGCGCCCGGGTGGCCGGGCGGGTATCCCTGATTGTGAGCAAACCCGATCTTTCTTGTCACTTTTTGTATAATATGAGCAGTAGGAAGCTTTTAGAGGAATGCTCATGAGTCTTACCGAACTGACCGGTAATCCGCGACACGATCGGCTGTTAATGCTAATTGATGAGCGCGGCTATATGAATATCGATGAGTTAGCCAGTTTGTTGGAGGTCTCTACCCAGACGGTTCGCCGCGATATTCGTAAATTAAGCGAGCAGGGGCTGATTACGCGTCATCACGGCGGCGCTGGCAGAGCGTCCAGTGTGGTCAATACCGCCTTTGAGCAGCGAGAGGTCTCCTGGACGCAAGAGAAAAAAGCCATTGCGGAAGCCGTGGCTGACTATATTCCGGATGGCTCCACGATATTTATCACGATTGGAACGACGGTTGAGCAGGTGGCGCGCGCGCTGCTCAACCATAATCATCTGCGCATTATCACCAATAGCCTGCGCGTCGCGCACATTCTTTATAATAACCCTCGTTTTGAAGTGATGGTGCCTGGCGGCACGCTGCGCCCGCATAATAGCGGCATTATCGGGCCATCCGCGGCGGCGTTTGTCGCGGGGTTCCGGGCGGACTATCTCGTCACCAGCGTAGGCGCGATAGAGAGCGATGGCGCGTTACTGGAGTTTGATGTCAACGAAGCCAGCGTAGTGAAAACCATGATGGCCCACTCGCGACATATTTTGCTGGCCGCCGATCATACGAAATACCATGCTTCTGCGGCGGTTGAGATCGGCAATGTGTCACAGATTACCGCTCTGTTTACGGACGAGTATCCCGGTCCGGCATTACAGAATTTACTTCAATCCCAGCAAATCGAAGTGGTTCAGGTGAGTCCTTCGCTGGACGACGCCGTTTCAGCGTGACAAGCGCCCTTGCGCCGGAGGGTTGCGTCAGCGCTTTATCCGGCCAATAAAACGGCGCTGTGATGCAGGCGATATTGGGCATCGTCTGCGTTTCTATTGTCTTTTTGTTAATTGATTTATAAAGGGATACATAGTCAAACTTCTCCTTTCCCGCTACAGTTATTCATCCCCGGTTAGCAAGGAGAATGACATGCTCTACATCTTTGATTTAGGTAATGTGATTGTCGACATCGACTTTAACCGCGTATTAGGTGTGTGGAGCGATCTGAGTCGAGTACCGCTGGCTTCGCTGAAGCAAAAATTTACGATGGGCGAGACTTTTCACCAACATGAACGCGGTGAGATAACGGACGAAGCGTTTGTTGAAGCTTTCTGTCATGAAATGGCGTTATCGCTCAGTTATGAACAATTCGCGCACGGCTGGCAGGCGGTATTTGTCGGATTACGGCCCGAAGTGATTGCTATCATGCATAAACTGCGCGAGCAGGGGCATCGCGTGGTGGTGCTATCCAATACTAACCGACTGCATACCCACTTCTGGCCGGAAGAATATCCGGAGGTGCGCGCTGCCGCCGACCATATCTATTTATCGCAGGATTTGGGAATGCGTAAGCCGGAAGCGCGTATTTATCAGCACGTCCTGCAGAAAGAAGGTTTTTCCGCTGCCGATGCGGTCTTTTTCGACGACAATGCCGATAATATAGAAGGGGCCAACCAGTTGGGGATCACCAGCATTCTGGTGAAGGATAAAGCCACCATCCCTGACTACTTCGCGAAGCTGTTATGCTAAAAACCGTTCACCAAAAAGCTGGACGCCATACGCGCCCTGTTCGGGCCTGGCTCAAGCTATTATGGCAGCGTATCGATGAGGATAATATGACGACTCTGGCGGGAAATCTCGCCTATGTCTCATTACTCTCCTTAGTACCGCTTATTGCCGTCGTTTTTGCCCTTTTCGCTGCTTTTCCGATGTTTTCTGATGTCAGCATTCAGTTACGCCATTTTATTTTTGCTAACTTTATGCCAGCCACCGGAGACGTGATTCAGCGCTATATTGAGCAGTTTGTCGCTAACTCCAACAAAATGACGGCGGTGGGCGCCTGTGGACTGATTGTGACGGCATTGCTGTTGATGTACGCCATTGATAGCGCCTTAAACACTATCTGGCGCAGCAAACGCACACGGCCAAAAGTGTACTCTTTTGCGGTGTACTGGATGATCCTCACGCTCGGCCCGCTTCTCGCTGGCGCCAGCCTGGCAATCAGCTCCTACCTGCTTTCTTTACGCTGGGCCAGCGATCTGAATACGGTCATCGACAATGTATTGCGCATCCTTCCGCTGCTGCTCTCGTGGATCTCATTCTGGTTACTTTACAGTATTGTCCCAACAACTCGCGTACCGAACCGTGACGCCCTTGTCGGCGCGTTTGTCGCAGCGTTGCTGTTCGAGGCCGGAAAGAAAGGTTTCGCGCTTTATATCACCATGTTCCCGTCATATCAGCTCATTTATGGCGTACTGGCAGTGATCCCTATCCTGTTTGTCTGGGTATACTGGACCTGGTGTATAGTCTTGCTTGGCGCAGAAATAACTGTCACTCTCGGGGAATACCGAAAACTCAAACAAGCCGCAGAACAAGAAGAAGCTGACCAACCATGATTGCATTAATTCAACGCGTAACCCGTGCCAGCGTCACCGTGGAGGATGAGGTGACGGGTGAAATCGGCCCAGGACTTTTGGTGTTATTGGGTGTCGAAAAAGAAGATGACGAACAAAAAGCGAATCGTCTGTGCGAGCGCGTGCTGGGATACCGTATCTTCAGCGATGCTGACGGCAAGATGAATCTGAATGTACAACAGGCTGGCGGCAGCGTGCTGGTGGTGTCGCAGTTTACGCTGGCGGCAGATACCGAGCGCGGTATGCGACCAAGCTTTTCCGGCGGGGCTGCGCCGGATCGCGCGCAGGCGCTTTATGAATATTTTGTCGAACGCTGCCGCCAGCAGGCGATAAACACGCAAACCGGACGCTTCGCTGCCGATATGCAGGTTGAGCTGGTTAATGACGGTCCCGTGACATTCTGGCTCCAGGTATGAGTCAGCTTCCGGCGTGGCCGCGGATAACAAGAGAGAGTACGGCTATGTATCACCTTCGAGTTCCGCAAACAGAAGAAGAATTAGAACGTTACTACCAGTTTCGCTGGGAGATGCTGCGTAAACCGCTGCACCAGCCGAAAGGGTCGGAACGGGATGGCTGGGATGCGTTGGCGCACCATCAAATGGTGGTGGACGAAGAAGGAAATTTAGTTGCAGTGGGCCGCCTGTATATCAATGCAGATAACGAGGCGTCTATCCGTTTTATGGCTGTACATCCCTCGGTACAGGATAAAGGGCTGGGGACATTAATGGCGATGACCCTGGAGTCTGTCGCCCGCCAGGAAGGCGTTAAGCGCGTCACCTGCAGCGCGCGCGAAGATGCGGTTGAGTTCTTTGCCAAACTCGGGTTTGTCAATCAGGGGGAGATTACTACGCCCACAACTACGCCAATCCGCCATTTTCTGATGATTAAACCGGTAGCATCGCTGGATGATATCCTGCATCGCGGCGACTGGTGCGGGCAGCTTCAGCAGGCCTGGTATGAGCACATTCCATTGAGCGAAAAGATGGGGGTGCGCATTCAGCAGTACACCGGGCAAAAATTTATTACCACGATGCCGGAAACCGGTAATCAAAATCCGCATCACACGGTGTTTGCCGGCAGCCTGTTCTCCCTGGCGACGCTGACCGGATGGGGACTTATCTGGCTGATGCTCCGTGAACGCCACCTGGGCGGGACGATTATTCTTGCTGACGCCCATATTCGCTACAGTAAACCGATTAGCGGAAAGCCAAACGCCGTGGCTGATTTGGGGTCGCTAAGCGGTGATTTGGACAGGCTGGCGCGGGGTAAAAAAGCGCGTGTCCAGTTGCAGGTTGAACTGTTGGGCGGCGAGACCGCTGGGGCAATTTTCGAAGGCATTTATATCGTACTACCCGCGAAACCGTTCGGCCCGTATGAAGAGGGCGGCAACGAGGAGGAGTAGCTGGACATATCCAACTACTCGATGAAGGCATCCGCTGGTAGTTTAAAGCGTTGTGTAAGCGCTTTAATATGATTAACCGTTAGTGCTCTGCGGCCATTTAAGATGTTGCTGACGTTCGATTTAGAACCAAGTTCGTTGGCAAGATCTGCTGCTTTGAGACCGTATTGATCCATGAGCGTTCGCAATACTGAAACGCCAGGGGGCGTTTTCTCCAGGTGTTGGTTGAGTGCTTTGAATTCCGGCGCATGTTTTTCGTATTCACTGATTCGGGCACAGAGCAATTCAAATAGTGGGTTTTCAAGATCGTCGTGGTCGACCAGAAACTCCACTAGCGCTAGTGCCCTGCGATACTCATTGTCATTTCGGTCTTCCCCCATCAGTGGGACGCTTTTTACCGCATCGCTGAAGGTATCAACGATCTTTTTTGCGCTGGTTGCATCCATCTGACGATGAGTTCTCATTCTTTATTACCCCGATAATATGCGGTCAGTTTGTCATATTCGGCATGGGAAACGATATGTTTCACAAATATCTTATGTAACCTGAAATCTATGTAGGAAATGAGTCTCAGGCTGTTACCAGAAACATCAATCACCCACCATTTATCTCTGTACTTAAAATTATCCAGTGAAGGAATATACCGCTTTATCTCTTCAGGCTGAGTGAATGTTTTTTTCTCCAGAACATTCAGCAACTCAGTGAGGGCAAGCTCATGGTTTGGATACATGAGCATCGCTTCATTGAACGGTTTTCGGCTGATAACATGCACAATGTAGTTCCATTACAAAGTTTTCAACCTGAAAACAATTTAGCGCAACGTTATCCAGTTTTCAAGTTGAAAACAAAATTGAATTTTAGGTCATTTTGCCTGTTGATGGACTTACAACACGCCAGGCCACATCTCGCATGGCGCTTCGTGCCGCCTGGCTCACGCCTCCGAGCTGGAAAAAGCCATGGATGACACCGAGATAGCGCTGGCAAGTGCATTCCACACCCTGTTCCTGGAACCGTTGATACAGGGCCTCGCCCTCATCGCGCAGTGGGTCGAACTCTGCGGTGAGGATATGCACCGGCGGTAAACCGGCAAAATCTTCACGCCATATCGGACTGGCTTCCGGGTGGCGGAGGTCGGTATCCTGGAGATACATTTCGAAACCCGATAACAGCGTATCGCGGGTGATGATGTAGTCTTGCCCGTTGCTGGCATAGCTGGGGAAACTGGCAGTAGCGTCAAGCATCGGGTAGATCAACAGCAGCTTCGCCGGAGACCAGTGGGCGGTGGATTTCAGGCGTAGCGCGCTGACCAATGCCAGGTGCCCGCCTGCGCTGTCGCCAGCAAGCGTGATACGTTCACGATCGATGCCTAACTGCTCCGCGTATTGATGGACGATATTGGCCCCGCGTTCAGCGTCGTCATGAGCCGCAGGGAAGGTGTGCTCTGGCGCAAGGCGATACTGAATGGCAATCACCTTACAGCCGCTTTTCCAGGCCAGTTGCCGTAGCTGGGGGTCATGAGTCAGAAAGCCGCCGCTAACAAAACAGCCGCCGTGATAGTAGAGGATACAGGGTAGAGAACCGGATGCGTTTGGCGGCGAAACGACGCGAAATGTCATCCCTTCCAGCACGATATCTTCCGAACTCACCCGAATTTCTTTCTCACCCGCCAGCGTCGTGCTGGCAATATAGCCCGCTCTCCGGTCATCAATATTCTGCTCTCGTGAAGAGGGGCGGCCCGCGGCGATAAACCCAGCGACCAGTTCGGCAATTCCTTTTTCCAGTGGCATATAACGCTCCTTTGACTGTATATATGTACAGTTTATAACCTGGTTCGTTGGGGATGGAAAGTGGTGAAACGAGGGGATGATGATTCTGGATAGAGGTTCGCAAAAAATGGAATGCGGTTGGCGCTGGGTTTTTAATTTTTGTACTGTGAAATGATGATGCTATACGCCATTGACGTATAGATTATTTTCACTACTATAAGCCAATGGCGTATGGAATATGCAATTTATAGAAACGGAACTCTTTACTGAAGATGTTAAAAAACTGCTCGATGATGATGAATACCATAAGCTTCAGGTTTTTATGGCTCAGCATCCAGATTGTGGTGATGTCATTCAGGAAACGGGCGGCCTGAGAAAAATGCGCTGGGGAGCGCGAGGCAAAGGAAAGCGTAGTGGCGTGCGAATTATCTATTTTCACCGTAGTTAACGGTATGAGATTCGCTTGCTTCTGATTTATCAAAAAGGCATTAAAGATGATCTCACGCCGCAGGAAAAAGCGGTGCTTCGTATGCTGAATGAGAGGTGGTAGATGGATAAAGTGTTATTTGAGCGATTAACTCAAAGTATGTCTCAAATGAATGAAATCATTGAAGGGACCCGTGAGCCTTCTCGTACCTTTCATATTGATGCAATGAAGATTAAAGAAATACGGCAGGCATCTGGGTTGTCGCAATCTAAGTTTGCAGAACTGATTTCGGTCAACGTGGATACGCTGCGCAACTGGGAGCAAGGAAGACGTTCACCGACAGGGCCAGCCAAAGCGTTACTTCGCGCCATTGCCAACGACCCGAGAAACGTTATACAAGCATTGCGTTATTGAGCAATGATCCGGCTAACGTAGATTGCTAGCCGGTATACCAGAGAACTTATTCCCCTTCCCCCGGGAACAGGAACGGGTTGATGGAGCTGCGGGCGAAGCCCTCCTGTTCCATGCGCGCGTCCAGCACCAGCGAAGCGAGGTCGTCGGCCACTGCTTCTACTTTCGGGTCTTTTTCCTGATACAGAATCTTCAGGTAAGTCCCGCAATCGCCGCAGCTTTCGGCTTTCACCGCAGCCTGCTCATTTTCCAGCGACCAGTAGTGTAAGTCGCGGCTCTGTTCGCAGTTACTGCATTTTACGCGCACGACGTGCCATTCGGTTTCGCACAGGTTACAGTGCAGATAACGCAGCCCCTGCGTGGTGCCGATCTGCACCATGCTGGAGACCGGCATCGAACCGCACACCGGGCAATACTGGCGCGCTTCACCGTATTCCGCGCGGGCTTTGCCTGGGATCAAGCTGGCCATTTGCGCCCAGTAAAGGGAGAGCGCGGCCCAGATAAACGGGGCTTTATCGCTGCTGACGGAGGCAAAATCCGAGGCAAACAGCGCGCTGGCCATCTGCTCCAGCTCCTGCTCTGAGGCTTTCTCCAGGTTCTCAATCACCGCCAGCGCGGGGCCGCTCATCTCGGGTTTTAGCTCGGCAATCAACGAATGCAGCAGTTTTTGCCAGTGTTTATCACGCGGCAGCACGTGGATATCCAGCGGCGGCTTGCCCTGGTCGTTCGCTTCTTTAATACGTGCGGTCAGATCCATCTCCAGCGGATGGTCGTACAGCACCACTTCCTGCGCGTGCGCGATAAGCGCGGCAAAGCGCAGGTAATCGCCCAGCGGGTTATTTTCAGCCAGCTCGCGCAGACGTTCGGCGCGGCGGTTGTAGACGTTTTTGAGTCGGGGGAACAATAACGGCGGAATCATATCCGCCGTACGTTTCTCGCTCGACCCCAGCTCATCTTGCGGGATTATGCGAATACTCATTCAGTTTCTTTTTCCGTTGTCTTGCGGACTTCTCGGTACCAGCGTGGGTGATGTTTCTTCGCCCACGACCGGGTTACCCAGCCTTCCACCATCGCGGTAATGGTGCCTTTCACCCAAAGGGCGGCGTAGATATGCACCATGATAACCACAATTAACGCTACTGCGGCAAAAGAATGCAACATTAACGCGAATCGGATCACCGGGATTGAGAAAGCAGGCGCAAAGTACGGACGCCAGATAATTACCCCGCTTACCAGCAGCAGCACCAGGAAGATAATCGCCGCCCAGAATACGCATTTCTGACCGAAGTTATAACGCCCGGTGTCACCCACTTCCTCGTTGACGACGATCTTACGAATATTCTTCGCCCAAAAGATATCATCCCGATTGATTAGATTGTGGTGCCAATAACGGAAAAACATGATGATGAACGAGGCAAACATAACCACGCCCACAAACGGGTGCAGAATTCGCGCCAGTTGTGGGGTGCCCAGGATATGCATCAACCAGTTGAAGGATGGGAATAAAAAGCCCAGCCCGCTCACCGCCGCCAGCACGAAGCAGAAGGCGACGATCCAGTGGTTGATGCGTTCCGGCGCCGTATAGCGCACGATGGTGTCACGTCGTTTCATTTGCGCACCTCGTCTTTCTCTTCATGCAGGTTGTCATCTTCCTCTTCCGCACGGTTCGGGCCGACGCCGACATAGTGGAAGACGCTGGCGGCAAAGGTCGCGGCAAAACCGAACGCGGCGAGCGGTTTCCAGACGCCTTTCCAGAACTTAACGGTTTCGCTGATTTCCGGGTTCTCCGGCAGACCGTGATACAGATTCGGCTTGTCAGCATGATGCAGCACGTACATGACATGCGTACCGCCTACGCTCGCCGGATCGTACAGACCCGCGTTGTCATAACCACGGGTTTTGAGTTCCGCCACCCGCTCGCCCGCCAGCGTTTTCATATCCTCTTTCGAGCCAAAATGAATGGCGCCGGTTGGACAGGTCTTCACGCAGGCCGGTTCTTGCCCCACGGTCACGCGGTCGACGCACAGCGTACATTTATAGACGCGGTTGTCTTCCGGGTTGAGGCGCGGCACGTTGAACGGGCAGCCAGCGATACAGTAGCCGCAGCCGATACACTGCTCGGACTGGAAGTCGACAATACCGTTAGCGTACTGAATGATTGCCCCTTCCGCCGGACAGGCCTTCAGGCAGCCGGGATCGGCGCAGTGCATACAGCCATCCTTACGGATCAGCCATTCCAGTTTGTCGTTCTGTTCCACTTCCGAGAAGCGCATTACCGTCCAGGATTTCGCGGTCAAATCAGCCGGGTTGTCATACACCCCGACGTTATTGCCCACTTCATCACGGATGTCGTTCCACTCGGAGCACGCCACCTGACACGCTTTACAGCCGATACAGGTGGTGACGTCGATGAGTTTCGCCACCTCTTCCTGGTGGTCCCGCGCCTGGGGCGCGGGGGTGAAACCGTTAGTGGCGGAACGACGAATGATGTCTTGCGATTGATAAGCCATAGGTCGTCTCCGTTACACCTTTTCCACGTTCACAAGGAAGGATTTAAACTCCGGCGTTTGCGTGTTCGCATCACCGACGAAAGGCGTTAACGTATTGGCGATAAAGCCTTTTTTCGCCACGCCTTCGTAGCCCCAGTGAATAGGAATACCGATGGTATCGATATCCTTGCCGTCCGCTTTCAGCGTGCGAATACGCTTGGTCACCACCGCTTTGGCTTTGATATAGCCGCGGTTCGAGGAGACCTTCACGGTGTCGCCATGCGCGATGCCGAGCTTATTCGCCAGCTTCTCGCCAATTTCCACAAACTGTTCCGGCTGGGCGATAGCGTTAAGCAACGCGTGCTTGGTCCAGTAGTGGAAGTGCTCGGTCAGACGGTAAGTAGTTCCGACATACGGGAACTTATCCGCTTTACCCAGCGCGTCGGCATCGTCTTTAAAGATACGGGCGGCAGGGTTAGAGATAACGTTCGGGTGCAGCGGGTTAGTGCCCAGCGGCGTTTCAAACGGTTCGTAGTGTTCCGGGAACGGCCCTTCCGCCATCTTATCGATAGCAAACAGGCGACCCATCCCTTCCGGCTGCATGATAAACGGTCCGACGTCGCTGCCGGGCGCGGCGGCGCTGTAGTCCGGAATATCCCATCCGGCCCATTTTCCGCCTTCCCATTTCAGTAGCTGACGTTTCGGGTCCCAGGGATTACCCTGCGGATCGGCGGAGGCGCGGTTATAGAGGATGCGGCGGTTAAGCGGCCATGCCCATGCCCAGCCCAGCGTGTTGCCGAGACCAGACGGGTCGGCGTTATCACGACGCGCCATCATGTTGCCTTCCGGCGTCCAGCTACCGGCGAAAATCCAGCAGCCGCTGGACGTCGTACCGTCATCGCGCAGTTGCGCGAACGAACTGAGCTGTTGACCTTTCTTCACCACCACCGCGCCGGTTGCCGGGTCGATAAGATCGGCCAGCGCTTTACCGTTACTTTCCATCGCCACTTCTTCAGAGGCGGGTTCGTATGGTTTGGTGTAGTTCCAGGTCATATTCAACACCTGTTCCGGGTTGGCGCCGCCCTGTTCAGAGTACATCTTACGCAGGCGTAAGAAGATACCGGCGAGGATTTCGCCGTCGGTCATGGCAATTCCCGGGGCGTCCGCGCCCTTCCAGTGCCACTGTAACCAGCGACCTGAGTTAACGATGGAACCATTTTCCTCGGCAAAACAGGTGGAAGGCAGACGGAACACTTCGGTCTGGATTTTTGCGGGATCAACGTCGTTCGACTCACCGTGGTTTTGCCAGAAGGTGGACGTTTCGGTGTTGAGCGGATCGATAGTCACCAGGTACTTCAGTTTGGAAAGCGACGCGACCACTTTGTTTTTGTTCGGGAATGAGGCCACCGGGTTAAAGCCCTGGCAGATATAGCCGTTGACCTTGCCCTGTTTCATCATCTCGAAGTACTGCAACACGTCGTACCCTTTGTCCCACTTCGGTAGCCAGTCAAAGCCCCAGCTATTTTCCGCTGTCGCTTTATCACCAAAGAAGGCCTTCATCATTGAGACGAAGAATTTCGGATAGTTGCCCCAGTAGTTGACCTGATCCTTCAACAATGGCTTCGGCGTATTGGCAGCCAGATAGGTTTGCAGGTCGGTCTGTTTTTCGCTCGGCAGCGTCAGGTAGCCCGGCAGACTTTGCGACAGCAGTCCTAAGTCGGTCAGTCCCTGAATGTTGGAGTGACCGCGCAGGGCGTTAACGCCGCCGCCCGCCATCCCCATGTTACCGAGCAGAAGCTGGATCATCGCCATAGTACGGATGTTCTGCGCGCCGATGGAATGCTGCGTCCAGCCCAGCGCGTACAGGAACGACGCGGTTTTATCTTTTGCGCTGGTTTCTGCAATGTACTCGCACACTTTCAGGAAGTCCGCTTTCGGCGTACCGCAGATATTTTCTACCACGTCCGGCGTATAGCGTGAGACATGCTGTTTCAACAGATTCCAGACACAGCGCGGGTGTTGCAGTGTCGTATCGCGTTTGGCAAAACCGTTTTCGTCCAGCTCATAGTGCCAACTGGTTTTATCGTACTGCCGCTTGTCTGCGTCGTAGCCGGTGAACAGACCATCATCGAAGCCAAAATCTTCACGCACGATCAGGCTGGCATTGGTATAGGCCTCGGTGTATTCACGGTTGTATTTTTCGTTGGTCAGCAGATACAGCATCACGCCTGACAAGAAGGCAATGTCAGTACCAGAGCGTATTGGCGCATAGAAATCGGCCACCGACGCGGTACGCGTAAAGCGCGGATCGATCACAATCAGCTTCGCGCCGTTGTGAATTTTGGCTTCCATCGCCCAGCGGAACCCGACCGGGTGAGCTTCTGCGGCGTTACCGCCCATCACCACGACGAGGTTGGCGTTCTTGATGTCGACCCAGTGGTTGGTCATCGCACCGCGACCAAATGTTGGAGCAAGACTTGCTACCGTTGGTCCGTGTCAGACACGCGCCTGGTTGTCGACCGCGAGCATACCCAGCGCGCGGGAGAATTTTTGCGTTAAATAACCCGTCTCGTTACTGGATGCGGAAGCGCACAGCATCCCGGTGGTGAGCCAGCGGTTAACGGTAACGCCTTCGGCGTTCTGCGCCTGATAGTTGGCGTCGCGATCTTCCTTCATCAGTTTAGCGATGCGGTCAAACGCTTCTTCCCAACTGATTTGTTGCCACTTATCTGAACCCGGCGCGCGGTATTGCGGGAATTTCAGGCGGCTTTCAGAGTGGATAAAGTCCACCAGACCGGCCCCTTTCGGGCACAGCGCGCCACGGCTTACCGGATGATCCGGGTCCCCTTCGATATGGAAAATAGATGCTTTGGCGTTTTTCGCACCGTCGCCGAGGCTGTACATCAACAGCCCGCAGCCAACGGAACAGTAGGTGCAGGTGTTACGGGTTTCGCGGGTGCGCAGCAGTTTATATTGCCGTGTTTCCGCTAGCGCTACGCCGGGCGCGAAGCCCAGTGCCGCCGCCGTGGTGCCTGCCATACCGCCAGCGCAGATCTTAAAGAACTGCCTTCTGCTGACCTGCATGGTTTGCTCCTTGTTTCGACATTGTCACTTCTCTTTCACATTTCTCTATCTGAAACGCTCAGGGAGTGGTTGTTATTTTTCTTTGCGGACGGGCCCGCAAAGGTTCAGAATTGGATAAATTTTCCTCCATCCGGGAGGAGTTGTAACAGAATACCATAATGTTGGTGTGTGTGTTCTTATATGGTTAAAAGAAAGTGAACAATATACTGTCTGAAGAAGTCCTAAATGTGACTGATTTCACAACCTCACGCCAGTTGACTCTCTGGAAACGCGAGGATTTGCAGTCCCCCCAACTTGATGATGTTGCCGAGGAAGTGCCAGTGGCACTGGTGTATAACGGCATTTCGCATGTCGTTATGATGGCCTCTCCGAAAGATCTGACGCATTTTGCAATGGGGTTTTCTCTGTCGGAAGGGATCATTGACAGCCCGCGTGAAATCTATGGCATGGACGTTGTACCGTCCTGTAACGGACTTGAAGTGCAGATTGATCTTTCCAGCCGTCGATTTATGGGGCTGAAAGCGCGTCGTCGCGCGCTGGCCGGACGCACCGGTTGCGGCGTATGTGGCGTGGAACAGCTCAATGACATCGGTAAGCCGGTGCAACCGCTGCCGTTTAGCCAAACGTTTAATCTCGGTAACCTTGATCGCGCGTTAAAACATCTGAATGATTTTCAACCGACGGGTAAGCTGACGGGGTGTACGCACGCTGCGGCGTGGGTCATGCCGTCGGGTGAACTGGCGGGGGGCCATGAAGATGTCGGACGCCACGTTGCGCTGGATAAACTGCTCGGTCGCCGCGCCACGGAGGGTGAGGAATGGCGGCAAGGCGCGGCGCTGGTTTCCAGTCGTGCGAGTTACGAAATGGTGCAGAAGTCGGCGATGTGCGGTGTGGAAATTTTGTTTGCGGTTTCTGCTGCCACCACGCTCGCGGTTGACGTCGCTGAACGGTGTAATCTTACGCTGGTGGGGTTCTGTAAGCCGGGTCGGGCGACGATTTATACCCATCCGCAGCGGTTAATCGCAGACTAAAATAGTACCCTCTACATTTGCGTAAAATATATATTATTAATTTAATATATATTTTATGTAGAATGATGGTATATGAAATATATATTTTCTGGATTTTACAGCCTCTCTTAATAACGGAATGACGTGTAGTGGCGAGGCCATATTTTCGTTAAAATAAGAGAACCTCAACGTAAATATACAAAAGGCAATTAAATGAAAAGGAATTTATTATCCTCAGCGATAATCATTGCGCTAATGACCCTGGGCGCAACAGGATGTGATGACAATAATGTTAAAACCGAGGCGACGTCGGCCACCAGCAGTCAGCCTGCGACGCCAGCGCCTTCTCAGACGCCGGAAACGCAATCTGACGAAAGTCCAGCGCAGCTCTCAGCAGCGAAGCCAGAAACGGCAACTCAGCCCCCGGCGGCGAAGCCAGAAACGCCAGCTCAGCCGGAGGTTGACGCTGAAGAAGTTTATAGTGAAAAAATGGATGTCTATATCGATTGTTTTAATAAACTTCAATTGCCCGTTCAGCACAGTCTGGCGCGTTACGCGGATTGGGTGAAAGACTTTAAAAAAGGTCCGACAGGGAAAGAGAGTCTGGTTTATGGCATTTATGGTATTACGGAGTCTTACATAACGAATTGCCAGAAAGAGATGAAACAGGTGGCCGCCTTAACGCCATTACTTGAGCCTATTGATGGCGTTGCCGTTAGCTATATTGATAGCGCCGCCGCGCTGGGTAATACCATTAACGAAATGGAAAAATATTATACCCAGGAAAACTATAAAGATGATGCCTTTGCTAAAGGTAAGGCGCTGCATCAGACATTACTGAAGAATATCGAGGATTTTAAACCCGTCTCGGAAAAATATCATGAGGCTATTCAGGAAATAAATGACAAACGGCAATTGACACAGTTGAAGAAAATAGAAGAATCGGAAGGTAAAACATTTAACTATTATTCTCTGGCTGTCATGATTTCGGCAAAGCAGATCAACAAGGTTATTTCTGCCGATACCTTTGATGCCGAAGCGATGATGAAAAAAGTCGCGGAACTGGAAACAATGATTGCGCAATTGAAAGAAGTGAATACTGATGGCCGTAATTCTTCTTTCATCAGCTCTGCGGCTGATTATCAGCTACAAGCTAAAAAATATATTCGTCGCATCAGAGACAATGTTGAGTATTCTGATTTTGAAAAGAAACGGGTGCAGGACCCTGCAACAGGATGGATGGTTGCGGATTCTTATCCGGCGTCGTTGAGAAGTTATAACGAGATGGTGGATGATTATAACCGCCTGCGTTGAGTGATGGCGCATTAACTGCGTGCAGGCTGGCGCAAGCGCCTATAAAATTACGCTATAACGCCAATAAAAAGCGCCGATCAGGCGCTTTTTTCGTTTATGTATTCTTCATCAGGCAATATCCGTAAAAATAGCTGACGTAAACATTAACTAAAGAGAGCTATTAGAAAAACCAGTAATCTGAAGCTATCATAAGATGTTGACGTCACGCTGGAAGGTACTGGTAGTGTAATTGAGGATCGGCATTTATATGGAAAGCATTTATCCCGCCTGATGCGAAAATTCTGAGCCACTTCAGCATAGGGCGGCCCAGCCTTCATCGTTTATAGGGGGTCACGCCCAACTGTTCTGTAAGACGTTAATTAATACCTGCCAGCCGCAGCAGTGCTGTCACTACCGCAGCGGCGATAATCACCACAATAAGCGGCATTTTACGCCAGGCTAAAAATACGGCGAAGGCGACGCCCAATACGCGCGCCATTCCGGCAAAATGTTCGCCTTCGTAAAAGGTGGTCGCCAGCGCGACGGAGAATAGCAGCACCGTTGCCGCATCCGAGAGCAGCGCCTGTGAACGCTCAGACAGCGCCAGACGGCTGCCAAGTTTCGCGCCGCCGAGGCGCATCAAATAGGTTCCCGCAGACAAAAGAGCAATACCGATAATAAATAGCGTCATATTGCCCATTATTTTTTCCTCGCCAGTAGGCCAAGCAGCGAAAGCAACACCGGCAATCCGGCCGCCACAAAGGGAACGGCGGCAAGCGACAGCGCGGCGCCGCTGCAACCACGAATCAATGTGGTGCGGTTTTTAAACGCCGGGATCACCAGCGCCAGTAAGATTGCCGGGAATACGGCATCCAGACCGATGGTTTCTGGGGCAGGGAGCAGTTTGCCGACACCCGCGCCAATCAGTGTGCCAATCGGCCAGAATAGGGCGACGCCCAGACCGCATAGCCAGTAGGCGGCTTTACGTTGTTCGGGGGTTTTTTGCGACAGGCCGAACACCACGCTCTCATCATTCATAATATGGCAGCCGAAAAAGCTGGCGGCGCGGGTGCCAACCAAATCGCGCACCGTTACGCCAAACGGCACGTGGCGCGCATTCACCAGCAGTCCTGCCGCCGCCGCCGCTAACGGATTGCCGCCGCTGGCAACAATGCCGATAAACATAAATTCGGACGCGCCCGCCAGTACAAAAATAGAGAGGACAAACGGCACCCACAGTGGGAAACCGTAGGCCATCGCCAGTGAGCCATAGGACATGCCGACGACGCCCACGGCCAGGCACACTAAAAATATCGCTTTTATCGTGTCTCCTTTGAGACAGGAAAAATAGTGTTTCATCTTCTTTAGTCATATCGAACGAATTTTCATTATAATGAACGGAACAGATTTGCTTTACAAGACGAACATTTCGTTCGTTATAGTGAACGTTGGATGCTTTATGACACAACCTATTAGCGTCATTGCCAGAAGTCTGGTACGCGAACGCCAGCGAACCGGACTGTCGCTGGCGGAGATTGCGCGGCGCGCAGGCATCGCTAAATCTACGCTTTCACAACTGGAAGCAGGGAACGGCAACCCCAGCCTGGAGACGTTATGGTCGCTATGCGTCGCGCTCGACATTCCCTTTGCCAGGCTGCTGGAGCCGCAGGTACAAAAAACGCAGGTGATTCGCCGCGGAGAAGGCACCAAAGTGGTGGCGGAGCAGGCGCATTATCAGGCGATATTACTGGCGGCGTGTCCGCCCGGCGCGCGGCGTGATATCTATCTGCTGTTGACGCAGCCGGGGGCCGACCGGATCTCTCACCCGCATCCGCCGGGGTCGGTGGAACATATTATTGTTACGCAGGGAAAAGCCCTCGTCGGCTTAACCGAGGCGCCGGAAGAGCTGGCGGAGGGCGATTACATTTGTTATCCCGGCGACCAGGCGCATATCTTTAAAGCGCTGGAACCGGATACACAGGCTATCCTGGTAGCGGAGCAGAATTGAAATTGCCGGATGGCGGCGTAACCGCCTTATCCGGCCGACAAAAAATAAAACTGTAGGCCCGGTAAGCTTGCGCCACCGGGCACACGACTTACTGCAGATAGAACACCTCTTTTAGCTCTGCGCTGACCGGGCTGTTATCCGGATTCGCGGGCATAACGTCACGCATATGTTTCCACCAACGCTGGCAAACGTCGGTGCTGGCAACGGCGTTCCAGCGTTCCTCGGATTCAATCTCAACGGTGGCGAACAGCAGATTGCGCTCCTGATCGAGATAAATCGCGTAGTGATGCGCGCCGTGAGATTTTAATACGGCTTCCAGCTCCGGCCAGATTGGGTTATGACGACGCTGATACTCCTCGTGCGCGTCGGCATTTACCTGCATCACAAAGGCTTTGCGGATCATAACGCCTCCAGGTACAGCTCGCGAACTTCATCGCGGCTGGCGGTGCGCGGGTTACACGGCGCGCACGGGTCGGCGAGGGCTTTATCCAGCCAGCCTTCGATATCTTCTTTTGTGACGCCCAACGTGCTGAAACCGTCTGGAATGCCGACGCGTTTGCTCAGCGTACGGATAGCGTTAATCGCTTCCTGACTTGCGGCTTCGTCAGACATACCGCGCGTCTCCACGCCCATCGCCTGTGCGATGCGGGCAAAACGCGCGACGGCGTGCGGACGGTTAAAGTTCTCGACAATTGGCAGCAGGATAGCGTTGCAGACGCCGTGCGGCAGATTGTGGGTTGCGCCCGGCTGGTGCGCCAGCGCGTGAACCAGCCCCAAACCAGCGCTGTTGAACGCCATACCCGCCAGGTACTGGCCGAATGCCATTTGCTCACGGGCTTCGAGGTTATGGCCATCGTCAACCGCTTTCGGTAGCCACAAATTGATTAAGCGAATCGCTTCCAGCGCGTTAGCGTCGGTGAGCGGATGCGCGCCAACGGAGACATAGGCTTCCACCGCATGGGTCAGGGCATCCATGCCGGTTGCGGCGGTCACAGACGCCGGGATTTCCAGCATGACGCTGGCGTCATCCACGGCAATATCCGGGATGATATTCGGGTCGATGATCACCTCTTTGACCTTACGGGCAGAGTCGATAATCACCGCGTTGCTGGTCATCTCGGCCGCGGTACCTGCCGTAGTATTAATCGCTACCAGCGGTACGCCGGCGTTTTTCACTTTGCCGACGCCGGAGTAGGCGGTAGATGGACCTGGGTTGGCGGTCAGAATTTTCACCGCTTTAGCGGTATCGATCGGGCTGCCGCCGCCGAAGGCGATAATGTAGTCACATTCTGCGCTCTGATACGCCGCAAAACCTTTCTGCACCAGCTCTTCTGTCGGGTTTGGGAACACCTCATCAAACAGGTGGTAAGACATTTGATGTTCATCCAGTGCGCTAAACAGGCTATCCAGCAGGCCCAGCTTTACCAGTTGACCATCGGTAACGATCAGCGCTTTGCCCCATTGCTTATTCGCCACGAGGTTCACCATATCGGCAATCGCTCCAGCGCCATGCAGGCTAATTTTTGGCAGTGCCAACATAAAGCTCATCACTATTCTCCTTAAAAAGATTCCCTGTTGCCCGATGGCGCTACGCTTATCGGGCCTACGGTAAAATGCGCACCGACCTGTAGGCCGGATAAGGCAAAGCCGCATCCGGCGTTGAGTTGGGAGGTATCAGTACAGATCTACGGCGCTGGCCAGCGGTGTCACACCAAAACGTTTGCCGAGTGCGACCAGTTCTTCGCGCGTGATGGTCTGCTTCATACCGCCCATCGAATAGATTTTGACTAATACCTCAGCGGATTTCTCTGCGGTATCTATCAAACCGAAGGTTTCATCCAGCGTAGGTCCGCTTCCGAACACGCCGTGGAACGGCCACAGTACCAGCGAATGTTTCTGCATTTCTTGCGCGGTGGCCTGGCCGATTTCATCGGTGCCTGGCACCATCCACGGCAGAATGCCGACACCGTCCGGGAATACCACCAGGCATTCGGTGCTGCCTTCCCACAGTTTGCGGGTGATCAGCGCAGTGTTGTTTTCCAGTACGTAGGTGAGGGCGATCAGGTTAGTCGCATGGCAATGCATAATGACGCGGTCTTTGCCGTGGGTGGCTTTGATGCGTTCGCAGTGGGAGAGGAAATGCGCCGGGAGTTCAGAGGTGGGGACCGCGTCGTGGGTTAAGCCCCACAGAATGTGGTAGCCTGCGCCGTCGCTGTCGATTTTGACCACGCCTAAATTGGCTGCCGGATCGAGCTGCACGTTGCGGAAGAATTTGCCGGAACCGGTAACGATAAACGGCGTATTCGCCAGCAGCGGCATGGGTTGACTTAGCGCGATATAGCGCGGTTTTTCGTGGAAATTAGCCGCAAAAGGCGCGATATCGGTTTCATCCAGACGCAGCGTCAGGTTACCGCCATTACGTTCGTCCCACCCTTTCAGCCACGCATCAGACGTGGCTTTAATCATGCCCTGGACAAACCAGGAATCGGTAATATTTTGCATGTTCGTGTTCCCATTTATTGCCCGAAGGTTATTCGGGTCTTACGTAGGCCGGATAAGCGCAGCGCCATCCGGCAATCGTGTTTCATTTATTGCCGGATGGTGACGCGGGCGTCTTATCCGGCCTACAGATCAGGTGTCGCAGTCAGCTACGTTTGCTCAGGATCTCTTTTTCGTAGGCGCGAACGCTGTCCAGCCACTGGCTGCCAGCCGGCGTGTCGTGACGCTGGCAATACATTTCCCAGACGGCCTGCCACGGCAGAGATTTCTGCTCTTCCAGCAGCGCCAGACGCGCGGTGTAATCGCCGCTGGCCTCAAGCTGACGCAGTTGATCTGTGGGTTCCAGCAGAGCGCGCAGCAGCGCTTTTTTCATGTTGCGGGTACCGATAACCCACGCGGCGACACGGTTGATAGAGGCGTCGAAGAAATCCAGACCGATATGCACACGGTCGAACAGGTTATGACGGACGATTTCGCTGGCAATTGCCTGGGTTTCATCGTCCAGGAGCACCACGTGGTCGCTATCCCAGCGTACCGGGCGGCTGACGTGCAGCAGCAGCCGTGGCACGTAGAGCATGGCGGCGGAAATTTTGTCGGAAATCACTTCAGTGGGATGGAAGTGGCCCGCATCCAGGCACAGCGCGGTCTGACGGCTGGTGGCGTAGCCCATGTAGAACTCATTGGAGCCGACGGTGTAGCTTTCCGCGCCGATGCCAAACAGTTTGCTCTCAACGGCGTCGATGTGGTGCGCCGGGTCGAATTTCTCGCTAATGACCTCATCCAGCGCTTCCAGCAGGCGCTGGCGCGGGGCTAAACGGTCGACGGTAATGTCTTTCATGCCGTCCGGAATCCAGATGTTCATCACCGACGGCGTACCGAGCTGCTCACCAAAGTATGCCGAGACGCGGCGGCTGGCTTTGCAGTGATCGATCCAGAACTGGCGAATTTTCGCGTCGGGATGAGAGAGGGTAAAACCGTCAGCGCTCAGTGGATGAGAAAAACAGGTGGGGTTGAAATCCAGCCCCAGCCGGTTCGCTTTCGCCCACTCCACCCAGTTTTTAAAATGCTCCGGTTTGATCTGGTCGCGGGCAACCGGCGCATCCGACTCAAGGTAAATGGCGTGCAGGTTCAGCCGTTTTGGTCCTGGGATCAGACGCAGCGCCTGTTCCAGATCGGCGCGCAGTTCGGTGGCGTTACGCGCTTTGCCCGGATAGTTGCCGGTCGACTGAATTCCGCCCGTCAACGAACCTTCCGGGTTCTCGAATCCGGCAACATCGTCGCCCTGCCAGCAGTGCATGGAAACCGGCAGGCGATCGAGCTGGCGCAGCGCCTCCTCGACATCAATACCTACTGCGGCGAAACGTTGTTTTGCCAGTTCCCAGGCTTGTTCCAGTTGAGTGGTCATGCGCAAAGCTCCTTTGTCTGTCGTTTGGGTTGAAACTGCGCAACGTGGCGGGCAATTTCACTATCAGGATTAGGGATATAGGTTGTCAGGTCGTAGTTAGCGCTGACGACCTGACGGAAGTCATCGACGTTGTTTAATTCGTCGAGGGTCATAAGCTGAATACCAATATTGCCAAGGGTGGAGGCTTCAACCGGCCCGGCCATCACGCGAATGCCACATGCATCGGCGCACAACTGGTTGAGTAGCGCGTTTTGGCATCCGCCGCCGACAATATGCAGTTGGGTAAATTTTTCGCCGCGCAGATTTGCCAGTTCGTGCAGAATGTCGGCATACAACAGCGCCAGACTGTCGAAAATGCAGCGCGCCAGTTCGGCATCGCTGACGGGAACGGGCTGGTCGGTCTCGCGACAGGCGGCCTGGATTTCGGCGCTCATATCGTCAGGATTGATAAAGCGATCGTCATTCGGGTTAATCAGGAAACGGCAGGCCGGCAGCGCTTCTGTTTGGGCGATAAGCGCAGGCAGATCGGTAATGCGCCGTTCTTTCAGCACACGCTGGAGCAGCCACAAACCCATAATGTTTTTCAGTACCCGATAACGCCCTTCCGCGCCGCCTTCGTTGGTGATATTGGCAGCCAGCGCGTTGTCGGTGGTGTAGGGCATTTTGCTTTCAAAACCCATCAACGACCAGGTGCCTGAAGACAGGTAAGCGCTATGTTTATTTGCCAGCGGAGAGGCAATAACGGCGCTGGCGGTATCGTGGCTGGCGACGGCTACCACCGGAATACGGTTGCCCTGCGGGCAAATCCAGTCGCCGATAACATTGCCAGGGTGCGAGGGGCGACCGAACCAGCTCTTTTTCGCGCCAGTCCACGCCAGCAGGGTCTCGTCCCAGTCATCGGTATTGATATTGACCAACTGGGTGGTCGTGGCGTTGGTGTATTCCCAGTTCATTTCACCGGTCAGGCGGTAGCTGAAATAATCGGGCATCAGCAGCGCATGAGCGACCTGCGCCGTTAACTCAGGCTGTTGTTTCGTCAGCGCGCGTAGCTGATAGATGGTGTTAAACGGCAGAAACTGAATCCCGCTGCGGCGATAGATTTCGCTTTTGCCGATCTGGACCAGCGCTTGCGGCATGATGCCCGTGGTACGGTTATCGCGGTAGGAGACCGGCAGGCCGACACGCTGACCTTGTTTATCCAGCAGGACATAATCGACGCCCCAGGTGTCGATGCCGATGCTGTCGATAAGAATGCCTTCATTGCAGACTTTCTTCAGACCAAGACGGATATCCTTTTCCAGACTGTCGATGTCCCAGGTGTCAAACCCGTCTGTTTTTTGTAGGCAGTTCACAAAACGGTGAATTTCACGTAGCGTCAGGGTACGGTGTTTGCTGTCGTAACGCGCCAGCATCACGCGCCCGCTGGATGCGCCGAGATCAACCGCGACACAATGGCGAAAAGTCATAATCAGGTCCTTCTTAGAGTCATTGCGCACAGTCTAAAAAAGCCCTCAAAGACCTACCTTCTCGTTACTGACAGGAAAATGAGCCGCTGGCAACAAGGCAAAGATGAACGTGATAGCGTTCACAGTTTCTACTAATAGGCCGGTGTGATGTCGTCCGCATTTCCCGCTTTTTCCCGCCTTTTCTTGAAAAAAAGACCATGTTTGCGCGCTTTAGCGTCAAAAATTTAAGGTGAGGCCGATAGCCCTTAATTACTATTCGGACATGTTGAATTCAGGAGGAAGCAACCATGACCGTACTGCATAGCGTGGATTTTTTTCCATCAGGTAAAGCGCCCGTGGCGATTGAACCCCGTCTGCCGCAAGCCGCTTTCCCTGAACATCATCATGATTTTCATGAAATCGTGATTGTGGAACACGGTACGGGCATTCATGTATTCAACGGGCAGCCGTATACCATCAGCGGCGGTACCGTGTGTTTTGTTCGCGATCACGACCGGCATTTATATGAACATACCGACAACCTATGCCTGACGAATGTACTGTGGCGTTCGCCGGACGCTTTCCAATTCCTGGCGGGGCTGGATCAATTGCTGCCGCAGGAGCAGGATGGTTACTATCCTTCTCACTGGCGGGTGAATCAGAGTGTGTTGCAGCAGGTGCGCCAGTTGGTCGGTCTGATGGAGCGCGCCGGAGACAGCATGGATGCGCCTGCGGTGGCGAATCGCGAAATTTTGTTTATGCAACTACTGGTGTTGTTGCGCCGCAGTAGCCTGATGGAAGGCGCGACCAATAACGACGCCAAACTCAACCAACTGATGGCATGGCTGGAAGACCATTTTGCGGAGGAGGTCTGCTGGGAGGCGGTAGCTGAACAGTTTTCGCTGTCGCTACGTACGCTGCATCGTCAGCTTAAACAGCATACCGGGCTGACGCCGCAACGTTATCTTAATCGCCTGCGTTTGATCAAAGCCCGGCATTTATTGCGCCATAGCGATCATAGCGTGACAGAAATTGCGTACCGCTGCGGTTTTGGCGACAGTAACCACTTTTCGACTCTGTTTCGCCGAGAATTTAACTGGTCGCCGCGGGATATCCGCCAGGGACGCGATGCGATAATCCAGTAACGCGAACGCTATCAACGTTTTCGTCGCCAATATGCTGATAATTATACCCTTTAATACCGGATGGCGGCTGCGCCTTACCTGGCCTACGGCGGCGAGCGGTAGACAGAATAAGCGTAGCGCCATCCGGCAAGCATTCAACATGAGGTGCTGCGGTGGCAAATCAGTTAATCCTTTTGAAAAAAGATTTTTTTACTGATGAGCAGCAGGCCGTTACGGTTGCCGATCGCTATCCACAGGATGTTTTTGCGGAACATACGCATGAGTTTTGTGAACTGGTGATGGTCTGGCGGGGCAATGGCCTACACGTTCTTAATGAGCGCCCATACAGAATTACCCGCGGCGATCTGTTTTACATTCGTGCTGAAGACAAACACTCCTATACCTCCGTTAACGATCTGGTGCTGCAAAATATCATTTACTGCCCGGAGCGTTTGAAACTCAATGTAAACTGGCAGGCGATGATTCCCGGCTTTCAGGGAGCGCAGTGGCATCCTCACTGGCGGCTGGGCAGTATGGGAATGAATCAGGCGCGGCAGGTCATTAACCAGCTTGAACATGAGAGTAATGGACGCGATCCGCTGGCGAATGAGATGGCGGAATTGCTGTTTGGTCAACTGGTGATGACGTTAAAACGGCATCGCTATGCGACCGACGATCTTCCGGCAACCTCCAGAGAAACCCTGTTGGATAAATTAATTACCGCTTTGGCTAATAGCCTTGAGCGTCCCTTTGCGCTGGATGCGTTTTGCCAGCAGGAACAATGCAGCGAACGGGTGCTGCGGCAGCAGTTTCGCGCCCAAACCGGGATGACGATTAATCAATATTTACGCCAGGTCCGTATTTGCCACGCGCAGTATCTGCTTCAGCATAGCCCGCTGATGATTAGCGAGATTTCGATGCAGTGCGGTTTTGAAGATAGCAATTATTTTTCAGTGGTGTTCACGCGGGAAACCGGGATGACGCCGAGCCAATGGCGTCATCTCAGTAATCAAAGCGATTAACTGGCCATGCCTAAACCGACAATATTCGCCGCGATAATAATTACCACGCAGCCGAGGCTTAATACGGCAACGGGACGGCGGCCAGCATTTTTCCACTCTTTTAGCACCAGACCGACAAGCCCCCCGCACAGCACATAGAAGCTCATGTGCAGCATCCAGCTCATGTAGTCATATTGCGCGGGAATGCGCGCGTGACCCCAAGCATAAAAAAAGAACTGTAAATACCACATCAGACCGCCAAGCGCGGACAGCAGAATATTGCTGATAATCAACGGTCTTGCCAGCGAGAAGTCGGCTTTTATCGACAGATTTTGCACTTTTGCCAGGCGGATAAAACAGAAACCGAGGTTAACCAGCGCGCCGCCGCCCATAATCACCACGTAACTCGGCAGCGCGACATAGAGCGGGTCAACGCCAAGCGCGGCAGCAGCTTCATGCATCGGTTTCGCGGCGTTCATGGCAAAAGACATCCCCGCCGAGAAAATACCGCACATCACTGCCAGCAGAAGCCCTTTCTTCAGATTGAACTCCTCCGCTTTAATGCCCATTTTGCGTTCTTTTAACTGTCCGGCGCGCGTCACAATCCCGACGCCGATCAGCGCGACAAAAACGCCAAGTAGCGTCATGCGTCCCCCTTCGGTATGGATTAACACATCGAAGTTACCGTTGATGATAGGCGTCATCAGCGTGCCGACGATAAGCGTAATGCCAATAGCGATGCCGATACCCATCGACATCCCGAGATAACGCATAGTCAGACCGTAATTAATATTGCCGATGCCCCACATGGCGCCGAACAGAAAAACCGGTAAAAGGGTGGAGAGGTTAAACTGTCCATAATAGGCCCAGAAATCAGGCAGTAACAGAGCGCTAATTGTCCACGGCAGAATAAGCCAGGAGACGATGCCGCCCACTGACCACATGGTTTCCCATGACCACTGTTTCACTTGCTTGAACGGGGCATAGAAGCAGGCTGCACTGGCCGCCCCTATCAAATGCCAGAAAATACCCATCGTAATCGCGTTACTCATGACATGTTCCTCATTATTTTTTATGGACGGGATACCCCTTCCGTTTGCATGAGTTTAAAAATTACGCAGCCTGGTAACCTTATAACGATTGCCGCCGTTGGGTGTATTCTGGCAATCAGCACGTTAATGAAGTGATTAACTTCACGTTTTAAAAAAGTCGGAGCGCATCGTGGCCGTCTGGATGTTATTTAAATCAGTGGGTAATATTTGTTTTCTAAAATACCTTCATCATAACGACACGAAACGACTTAGCTGGCAACAATGCAAAGAAAACGCTGCGTGAGCTCACATAATGGGAATAGTCTGACTTACCGTTTGATAAAAGGGTAGTTATACAGTAATTATTTAGTTGTTTTATTTGTATTTACAATTTAAATATATTGAAATTAACGTTAGGAATCAATGAAATATAAATATAGGGAAATCCCTATATTGGCGTTGTTGATGGTGTTTTGATTTTTATTTTATATGACGAATATGAATTTCATTTATTTTATTTTGCTTTTTGAACATTATCCCAATTTTAAATTAAAGATCTTTGCCTATATTGTCGCCATTCACATTGCGTATTATGGTTGTAACGGCCTGACATAAAACAACGTTTTAATTTTAAATTAAATGGATTCTGTTATGAGAAAATCTCTTTTCTTACTATTACCTCTTGTTGTAACAAATGCGCATGCAGTATATGTCGATGTTCGTCATGAATATCTTGACGACAGTAAAGCTAACTATGACCGTGCGTATATTTCTCATCGGTTTGCGAATGGTTTTGGTTTTGCGATAGAAGCTATCTCAAAATCAGGCGGGGATGACACCAATAAAGCGTTTAATGACCTGGAAACACAGGGCAACGAATATACGATAAGCTACCAATTTAAAACCGGTGATGTCGCCTGGCAACCGGGTTTTGTGCTGGAAACAGGCAATGGTTACTCTACCTATAAGCCTTACTTCCGCGCGACGTGGACATTAAATGAAAGCTGGTGGGTTGGCGCGCGCTATCGTTTTGAATATGTACGCCGTTCTTCTGATATCCGGGATGATGATACCATCAATCGTATGGATGTCTGGGCAGGTTATAAATGGAACAACTTTGACTGGACAATCGAAGGAATTTATAAGAAAGCCGATAAATATGATCTTTACGATGGCGGCAAAGATAACTATGAATATAACTTCAGAACTGCCTATATTATTGACCAATGGTCGCCATTCGTTGAGGTAGGTAATGTTTCCGTCAATAGCAACAGCGATGAAAGACAAACCCGTTTCCGCGTGGGTATAGGCTACACATTCTAATCATTATCCCTGTTTATTATTTATTCCCTTTTCCGGCTACTTTATAGGTAGCCGGTTTTTTTTACCTGGTGATTACCTGCGGATAATTATTATCGCGCGTTGGCCGGATAAGACGCGAATCGCCATCCGGCAACGAGATGTGCAGGAAACTATGCGCTTACATGATGCCCAGTAGACGGGGTAAGAACAGTGTGATTTCCGGAATGTAGGTAATTAATAACAGAACGCCGATAATCGCGCCGTAAAAAGGCAGCAACGGTTTAATCACTTCCTCAACTTTGACCTTACCGACGCTCGCCCCGACATATAAACCACTGCCAACTGGCGGCGTAATGGTGCCAATCGCCAGGTTATAGATCATGATAATGCCGAAATGCACCGGATCGACGCCCAGTTTAGCCATGATCGGCAGCAGAATCGGCGTAAAAATCAGAATGGCCGGACCGATATCCATGAATGCGCCGATAATCAACAAAAAGACGGTAATGACTAACAGGATAACCAGTTTATTGGCGGAAATACCGAGGATCATATCGCTCAGCGCCGCAGGAATATTGGTGATCGACATCGAGAAGGACATCGCCGAAGAGGTTGCCAGCAGGAACATGATGACCCCGG
Organism: Salmonella sp. 741265073_HBA; assembly: GCF_046569105.1. Lineage (NCBI taxonomy): Bacteria > Pseudomonadati > Pseudomonadota > Gammaproteobacteria > Enterobacterales > Enterobacteriaceae > Salmonella > Salmonella sp. 741265073_HBA. The sequence continues at coordinate 77,137 of NZ_JBKFRY010000014.1, read as the reverse complement.
TCATTACCACTGTCTGGAGCAAAATCGAAGGCAAATCCTTAATTTTCAGCGTGCGGTAAAACACCATCGTCAGCAATAACGTATACACCACGGCAATCGCGGAGGCTTCAATGGCGGTGAAAATCCCCTGCACAATGCCGCCGACAATAATCACGATCAGCAGCAGGCTGGGAATGGCCTCAACGGCAACTTTTAGCGCCATGCCTTTTTGGACGGTGAAGAAAACCCGATAATTTCGACGCTTAGCGACCACCAGCGTGACCAGCATACAGCCAACGCCCCACAGCACACCCGCAACCAGACCGCCGGCGAACAGAGCGGCAATCGATGTTCCCCCGCTTGCCAGCGCATAAAGGATAAAAGCCGTGGTGGGTGGAATTAACATTCCCGTCGGCGCGGAGGCGATATTCACCGCGGCCGCAAAGCCGCGATCGTAACCTTCGCGCGCGCTCATCGGCACCATCACGCCGCCGATAGAGGTTGAGGCGGCAATCGCCGATCCGGAAATTGCACCGAACATCATATTGCCGACGATGTTGGTGTAAGAGAGCGAGCCGGGTAGTTTGCCAGTAAACAGTTTGGCAAAATTGACCAGTCGGGCGGCAATTCCCCCGCTATTCATGATCACCCCGGACAAAACGAAGAACGGCACGGCCAGCAAGGCAAAACTGTCCAGGCTGGAGAACATTTTTTGCGCGGTGGCGAACATCGAAATATCGAAAGGCAGTACCAGCATCATGGTGCTGAAAGAGGCGATAACGATGCAGATCCCGATAGGCGCGCCCATGGCCAGTAAAACAACAAAGACGGCAATTAGCGTACAGGACGCAAAAATAGGGTCAATCATGTGATTTCTCCAGAGTGTGCTCAGTGGTATCCGTGGCGGAATGGATAGCTTTCAGGGCGTCAACGATATTCAGCAGCCCATAGAGGATGATCAGTACGCCCGCGCAGGGGAGTGCGTAATAAATTTTCCCCATCGGAATGCCCAGCGCAGGGGAGATTTGCAGCATAGAAATCGCAGAAATCTTTAAGCCGCCGATAATCAATACCCAAATGGAAAACGCGATAAAAATGACCTGCAGAATAATATCCCACCAGCCGCGAATCGTCGGCGACACTTTATCCAGTAAGAGAGTCAGGCTGATATGCTGTTTCTGACCGGCGACAAAAGCCATGCCCAGCATTGATACCCACACCAGGAGAAATCGCAGCATCTCTTCGGTAAGGGTGCTGGGAACGCCCAGAATGTAGCGGCTCACCACCTGCCAGCAGGCGATGCCAACCATTATCGCCAGCACCAGGCAACAGATAGCGCCCAGCAATAAATCAAGTCCTTTTCTGAATGTGTTCATCTTAATTTCCTGATTAGATTAATTTTTTGCTGTCTGGATACGTTGATACAGCCCGTAAAGCCGCGGCTTGTTTTTCAGACCGTCGTAAATAGGCTGTACTGCCTTCTGGAAGGGCTTTTTGTCGATCTCGTAGAATTCAACGTTGAAATCTTTTACCGCCGCCAGCCTGGTTTTCTCTATTTCCTTGTCCCATGCGGCTTTCTCAAATTCGATCGACGCCTTGATGGCGGCTTCGACGATGCGCTGCTGTTCCGGCGTCAGCTTTTCCAGCGTGAGGGTACTCATTAGCAGGATATCGGGAATGCGAGTGTGCATATCGTAGGTGTAATAACGGGCGACTTCACCGTGGCGGGCGATGGTGAGAGCGAACTCATTGTTTTCCGCGCCGTCGAGAATGCCTTGTTGTAACGAGGTATAGACCTCCGCCTGACTCATGGCGATGGGCGAAGCGCCCAGCAGTTTGAGGGTTTGGATCGCCGTCTCACTCTGCATGACGCGGATCTTCTTCCCGCGTAAATCCTCAATGCGTTTAACCGGCGCTTTGCTCATATAAAAATTACGCGCGCCGGAATCATACCAGCCTACGCCGACAAACCCCTGTGCGGCGGTGGACTGATAAACAGGCTCCATCACCTGTGGGTTATCCATTACGCGGTAGTATTCCTCGACGGTGGCAAACAGGTAGGGAAGTGAGAACACGCCGTACTCAGGCGAAAAACTCTCCATTAGCCCAGACGACACTTTAGTGATGTCGACGACGCCGACCTGCGTCAACTCCACCAGTTCGCGCTCGCCGCCAAGCTGTCCGTCCGGGAAGTACTGTACTTTGATATCGCCGCCCGTTTTCTCTTCAACTTGCTGCCCCAGGAAGTGCAACGCATCTTTTACCGGCTGGCTATTTTCAGCGTAGGCCAGGCGCAAAATGGTTTCGCCGTGGGAGAAGAAAGAGAGTGTGGAGAGTAAGGCCAACGTAGCCAGACGTATAAAACCAGGTTGCTTCATGATTCCCTCGCAATTGTAATAATTTACCGGGAATGTAATTGCATGGTGAAATTATAACCTTCTTGATTTTGCCACCGCTGACAAAATCTGGCACCAAAAGAAAGATTTTGAAACCCTGTTTCACATTTCATGATTTCCAGGAATTCATCAACAGACGGTTTCGGTTGGAGGCGTAAAAAACGGTTTTTTTCAGCGGATGCCGTAACGTTTATAACCCTGGAAAAAGTACGGCATTGATAATCATTTTCAATATCATTTAATTAACTATAATGAACCAACTGCTTACGCGGCGTTAACACTGTGCCGCTCGACAATAATGGAGATGATTATGAGTTATACACTGCCATCCCTGCCGTACGCTTATGATGCACTGGAACCGCACTTCGATAAGCAGACGATGGAGATTCACCACACCAAACACCATCAAACCTATGTCAACAACGCTAACGCGGCGCTGGAAAACCTGCCTGAGTTTGCTGACCTGCCGGTTGAAGAACTGATTACTAAACTGGACCAGGTGCCAGCGGACAAAAAAACCGTGCTGCGTAACAACGCGGGCGGCCACGCTAACCACAGCCTGTTCTGGAAAGGGCTGAAAAAAGGCACCACTCTGCAGGGCGATCTGAAAGCGGCTATTGAGCGTGACTTCGGTTCCGTTGACAACTTCAAAGCTGAATTCGAAAAAGCAGCAGCAACCCGTTTCGGCTCCGGCTGGGCGTGGCTGGTGCTGAAAGGTGACAAACTGGCTGTGGTTTCTACCGCAAACCAGGATTCCCCGCTGATGGGTGAAGCCATTTCCGGCGCTTCCGGCTTCCCGATCCTGGGTCTGGACGTGTGGGAACACGCTTACTATCTGAAATTCCAGAACCGCCGCCCGGACTACATCAAAGAGTTCTGGAACGTGGTGAACTGGGACGAAGCAGCAGCGCGTTTCGCCGCTAAAAAATAATTTGCATTGCACGTCTGTAGAAGCGAGTCTGATGACTCGCTTTTTTTGTATCCGCGTAAGGAGCAGCAGATGCATTATCCGGTTGACGTGTTTATTGGCAAAATTCGTGACTATGACGGCAGCCGCCCGAGCGCTATCGCCAAGGTGCAAATCGACGGCGAACTCATGCTGACCGAGCTGGGTCTGGCAGGCGATCAGCAGGCCGAAAAGAAAATCCACGGCGGCCCCGACCGCGCGCTATGCCATTACCCCCGTGAACACTATGCTGATTGGATTCGCCAGTTCCCCGAGCAGGCGACGCTGTTTTGCGCCCCGGCGTTTGGCGAGAATCTGTCGACGGACGGAATGACCGAACACAACGTGTTTATTGGCGATATCTACCGCTGGGGCGAGGCGTTGATCCAGGTCACTCAGCCGCGCTCTCCATGCTTTAAACTTAATTTCCACTTTGCCATCAGCGACATGGCCCTCCTTATGCAGAACAGCGGAAAAACCGGCTGGTTGTATCGGGTCATTGCGCCAGGTAAAGTCTCCAGCGATGCGCCGCTGGAACTGGCGTCGCGTCTGAGCGATGTCTCGATTCATGAAGCGGGTGTTATCGCCTGGTCTATGCCGTTTGATGACGAACAATATCATCGGCTGCTGAGCGCCGCCGGGCTGTCGGCGAGCTGGAGCCGCACCATGCAGAAGCGTCGTTTGAGCGGCAAAATTGAAGATAGCGCCAGACGACTGTGGGGGGATAAAACTCCGCCAAAATGAAAGGAAGGGTTATGACTGAAGCTGAAAATGCGGTGGCGATCGTAAAAGAATTTTTGGTGGCCTCGATGATTCCTGATGCTGAACGCGCCGCAACGTATATGCACCCGGAGGTGAAAATTACCTTCACCGGAGGCCGGGCGATGGCGGGCGCGGCAGATATCGCGCAGTTTAACGGCGCTCGCTACAAGTGGGTGAAGAAGGCGCTGGGCGAGTTTGATGCGGTGCAGCATGATGATTACGTTGTGATTTATTCCAACGGTACGTTGTATGGCGAATGGCCCGACGGTCGCCCGTTTGCCGATAACCGCTTTATCGACCGCTTCGAAGTGCGCGATGGCAAAATTACCCGGATGGACGTGTGGAATGACAGCGCCGAGTGGATTTTAGCGCCAGACATTTCCCGGTAAATCTCGACGGCGAGATAAAAAATCGGCCTGCATTCGCAGGCCGATGGTTTTTAGGTTCGCTTGTACAGCGGTAGCCACAGCGTGAGCCGCAACCCGCCGAGCGGGCTATCGTCAGCCTTAACCCAGCCGCGGTGCTGCTGCATGGCGCTTTCGACAATCGCCAGACCCAGGCCAGTACCACCGGATTCACGGTCGCGCGCCTCATCAGTGCGATAGAACGGACGGAAGATCTGCTCGCGGTCTTCAGGGCTGACGCCCGGCCCGTCGTCATCGACCGTGATCGTAATACCGTCTTTATCCACCGAGAAGCCGACTTCAATCTTCGTATGTGAATAGCGCAGCGCATTACGAACAATATTTTCCAGCGCGCTTTCCAGCGCGTTTGGGTTGCCATAGAGCGGCCACGGCCCCGGCGGATAATTTACCGTTAACGACTTGCCCATCTGTTCGGCTTCAAAGGCGGCGTTATCCAGCACTTCGCCCCATAGCTGATTGGCTTTCATCGTTTCGCTGACCAGCGCGTTTTTCTGTTGGTTACGCGACATCACCAGCAGGTCATTGATCATGCTGTCCAGACGCTGCGCTTCGGTTTCAATACGCTCCAGCTCTTTGCTTTCGCCGCCACGACGACGCAGCAGCGCGGTACCCAGTTGCAGGCGCGTAAGGGGCGTTCGCAGCTCATGGGAGATATCTGACAGCAAACGCTGCTGCGAGGTCATCATCCGTTCCAGCGCCGTCACCATCTGGTTAAAACTGGCGCCAGCGGCGAGGAACTCCTGCGGACCCGCCTCCAGCTCCGGATGCTGACGCAGGTTGCCTTGCGCCACTTCATCAGCCGCGTTTTTCAACTTACGCGCCGGTTTCGCCAGACTCCATGCCAGCCATAGTAAGAGCGGCGAACTGACCAGCATCGTGACAATGAGCAACAGGAGCGGGCGGTCAAACAGCAGATTAATAAAATCGGATTGCGAACTGCTGGCCGGTCGAATCAGGTAAAGCTGGTAATTATCCTCTCCGTCGCGAACGGAGAACGGCCCCACCATCTCTACGCGGCCATATTTTTTCTTCTGCGGATGATCGGCGTTATCCGCCTGACCAATGAAGTTACGAATGATCTGCATTTCGCTGCGTTCAGCGCCGATCACGCGTCCTTCAGAGGTCACCAGTAATAACCGCTGTCCAGGCGGCGCCCACTTATCGATCGCGCGGAACAGGCGACGCCACCACATCAGGTCGTTGGGCGGATCGTTCGCAAGTTCAGCTTCTACATGTTGCTCTATCATCAATCCCTGGCGCTGCTCGCTGTCCAGCAGCTCGGTCATCTGGCGTGAATCGAGCTTGGGCAACATCAGTACCAGCATTAGCACCAGCGCCAGCGTCAACCAGAAGATGGCGAAGATGCGCGCGGTTAAACTTCCTATCATGAAGCGGAAACCATCAGATAGCCGCGACCACGCAATGTTTTAAACCACGGGTGACCGTCTTTGCGTTCCGGCAGTTTGCGGCGCAGGTTAGAAATATGCATATCAATGGCGCGATCGAACGGCGTCAGGCGCTTGCCCAGCACTTCCTGACTTAAATGTTCACGGGAAACTACCTGGCCGAGGTGTTGCGCCAGCAAATAGAGCAGGGTGAATTCCGTACCGGTCAGCTCCAGCGTTTGGCCATCGAAACTGGCTTCCTGGCGGCCCGGATTAAGGCTTAGCGCATCGACTTCCAGCGTCGGCGAGCCGTTGTCGCTGCTCTGCTGCTGTTCGCTCCAGTGGGAACGGCGCAAAATAGCCCTGATGCGCGCTACCAGCTCGCGGTCGTTAAACGGTTTGGGCAAATAGTCGTCCGCGCCCAGCTCAAGGCCGAGAACGCGATCCAGCTCGCTGCCGCGCGCGGTCAGCATAATGACAGGCGTCTGGTGTGTCTGGCGAAGCGCTTTCAACGTATCGATACCGTTTTTCTTCGGCATCATGACGTCAAGCAAAAGTAAATCGATGCTGTCATCCAAAAGCTCAAGCGCCTGCTCGCCGTCGTGGGCCACCAGGACATTAAAACCTTCCATTTCGAGGAGCTCTTTTAACAGGGAAGTCAGCTCTCGGTCATCATCAACTAACAGGATTTTATTCATTGTTTACGTACCTCCGAGGCAGAAATTACGTCATCAGGCGTCGCTAATCCATGACTTTACGTTGTTTTACACCCCCTGACGCATGTTTGCAGCCCGAATCGTAAACTGTCTCTCGTTGAATCGCGACAGAAAAGATTTTGGGAGCAAGCGATGCGCAAAGTTACCGCTGCTGTTATGGCCTCAACGCTGGCATTCAGTTTTTTAAGCCACGCAGCTGAAGTTGTTACAAGCGATAACTGGCACCCCGGTGACGGGACCACGCAGCGTAGCGCGCAAAATCATATGTTTGACGGCATAAGTTTAACCGAACATCAGCGTCAGCAGATGCGAGATCTTATGCAACAGGCAAGGCACGAACAGCCTCCTGTTAATGTTAGCGAAATGGAGACAATGCATCGGCTTGTCACCGCAGAAAAATTTGATGAAAGCGCTGTGCGCGCTCAGGCAGAAAAAATGGCGCAAGAGCAGGTTGCCCGCCAGGTCGAAATGGCCCGCGTGCGTAACCAGATGTATCGCCTGTTAACGCCGGAGCAGCAAGCGGTTTTGAATGAAAAGCATCAGCAACGAATGGAGCAACTGCGCGACGTGGCGCAATGGCAAAAAAGTTCATCGTTGAAATTATTGAGTAGTAGCAACTCACGTTCCCAGTAACAACCCTGTTTTCCTTGCCATAGACACCATCCCTGTCTTCCCCCACATGATGTGGGGGTTTTTTTTATCTCCAGTTTGTCATTCTGTTATTAGCTTACTGTTTTAAACCATCCGTTATACTACCGGCAGAAGATAGCGGGAGTATTTATGAATCAAACCTATGGACGGCTGGTTAGCCGGGCGGCTATCGCGGCAACAGCGATGGCATCAGCGTTACTTTTGATCAAAATTTTTGCGTGGTGGTATACGGGATCGGTGAGTATTCTGGCGGCGTTGGTGGACTCGCTGGTGGATATTGCCGCGTCATTGACGAATTTGTTGGTCGTGCGTTATTCGCTGCAACCCGCAGATGATGAACACACGTTTGGGCACGGTAAAGCGGAGTCGCTGGCGGCGCTGGCGCAAAGTATGTTTATTTCCGGTTCGGCGTTGTTTCTGTTTTTGACCAGTATCCAGAATCTGATTAAGCCGACGCCAATGAACGACCCTGGCGTGGGGATTGGCGTTACCGTCATCGCTCTGATATGCACTATTATACTGGTCACGTTTCAGCGCTGGGTGGTACGCAAGACCCAAAGTCAGGCGGTACGGGCGGATATGCTTCATTATCAGTCTGATGTTATGATGAACGGAGCGATTCTTATCGCGCTGGGGTTATCCTGGTACGGTTGGCATCGTGCGGATGCCCTGTTTGCGTTAGGTATCGGCATCTATATTTTGTATAGCGCGTTGCGTATGGGGTATGAGGCGGTGCAGTCATTATTGGATCGCGCGCTGCCCGATGCGGAACGACAGGAAATTATTGATATCGTGACGTCATGGCCGGGAGTCAGCGGCGCGCACGATCTCCGCACGCGGCAGTCAGGGCCGACCCGCTTTATTCAGATTCATTTGGAAATGGAAGATAATCTGCCGCTCGTTCAGGCGCATTTAGTGGCTGAACAGGTAGAGCAGGCGATTTTGCGGCGTTTTCCGGGTTCAGATGTCATTATTCATCAGGATCCCTGTTCAGTCGTCCCCACGGAAGGCAAGAAGTTCGAGCTTGTATAATTGATTGTTAAAAAGTGAGCCAGGCCAGCATTTTGTGTATAAATTACCGCCATTTGGCCTGACCTGAATCAATTCAGCAGGAAGGGATTGTTATACTATCTGTATATTCGTTGGATCGTTTCGAAGTGCGAAATCGGCTTCCGGCAATAGATTTCATTTTGCATTCCAAAGTTCAGAGGTAGTCATGATTAAGAAAATCGGTGTGTTGACAAGCGGCGGTGATGCGCCGGGCATGAACGCGGCAATCCGCGGTGTTGTGCGCGCAGCGTTGACGGAAGGGCTGGAAGTCATGGGCATTTATGACGGCTATCTGGGCCTGTATGAAGATCGTATGGTGCAGCTTGACCGTTACAGCGTATCTGACATGATCAACCGTGGCGGTACTTTCCTCGGTTCTGCCCGTTTCCCGGAATTCCGTGACGAAAATATTCGCGCTGTCGCGATCGAAAACCTGAAAAAACGCGGTATCGATGCGCTGGTAGTTATTGGCGGCGACGGTTCTTATATGGGTGCAAAACGTCTGACTGAAATGGGCTTCCCGTGCATCGGTCTGCCAGGCACTATCGATAACGACATCAAAGGCACCGACTACACTATCGGCTACTTCACTGCTCTCGGCACTGTAGTGGAAGCGATTGACCGTCTGCGTGACACCTCCTCTTCTCACCAGCGTATCTCTATCGTTGAGGTGATGGGCCGTTATTGCGGCGACCTGACGTTGGCGGCGGCTATTGCTGGTGGCTGTGAGTTTATCGTGGTGCCGGAAGTTGAATTTAATCGCGAAGATCTGGTGGCGGAAATCAAAGCCGGGATCGCGAAAGGGAAAAAACACGCTATCGTCGCTATCACCGAACATATGTGCGATGTTGACGAACTGGCGCACTTTATTGAAAAAGAAACGGGCCGTGAAACGCGTGCGACGGTGCTCGGCCACATTCAGCGCGGTGGTTCCCCGGTACCTTACGATCGCATTCTGGCTTCCCGTATGGGCGCGTATGCTATTGACCTGCTGCTGGAAGGCCATGGCGGTCGTTGTGTCGGTATCCAGAACGAGCAGCTTGTTCATCATGACATCATTGATGCGATTGAAAACATGAAGCGTCCGTTCAAAAGCGACTGGATGGAGTGCGCGAAAAAACTGTACTGATTGTTTTTGCGCGCCTGATGGCGCTACGCTTATCAGGCCTACAGGTTGCAGAAACGTGTAGGCCGGATTAGGCGCTAGCCGCCATCCGGCAATCCCTCAGATTTATTCCTCGAAGTTATAGCCAATCTTTTTTTATTCTTTAATGTTTGGATCTCTTTCTGGCACGCTTTGTTCATCACAACACAACATAAGCGAGTCGGGCGATGAAAAAGTGGGGCGTGGGGTTCACATTATTGCTGGCGTCAACCAGCATTCTGGCAAAGGATATTCAGTTACTTAACGTATCGTACGATCCAACGCGTGAGCTGTACGAGCAGTACAACAAAGCGTTTAGCGCGCACTGGAAGCAGGAAACCGGCGACAACGTCGTGATCCGTCAATCGCACGGCGGTTCGGGTAAACAGGCGACTTCCGTTATTAACGGCATTGAAGCCGATGTCGTGACGCTGGCGCTGGCTTACGATGTGGACGCTATTGCTGAACGTGGTCGTATCGATAAAAACTGGATTAAGCGTCTGCCGGATAACTCAGCACCTTACACCTCCACCATCGTTTTCCTGGTCCGTAAAGGCAATCCAAAACAAATTCATGACTGGAACGATCTGATTAAACCCGGTGTGTCGGTGATTACGCCAAACCCGAAAAGCTCTGGTGGCGCACGCTGGAACTATCTGGCGGCATGGGGCTACGCCCTGCACCACAACAATAACGATCAGGCCAAAGCTCAGGACTTTGTCAAAGCCCTGTTTAAAAACGTTGAAGTGCTGGACTCCGGTGCGCGTGGCTCAACCAATACTTTCGTTGAACGCGGTATCGGTGATGTGCTGATCGCCTGGGAAAATGAAGCGCTGCTGGCGACGAACGAACTGGGTAAAGATAAATTCGAGATAGTGACCCCGAGTGAATCTATTCTCGCAGAGCCGACCGTTTCCGTAGTCGACAAAGTGGTGGAAAAGAAAGACACCAAAGCGGTAGCGGAAGCCTATCTCAAGTATCTCTACTCGCCGGAAGGGCAGGAGATAGCAGCGAAAAACTTCTACCGTCCGCGCGATGCTGACGTGGCGAAAAAATACGACGATGCGTTTCCGAAGCTGAAGCTGTTCACCATTGACGAGGTGTTTGGCGGCTGGGCGAAGGCGCAAAAAGATCACTTCGCTAATGGCGGTACGTTCGACCAAATCAGCAAACGCTAAACCGTTTATAAACCCGGTAACGTATTATGTTACCGGGTTTTTTCTTTGCCACAATTTTGCGTTACTCTTCCCCGTCTATGGGTCACAGGGAACGCATATCATGAAAAAAACAGGCTACTTTTTACTGGCGGTGATAGTGATTGTCGCCGCGGCGGGCGTCGGTTACTGGAAATTTTCCGGCAATCCTGATGCATTACGGGAAATCGTGCTTGAACAGTGCCTGCCCGATCAGTTACAGCATCAAAACCCAGCGCCGTGCGCGGAAGTCAAACCTCGCGCCGGCTATGTCGTCTTTAAAGATCGTCACGGTCCATTGCAATATTTATTGATGCCCACCTATCGTATCAACGGTACAGAAAGCCCGCTATTGCTGGAACCCGCTACGCCCAACTTTTTCTGGCTGGCCTGGCAGGCTCGCGGCTATATGAGTAAAAAATACGGGCATGATATTCCGGATAGCGCGGTCTCGCTGGCGATTAATTCGCGGCTTGGTCGTTCACAGGACCATTTGCATATCCATATTTCTTGCATCCGTCCTGACGTTCGGGAGCAACTGGATAACGATCTCACGCGTATCAGCACTCGCTGGCTTCCGCTACCGGGCGACCTGATGGGGCATGAATACCTGGCGCGCCGGGTAACCGAGAGCGAACTGGCGCAGCGTAGTCCGTTTATGATGTTGGCGGAAGAGGTGCCGGAAGCGCGCGATCATATGGGACGCTATGCGCTGGCGGTGGTACGCCAAAGCGATGGCTCTTTTGTCCTGCTGGCGACCGAGCGTAATTTACTGACCTTCAATCGCGCATCGGCGGAAGAAATTCAGGACCATAGTTGCGCCATTTTGTCTTCCCGCTGATTTTCGTTACACCCCCTGCTCATTATCTTATTGATTCTTATCCCGGTTTAAAACCGGGGTAAGGTCGTGTCTATAAAAATATGTGAAACCGATCAAAAGATATAAAGGTATACCTTTATATCTTTTTGTGGTTAGTTACACTCTCTTCATAGCCTCCATAGATTGTCTGGTGGATGGCTTATATAAAAACGTTTTTATTTCATGTAGTGACATCATTAATTGTTCACCAGATTTGCGCTGTTAAGCGTAAAGGAATATCAACATGAAACTTTCTATCGTGGAAAAAATCGGCTTCGGCGCGGGAGATATGGCGATAAACGTTGTGATTATCGCCATGCAGCTGCTCCTCGCCTATTTCTATACCGATATCTACGGCCTGAGCGCCGCTGATGTTGGCGTACTGTTTGTGGTTGTGCGGATGATTGATGCCATTATCGATCCGGCCATGGGGGTTCTGACCGATAAACTGAACACGCGCTGGGGGCGTTACCGCCCGTGGCTGCTGTGGTTTGCTATTCCTTTTGGCTTCGCCGTTTATTTGATGTTTATTACGCCTGATATGGCTTATATGGCCAAACTGGCATGGGCCTATGGCACTTATATTCTTATGACCCTGGTCTATACCGCGATCACCATTCCCTATATTTCGATGATTGGCGTGATTACCAGCGACCCCGTCGAACGGTTAAGCGCCAACGGCTATCGTTTTGTGATGACTAAGATTGCCGCTTTCCTGGTGACTATCGTCGTACCGATGCTTGCCGTCTGGCTGGGGCAGGGTAATAAGGCTTTGGGCTATCAGTTTTCGATGGGCTTAATGGGGGCAATGGGTGCGCTGCTGTTTATCTTCTGTTTTCTCACCACGCGTGAACGCAGCGAGCCGGAAATTACCTCGCTATCGGTGGGGAAACAGTTTAAATATCTGTTACGTAACGATCAGTGGATTATTCTCGGCGTTGTTATTCTGCTGCTGATGTGCGGTTATGTTATTCGCGGTTCCGTTGCCGCTTATTACGCTAAGTATTATCTGAACGGCGGAGATAGCCTGATTTCACCCTTCCTGACTACCGGCGTCATCGCTTCAATTTTAGCGATGATCGCCACCACCTGGATAACCAAGTTCTGGGACAAAATTAAGATGTTCCGCTACACCCAGATTATTACCTTTGTCCTGAGCGCGCTGATGTATTTCTCCGTCGGGCGTGAAAATCTTATCCTGGCGTTTGCGTTTTATTTTCTTATTAATTTCTTCTGCGATATGCAAATGCCGGTGTTCTGGTCCTCTATCGCCGAAGCGGTGGATTACGGCGAAAAGAAAACCGGTCTGCGCGTTTCCGGGTTGGCGTTTGGCGGCATCCTCTTCTTCCAGAAGTTTGGGATGGGGATCGCGGGCGGGATACTTGGATTCCTGCTGAGCCACTTTGGCTATCAGGCCGATGTTGAACAGACCGCACGTTCGCTCACCGGTATTGCGCTGATGATGACGCTCATTCCTGCTCTGTTCCACCTTGCGGTTGGACTGCTGATGAAAAAGTATCTGATTAACAACGAATATTATCGTGATATTCAGCTTGCCCTGGCGCAGAAACAGGCATAAGGAGGCGCAAATGAAGGCCATGAATAAGGTTTGGGTTATCGGCGATGCTTCCGTTGATCTGGTGCCGGAAAAACAGAACAGCTATCTGAAATGCCCCGGCGGAGCGTCGGCGAATGTGGGGGTATGCGTTGCCAGGCTGGGCGGAGAGTGCGGTTTTATTGGCTGTCTTGGCGACGATGACGCCGGCCGTTTCCTGCGCCAGGTTTTTCAGGATAACGGTGTGGATGTCTCTTTTCTACGCATGGATCCGGCCCTGACCAGCGCGGTGCTGATCGTCAACCTGACTGCTGATGGGGAGCGCAGCTTTACCTATCTGGTGCATCCGGGGGCTGATACCTACGTTTCGCCGCAGGACCTGCCGCCGTTCAGGCAGTACGAATGGTTTTACTTCAGTTCAATTGGCCTCACCGACAGTCCCGCTCGCGAAGCATGTCTGGAAGGGGCGAGACGCATGCGAGAAGCCGGTGGCTACGTGTTATTCGACGTCAACTTACGCAGCAAGATGTGGCGCAATACCGATGAAATCCCTGAACTGATCGCCCGCTCCACCGCGCTGGCTTCTATCTGCAAAGTCTCGGCAGATGAGCTGTGCCAGCTCAGCGGGGCCAGTCACTGGCAGGATGCGCGTTATTACCTGCGCGATCTGGGCTGCGACACCACCATCATTTCGCTGGGGGCCGATGGCGCGCTGTTGATTACCGCCGAGGGGGAGCTCCATTTTCCCGCACCGCGCGTCGATGTCGTCGATACCACCGGGGCAGGCGATGCTTTTGTCGGCGGCCTGCTGTTCACCCTTTCCCGCGCAAATTGCTGGGATCATGCCCTGCTGGCGGAAGCCATCAGCAATGCCAATGCCTGCGGCGCTATGGCGGTGACGGCAAAAGGCGCAATGACCGCTCTGCCGTTTCCCGACCAGCTAAACACTTTTCTGTCCAGCCATTCGCTGGCGCAAGCCATGACCGTGAAATAAGGAGTCATCATGCACGTTGATCAAAACAAAATACTGGGATGCCTGGTGGGTGCCGCCGCCGCGGACGCGATGGGAGCCGCGACGGAAGTACGCACCCAGCAGCAAATAAAAGACTATTTTGGCGGCTGGGTGACGACCTTTCAAAAACCGCCTGCGGACACGTTTGGCCGCTGCAACGAAGCAGGGATGTGCACGGATGATTTTATTCAGGCGAAGTACATCATGGATGCGCTGCTGCGCCATCAACGCCAGGTCAGCGACGAGGCGATGCGCGAGGCTTTTCAGCAGTGGCTGGATTACCCGTACTACGCCAACTTTACCGGCCCGACGACGCGTGCGGCAATGAAGGCAATATTCAATGATAACCGTGCCTCTTTACAGGGTGAGCTGGAAGGCGAGAAACAGTCGGTACAGATTATTAATAAGGGTAACGCGGAGGCAACGAACGGCGCCGCCATGAAGATTTGGCCAGCGGCGGTGCTGCATCCGGGTGATATTGACGCGGCGATTGACTGCGCGCTGCAGATTTGCCGCTTTACCCATAATAACGTGCTGGCGATGTCCGGCGCAGCGGCGATGGCGGCGGCAACCAGCGAGGCGTTAAGAGCGCAGACCAACGCAGACAGCATTATTGCCGCCGGTATTTACGGTGCGCAAAGAGGCTATCTGCTGGCGCAGGAGCAAGGTGCGATGATGGTGGCAGGTCCTTCCGTTGCCCGACGCATTGAGCTGGCCGTAGATATCGGTAAACGTCATCGCCATTGGGAAACGGCGGTGGTGGAACTTGCTGATATTATTGGCTCCGGGCTGCACGTGAGTGAAGCGGTGCCGGCGGCCTTTGGCCTGTTCGCGTGTTGTCCGAATTCTGCCGTAGATGCTATTATCTCCGGCGTTAATATCGGCAATGATACTGATACTGTCGCCACCATGGTCGGGGCGATTTCCGGCGCATTCCATGGCGTGGAGGCTTTTCCCGCCGATTATTTAACGACTTTGGATCGTATGAATCATTTCGATTTGGCAGAACTGGCCAGGCAAATCGCAGGGTAGCGAATTCACCCTGCCGGGGACGGTAAAACGTCCCCTGCTGGCGAAGACGTGAGGTGCGCAGCTTGCAGGTTGATAAAACGAGCTTTACTCCGCTTTATAAGCAACTATTTTTTATCATCTGTCAGCAGATCCAGAACGGGTCTTTGCCTTTAGGCAGCCAGTTGCCGACGCAAAAAGAGGTCGCCAGGGCTTATAACGTTTCGCTGATTGTGGTTAAACAGGCCTGGAGCGAACTGATCAATGCGGGCATTATTTCGTCGCAGCGCGGGAGTGGTTCGGTGGTGTGCTCGGTGCCGGAAGGCGTGAGCTACGGGCACACGTTTCGCGGTATTACCCGCGATCTCCAGGACGCCAGCGTGGCGATTGAGAACCGTATTCTGGAAATCGCGCCGCGCCGCGCGCGCGACGCTCAGGCAGACGGCTTGAGCCTGCCCGCACAGCATCACTATCTCTATATTTCGCGTATTCGTTGCCTGAATAACCGTCCGTTTAACCATGAAAAGATCTATCTCGATCTTAGCTTCTTTCCCGATCTGCAACTCACACCGCAGGCGCTGGAGCATACGTCGCTTTATTCGTTATTAAACGTCACAAGCGACTCGGCGATAGAAAAAGTTGAGGCGATTTTACCTTCCGCTGACCTGTGCGAAAAATTGCAAATCGCCGCCAATAAACCGCTGTTATCCGTCGCCAGACAGACGTTTCAGGCCGGGAAGGACAGTCCTTTTGAGTATTGCCGCTATTACGTGCTGTCTGAATACTTTGGTGAAATTCATTATCACTGATCTGTCCGCTTAATCCTGCGATAACCCCACTATATCTGGCGTTTACCTGCCTTACTGTCCGTCGTATTCTTGCTGAAAAAATCGTCAGGAGACAGGTATGTCGCTCTGGTTGTCCCATCCTCTGTTTCTTCCTTCTATCATCGTTGGCATCACCATTTTGCTCTGGGCGACTTCGCCACTGCCGGAGTTTATGACCGCACTGCTATTTTTTGCTGTGGCGATGGGACCAGGGAAAGTTCCTGCGCGGGCGGGGATGCTGTGATGTATCGCGCTGGCGGTGATACGCCAAAGCGATGGCTCTTTTGTCCTGCTGGCGACCGAGCGTAATTTACTGATCTTCAATCGCGCTTCTGCCGAGGAAATTCAGGATCATCAGTGTGATATCTTGAACCAACAGGTCATCAAATGACAGCTTGATATTGCATTAACGAATGCCGTTTGGAGGCCGGACAAGGCTCTCGTGGCGCTATCCGGCAAAATCTGGCGATGGCGCGGGCGTTACCAGGCCGGTGGATCTGCGGGGTGGCTGTCATTTTCCAGATGCGGCGATTTAATAAACACGCCTTTCCAGGGTTTATCACCGTTATTAATGAGATAATGCGCCTCCCCAGGTTCGCACTGTAAAACATCTCCAGTTTGCAGGATATGAGGTGTTCCTTCCAGATACAGGCACACTTCACCGCTTAGGGTATAAAAAATCTCACAAGCGGTATTATGGCGATGGTTAGGGAATGACTGCCCTGGTTGTAGTATGACGACGCCCATATCGCAGCCCGGCCCACGGATTAAGTATTTAGGGCCATTATCGCCAAAGCGGTATTGATGATTCTTCTCATTCGTTTTTTGCATGCTTATTCTCCTGTTACAGGCCTGGCGCTTTCCAGAGGGATGTCGTTAAGCCACCATCGACCAGCGCGCGTTGATCCTGATAAACGGCCTGCCATTTTTCTCTGGCCTGCTGGTAGACAGCGAAATTTTCAGGATTAGGTTTATGCTCCCGATCCCAGCGCACTAGCTTTTCTCCCGTTTCCGCCAGCGATGGCCAGATACCCACGCCAACGCCTGCGGCAATAGCGCACCCTAGCGCGGTAGCTTCTTTGACGACAGGTACGTGAACGGTGAGTCCCGTAACGTCGGCAAGGATTTGGCTCCATAATTTGCCTTTAGATCCTCCGCCGGCAAAAACCAGCGAGTCGGCCTGTACGCCGGAAAACGCGGCAATTTGCTGTAAATTGCAGGCGGAAACAATGGCGGCATTCTCTTCCAGCGCGCGAAATAGGGTCGCTTTATTACACTTTTCAGGATCGATAGACAGATTGATAAACGACGGCGCGGCATGGTACCAGCGTTTAAAACGCATAACGTCAGAGAAGATGGGCATCACACCGTACGCGCCGGGAGGCACCCGGCTGGCCATATCTTCCAGCAGGGAATACGCATCAATACCTAACCTTTCAGCGATTAGTTTTTCCTCGGCGCAAAAGGCGTCGCGGAACCAACGCATCGTTAACCCAGTAAAAAAGCTAATAGACTCGGTTTGTACCATACCGGGGATCACATGAGGATTGATGCGAACGTTCATGTTTGGGTCGGTGACCGGCGCGGGAAGATTGACCACCTGTTGCCAGAAGGTTCCGCCCAGCACGGCCGTTTGCGCCGGGCGTACGACGCCCAGCCCCAGACAGCCTAACTGCACATCGCCGCCGCCAACGATGACCGGCGTACCCGCTTGCAGGTCGCACTGTTCAGCCGCTTTCTGTGAAATGTGACCGAGCAGCGTCCCGGTTTCTTTTACCGGCGAGAGAATGTCAGAACGCAGGCCCGCCATCTGTAACAGACTACGTTTCCAGTTGCGGGTCACCAGATCCAATAACCCCGTCGTGCCTGCGTTGGAGGGATCGACCGCCAGTTCGCCGCTGAGCATAAAGGCCATCCAGTCGCTGATCATAGTGACGGTTGACGCGCGATGATAAATATCCGGACGATGGTGGGCAAGCCAGAGCAGACGCGGAATAGCGCTGAGCGCCAGCGTTTGCCCGGAGCAACGATAAACTTCCTCCTCAAAGGTGTTATCGTGCAGCTCTTTTAATTCACTGACTTCGTGCGCCGCGCGGGCGTCAACATTAGCGCAGGCCCAAATGGGTTCGCCGTTACTGTCATAAATAACAATGCCTTCACGCATCGAGCAGGCCGATACGGCAGCGATAGCCGTTGCAGGGATGGCGGCTTTCTGTAGTGCCTGACGGATACACTGGCAAGCCAGTTGCCAGTTTTTGGCAAGATCAAACTCCATCGAACCAGGCACATCCGGCACGGCCAGATGCTGCCATTCCGCTTGACCGACAGCTATTTGCTTTCCTTGTAGATCAAAAATTACTGCTCTGACGCTACCGGTACCGGCGTCAAGAGCCATCAGGTAATGTCCTGATTCAGTATGGGTACAGAGTCGAGCCATTTTTTTATCCTCGGCTATTTTTACATCGTTACATAAAATCCTGTCAGTTATTGTTTATTGAATTGAGGTAAGTGTTGTTTTATTTTTTTTTATTTTTCAATAAGTTGAATTATTTTCCCTGCGGTTTTCTGATCGGTAACCAGCGCATTGATATAGTTACCGCGCATAGCGGCAATAATAGCTTCTGCTTTTTGTTCGCCGCCGGCGACGCCAATCACGGTTGGGATCGTGGAAAGTGAATTTAACTTCAGGCCAATTAATTCGTTATGGATTTTGATGTCTGGAATAATTTCGCCATGAGCATCAAAAAAATAGCCCAGAATATCGCCTACTGCGCCTTTGCGGCCAATCATGAGTTGTTCACCCTGAGTGATATAACCGGATTTTAAGATACTGGCTTGATCTTTCTGGTTAATTGCCCCAATCCCCACGATGGCGGCATCGGCAGCTTGCGCTGTGAGCATCACATCCCGCACGCTATTTTCATTGCGCAGCGTGCAGGCAATTTCCTGCGATGATGCGCGCAGCGGCGCGGGCATAATACTTACGCTACAAGCGGCATCAAGCTGGCCTATTCCGGTCATATACGGCCCCACGCCGCCGGATAACGTGACCAGTCGGATTTGTTGCGCCGAGATAAATCCGCTGAGGCGTTTTAATGTGGTCATCGTGGCTTCGCCAAAGCCGACGGCCAGTAGTTGCTGTGGCCGCAGTGACTCCATCAACATATGGGCGGCGCCGATTCCTAAGCGCAGACCAATATCGGCATCGGGTAATGCCGGCAGCACGCGGATATTCTGCAATGCGAAGTGGTTACGCAAGGCATTTTCATACTCAAGACACCCTTCGAAACGGGAGTTGATTTGTACGCGAATAATACCGGACTGATGCCCTTTCTCCAGCAGACGAGAAACCTTTAGCCGGGTTAGCCCCAGACGCTCGCTGATTTCACTCTGCGTCAATCCATCGTGATAGTAGAACCAGGCAATACGCGCCACCAGCTCTTCTTCGCACATTCCATAATCAGATACCAACGTATTATCGCTCATTGTCATAACCTGGCTTTACTTTGAACATTTCTAAATCATTAACACAATTGTTCAGTTATCACTCCGAAATAACCGTGATTAACGCCACAAAAACGCGCCAAATCTGAACATTTATCATCTAAAAATTCATTTATTCAGAAAACGTGATCTGGATGAGAGTTTTTTGACCAAATAACTACTACCGTTTTGAACAATTTCTTTTTCAAAAAACATTTGTTCAGTCCCGTCAGTCAACATTGAGGGAGCGGAGGCAACATGCAAATCAGTCACAATACTGCATCCCCTCTGATTTGTGTGCAGAACATTTATAAAAGTTATTCCGGCGTCGAAGTACTAAAGGGAATTGACTTTACTCTGCATGCGGGAGAGGTGCACGCATTGCTTGGCGGCAATGGTGCGGGTAAATCAACATTAATGAAGATTATTGCCGGTATAGTCCCGCCAGATGGAGGGACTATCGATATTGCTGGTGTGCGTTGCAGTCATTTAACGCCTCTGAAGGCGCACCAGTATGGCATTTACCTGGTTCCCCAGGAGCCTCTGTTATTTCCGAGTTTATCTGTGCGGGAAAATATCTTGTTTGGCTTGCAGGGACGTCAGGCCTCCACGGAAAAAATGCAGCAGCTATTAAAGGCGATGGGATGCCAACTCGATCCGGCGAGCGCTGCGGGTACGCTTGATGTTGCAGACCGCCAGATCGTTGAAATTATGCGCGGCTTGATGCGCGACTCGCGAATCTTAATTCTTGATGAGCCCACGGCGTCGTTAACGCCTGCCGAAACTGACCGGTTATTTACGCGTCTGCAAGAGTTGCTGAAAAAGGGTGTCGGAATTGTATTTATTTCTCATAAGCTGCCAGAAATTAGACAGTTAGCTCACTGCGTTAGCGTGATGCGTGACGGTAAAATCGCATTATTCGGAAAAACGCATGACCTTTCTACCGACGAGATTATTCAAGCTATCACCCCGGCAACGCAGGGCGTCAGTCTTTCCGCGAATCAAAAGTTGTGGCTGGAATTGCCTGGCAGCCGCCCGCAGAACGAACGCGGCGCGACGGTATTAGCGCTGGAGTCGCTGACGGGCGAAGGTTTTATGAATATCAACCTTGAGGTGCGGGCAGGCGAAATACTTGGTCTGGCCGGGTTGGTCGGCGCGGGACGCACAGAACTGGCTGAAACGCTGTACGGTATTAGACCGGTCAATGCGGGGCGGATGCTGTTCAATGGTCAAGAAATTAACGCCCTGACAACCCAACAGCGGTTGCAGCTCGGCCTGGTCTATTTGCCGGAAGATCGGCAGTCATCCGGGCTGTATCTTGACGCTTCCCTGGCATGGAATGTCTGTTCGCTGACCCACAACCAAAAAGGATTTTGGATAAAGCCCCAGCGGGATAACGCCACCCTTGAACGTTACCACCGCGCGTTAAATATCAAACTCAATAATGCCGAACAGGCGGCGCGTACTTTATCCGGCGGTAACCAGCAAAAAGTATTGATTGCCAAATGCCTGGAAGCCTCTCCGCAATTACTGATTGCCGATGAACCGACACGCGGTGTCGATGTCTCCGCCCGCAGCGATATTTATCAGCTGTTGCGCAGTATCGCGCAACAAAATGTCGCAGTGCTGTTTATTTCCTCCGATCTGGAAGAGATAGAGCAAATGGCCGATCGCGTATATGTCATGCACCAGGGGGAACTGGGGGGGCCTGCGTTATGCGGCGAGGAAATTAACGTTGATACCATCATGCACGTTGCGTTTGGCGAACATGGTGCGTCGGAGGCAACATGTTGAAATTCATCCAAAATAACCGGGAAGCGACGGCACTGCTGGCAATAGTCTGTTTATTCGTGTTTCCTGGCGCGCTGGATAGCCAGTATTTGAGCGTGCAAACGCTGACAATGGTTTTCAGTAGCGCGCAAATTTTGATGCTGTTGGCGATTGGCGCGACGATGGTAATGCTCACCCGCAATATTGATGTATCGGTGGGCTCGACGACAGGCATGTGCGCGGTATTGCTGGGAGTGATGTTAAACGCCGGCTATAGCCTGCCGGTCGCCTGCCTGGCCACACTAATGTTAGGAATTGTCGCCGGATTTTTTAATGGCGTACTGGTTGCCTGGTTGAAGATACCCGCCATTGTCGCCACGCTGGGAACGCTGGGCTTGTATCGTGGGATCATGCTGCTATGGACAGGGGGGAAATGGATTGAAGGATTACCCGCAGGCTTAAAGCAACTCTCTGCTCCGGTGTTTCTGGGAATTTCCGCAATCGGCTGGTTTACCCTGGTGTTAGCGCTGCTTATGGCCTGGCTCCTGGCGAAAACCGCCTTTGGCCGCAATTTTTACGCCACCGGCGATAACCTGCAGGGCGCCCGGCAATTGGGTGTCCGTACCGAGATGGTACGCATCATGGCATTTTCACTTAATGGCGGTATGGCGGCATTGGCTGGAATCGTGTTTGCCTCGCAGATTGGCTTTATTCCCAATCAAACCGGCACGGGGCTGGAAATGAAAGCCATCGCGGCCTGCGTATTGGGGGGAATTAGCCTGTTAGGCGGGTCAGGCACGGTCATCGGCGCTATTCTCGGCGCTTATTTTCTTACGCAAATCGATAGTGTGTTAGTGCTGCTGCGTATTCCCGCCTGGTGGAACGATTTTATTGCCGGCCTGGTATTGTTGGGCGTACTGGTATTCGATGGGCGGCTGCGTTGCGCATTACAACGCAATCTGCGCCGCCAGAAATATGCCCGTTTTATATCACCACCCACTCCACTACAGGCGGAAGCAAAAACGCACGCACAACAGAATAAAAACAAAGAGGTGGCATGATGAATCCATGGCGACGCTATAGCTGGGAAATTGCGCTGGCAGCCTTATTGATCTTTGAAATTCTGGCTTTCGGTCTGATTAATCCACGTTTATTAGATATTAATGTCTTACTTTTTAGCACTAGCGATTTTATTTGTATCGGTATTGTCGCTTTGCCGCTAACAATGGTTATTGTCAGCGGTGGCATGGATATTTCATTTGGTTCTACAATCGGGCTATGCGCGATTACCCTGGGTGTGCTGTTTCAGCTCGGTATGCCGCTACCTTTAGCGATTATTATTACCATACTACTCGGCGCAATATGTGGGCTGATAAATGCCGGACTTATTATTTATACCGGCGTAAACCCGTTGGTGATTACCCTAGGAACCATGTATTTATTTGGTGGTAGCGCATTATTGTTATCTGGTATGGCTGGCGCCACGGGTTATGAAGGTATTGGTGGATTTCCCACAGCGTTCACTGACTTTGCCAATATTTCATTTCTTGGTATTCCCATGCCGCTTATTTTTTTTCTTGTGTGCTGTCTGTTTTTCTGGCTGCTCATGCATCGCACGCATATGGGACGCAACGTTTTTCTGATTGGCCAGAGCGCCCGTGTCGCGCAGTACAGCGCGATCCCGGTGAATCGCACGTTGTATACAGTGTATGCCATGACCGGATGCGCCTCCGCGATCGCCGCCGTATTACTGGTTTCTTACTTTGGCTCCGCACGTTCGGATCTGGGCGCCTCTTTCCTGATGCCGGCCATTACGGCGGTTGTGCTGGGAGGCGCCAATATTTATGGCGGCTCCGGGTCGATTATGGGGTCCGCGTTGGCGGCGCTGCTGGTGGGATTTTTACAGCAGGGGCTACAGATGGCCGGAGTGCCGAATCAAATTTCCAGCGCATTGTCCGGTGCGCTTCTCATTGTTGTTGTCGTTGGTCGTTCCGTCAGTTTGCATCGTCACCAAATCCTTGAATGGTACTCACGCCGTCGCAATGCGCATCAGGCATGATTTCCTTTTGAAATTTATGGAGAAAAAAATGGCAAGACACAGCATTAAAATGATCGCCTTACTCACTGCGTTTGGTCTGGCATCTGCGGCAATGACCGTGCAGGCGGCAGAGCGGATTGCTTTTATTCCCAAACTGGTTGGCGTGGGCTTTTTTACCAGCGGCGGCAATGGCGCGCAGGAAGCGGGAAAAGCGCTGGGCATTGACGTAACTTACGATGGCCCTACAGAGCCCAGCGTCTCAGGCCAGGTTCAACTGGTGAATAACTTTGTCAATCAGGGGTATGACGCCATTATCGTTTCTGCCGTTTCGCCTGATGGCCTGTGCCCGGCGTTGAAGCGGGCAATGCAAAGAGGCGTGAAAATATTAACCTGGGATTCCGATACCAAGCCGGAGTGCCGCTCTTACTATATCAATCAAGGGACGCCAAAACAGCTCGGCAGCATGCTGGTAGAGATGGCCGCTCATCAGGTGGACAAAGAGAAAGCGAAAGTCGCTTTCTTCTATTCCAGCCCAACGGTGACCGACCAGAACCAGTGGGTGAAAGAAGCTAAAGCCAAAATTAGCCAGGAACATCCGGGGTGGGAGATAGTCACTACCCAGTTTGGCTATAACGATGCCACGAAATCGCTCCAGACGGCGGAAGGTATCATCAAAGCGTATCCCGATCTGGATGCCATCATCGCGCCTGACGCTAACGCTTTACCTGCTGCGGCACAGGCGGCGGAGAACCTTAAACGCAATAATCTCGCGATTGTTGGTTTTAGTACGCCGAATGTAATGCGCCCTTATGTTCAGCGCGGCACTGTTAAAGAGTTTGGCCTGTGGGATGTCGTCCAACAGGGAAAAATTTCCGTATATGTCGCCAACGCGTTGCTGAAAAATATGCCAATGAATGTCGGTGATTCACTGGATATTCCCGGCATCGGCAAAGTCACCGTTTCACCTAATAGTGAGCAGGGATATCACTATGAGGCAAAAGGTAACGGCATTGTGTTATTGCCGGAGCGTGTCATTTTCAACAAAGACAATATCGACAAATATGATTTCTGATAACTGTTATGTATCGACGGAGTAAAGAATGGCTGATTTAGATGATATTAAAGATGGCAAAGATTTTCACACCGATAAACCACAAACTAACACTTTGTTCGCATTAAAAGGCTGTGGCGCGCTGGATTGGGGAATGCAGTCCAGACTGGCGAGGATTTTTAATCCCAAGACCAGAAAAACGGTCATGCTGGCCTTTGACCATGGATATTTCCAGGGGCCGACAACCGGACTTGAGCGTATTGATATCAATATTGCGCCGCTCTTTGAATATGCTGATGTCTTAATGTGTACTCGCGGCATATTACGCAGTGTGGTACCTCCGGCAATTAATAAACCAGTCGTTTTACGCGCGTCCGGGGCGAATTCTATTCTCACTGAATTAAGCAATGAGGCGGTTGC
Source organism: Salmonella sp. 741265073_HBA (assembly GCF_046569105.1). NCBI lineage: Bacteria > Pseudomonadati > Pseudomonadota > Gammaproteobacteria > Enterobacterales > Enterobacteriaceae > Salmonella > Salmonella sp. 741265073_HBA. Next base: position 52,467 of record NZ_JBKFRY010000014.1, on the reverse strand, counting down.
GGTGGCGATGGATGACGCTGTGCGGTTGAATAGCTGTGCTGCTGCCGCACAGGTTTATATTGGTAGTGAGCATGAACATCAGTCGATTAAAAATATTATTCAACTGATTGATGCCGGGTTACGCGTCGGGATGCCAATAATGGCAGTGACCGGGGTGGGTAAAGATATGGCTCGCGACCAGCGTTATTTTTCACTGGCAACGCGTATCGCTGCGGAAATGGGGGCGCAAATTATCAAAACGTATTATGTCGATAAAGGTTTTGAGCGTATTGCGGCAGGTTGTCCGGTGCCGATTGTCATCGCCGGCGGTAAAAAACTGCCTGAACGTGAAGCATTGGAAATGTGCTATCAGGCGATTGACCAGGGGGCTTCTGGCGTAGATATGGGGCGTAATATATTCCAGTCAGAAGATCCGGTAGCCATGATTAAAGCGGTACATGCTGTCGTTCATCATAACGAAACAGCAGAGCGTGCTTATGAGCTGTTTTTGAGTGAGAAAGGTTAAATGAGATCGCTTCCCCATCTTTTACCGATGCGAGGAGATGGGGATGACTGTTATTTTATTTTGAATAATCAGGGGGTTAATGATGCACGTTACGCTGGTTGAAATTAACGTTCATGATGACAAGGTTGAACAATTTATCGATGTTTTTCGGCAGAATCATCTGGGCTCAATTAAAGAGCCGGGTAACTTGCGTTTTGATGTTCTGCAGGATCCGCAGGTGCCTACGCGATTTTATATTTATGAAGCCTACGTTGATGAACAGGCCGTCGCTTTTCACAAGACAACGCCACACTACAAAACTTGCGTGGAGCAGCTTGAACCGTTGATGACCGGTCCGCGGACAAAAAAAGTTTTTATGGGTTTGATGCCTTAAGGAGCGCTCATGAACAGCCAGTTTGCCGGATTAACGCGCGAAGCATGTGTGGCATTGTTAGCGTCATATCCGCTTAGTGTGGGTATTCTGGCAGGGCAGTGGATTGCGTTGCATCGCTATCTGCAACAGTTGGAAGCGCTAAACCAGCCGCTGTTGCATTTGGATTTGATGGATGGTCAATTTTGCCCGCAGTTTACCGTTGGGCCATGGGCAGTTGGGCAACTGCCGCAAACCTTTATCAAAGATGTTCATTTGATGGTAGCGGATCAATGGACGGCGGCGCAAGCCTGCGTGAAGGCGGGCGCACACTGCATCACGCTTCAGGCTGAAGGCGATATTCATCTGCATCATACGTTAAGTTGGCTTAGTCAGCAGACCGTGCCCGTTATCGGCGGTGAAATGCCGGTGATCCGGGGGATTAGTTTATGCCCGGCAACGCCTCTGGATGTCATTATCCCCATTCTGAGCGACGTTGAGGTTATTCAACTACTGGCAGTAAACCCTGGATACGGCAGTAAAATGCGCTTCAGTGATTTGCACGAGCGTGTGGCGCAGCTTCTCTGTCTACTTGGTGATAAACGCGAAGGTAAAATTATCGTTATTGATGGGTCGTTAACGCAGGATCAATTGCCTTCGCTGATTGCACAGGGCATCGATCGTGTTGTTTCTGGTAGTGCGTTATTTCGTGATGATCGGCTGGTTGAGAATACGCGGAGCTGGAGGGCGATGTTTAAGGTTGCCGGGGATACTACTTTCTTACCCTCCACAGCATAAATGCCGGATGGCGGCTTTACCTTATCAGGCCTACATAAGCACTCGGCTGGTAGGCCTGATAAGCGCAGCGCCATCAGACATTGATTGGCAATTAAGCTTGCTTAGCCGCTTCTGCTGCTTTCACGATCACCGCGAAGGCGTCAGCTTTCAGAGAAGCGCCGCCTACCAGTGCGCCGTCGATGTCCGGCTGCGCGAACAGTTCGGCTGCGTTGGAGGCATTAACAGAACCGCCGTACTGGATAATGACCTGTTCAGCGATTTTCGCGTCAGCTTTAGCAATGTGGTCACGGATGAATTTGTGCACTGCCTGAGCCTGCGCAGGCGTTGCAGATTTACCGGTACCGATCGCCCATACGGGTTCGTAAGCGATAACCGCGCCTTCAAAGGCTGCCGCGCCCTGCGTTTTCAGTACCGCGTCGATCTGGCGTGCGCATACTTCTTCTGTTTTGCCCGCTTCGTTTTCCGCTTCGGTTTCACCGATGCACAGTACCGGCGTCAGACCTTGTTCTTTCAGTACGGCGAATTTTTTGGCGATCAGCTCGTCAGATTCTTTGTGATAAGTACGACGCTCGGAGTGGCCGATAATAATGTACTGCGCGCCGATATCCTTCAGCATTTCAGCCGAAGTTTCACCAGTGAATGCGCCAGACAGGTTCAGATCAACGTTCTGCGCGCCCAGCATAATGTGGCTACCGGCAGCAGCGCGTTTCGCCAGATCGATATACATTTCCGGCGGAGCGATTGCCACATCGCAGCCTGCTACGCCCGTCAGTTCTTTACGCAGGTTAGCCACCAGTTCGTTTACCATGTGGCGGCTGCCGTTCAGTTTCCAGTTACCCATCACTAAAGGATGTCGCATTTCATTTCTCCACGCTTAGTCAGCGAATTAAGGAAGATGGCCGCTCGTCAGAGCAGCATGGTCTGTGAAACAGTATAGAGATTCATCCCCGGAAAGGCTTTGCTTTTTGTCATCAATTCGCCCCTTCCAGATTTTCAGATAACGCCAGCTTAATCGGTTCAACCGCGAAGGTCAGCCCCTTTTCGCCGTTATCTGCGACAACATAACGTACCGCGCCTTCGGTCTCGGCGTAATAGTGTTTACCTTTACCGGCGATAAGCATCTTTTGCAGTTTTTTCTGGCTTTGCTCTTTTGTCAGCAACGGGGCGACAGTACGAATAATGGCGGCCATATATTCCAGCGCTTTCGCTTTCGCCGCTTTCTGTTCCGGCCCCTGAATGGGCAGCCAGGTAATCTGCATACTTTTCACTTTGAGCGTACCGCGCTCCAACGCCGTGGAGGCATACAGATTTTCGTTAATCTTACTGGCGGCGCGGGTCAGATTCGCCTTATCGCGGCTATTCTCAATGGCGCGAAATTCATTGAGCGGCAGATCGGGATTCTGGCGGTTAAAGTTCTCACGAAACTGGCTAATAGAAAGATCAAAGGTTGGCGAGCCCGCCAGCAGATAGGGCGCTGTCGTGGTCGATGAAGAGAGCTGCGCGTGCGCCGTTATGCTGGCGGTGAGAGCAGAAAACAACAGTAGAAACAGAGTACATCCTGGCTTCATCAATCTTACCTTTCGTTAGGACTGCTCACGATTAAAACGATAACTGTCGGGCTTGTCAAAAGGGTAAACTGTAGCGGAAGGCAAAATATAAGGAACTTACATGACCATACAGCAATGGTTATTCTCATTTAAAGGGCGTATCGGACGCCGTGATTTCTGGATTTGGATCGGCCTCTGGTTTGCCGGGATGCTGGCGCTATTTTCGCTGGCGGGGAAAAACCTGCTTGATATCCAAACGGCGGCATTTTGCCTGGTGTGCCTGCTGTGGCCGACCGCCGCCGTCATGGTCAAACGTCTGCATGACCGGGGGCGTTCCGGCGCGTGGGCGTTGCTAATGATTCTGGCGTGGATGCTGCTGGCCGGAAACTGGGTGATGCTGCCGGGGATGTGGCAGTGGGTCGTCGGGCGATTTATTCCGACGCTGATCCTGGTGATGATGCTTATCGATCTGGGCGCGTTTGTCGGTGTTCAGGGGGAAAATAAGTTTGGGAAAGCGACACAGGACGTGAAGTTTAAAGCAGAACCGTAAACGGGCGGTAAACCGTAATTTGCCCGGTGGCGCTGACGCTTACCGGGCCCACAGATTGGTGATGATTTGCAGGAGGCCGGATAAGCCCCAGCCGCCATTCGGTAAAACATCACCAGTAATGTTCAGCTGTCATATGCCCCGGTCGGCGGCGCAGATGTTTAGTCATCTGTCGGGTCTCTTTCAGCAGTTGCTGCGTATCGCGCACCATCTGCGGGTTCCCGCACAGCATAACGTGGCTGGTCTCTTTATCCATCGGTAATCCAACGGCTTTTTCCAGCTCGCCGTTTTCAATGAGCGCTGGCACGCGTCCGGTAAGCGAGCCTGGCACGCTCTCCCGGCTGACCACCGTTTGGATGCGCAGCTTGCCTTCATAACGCTGTTGTAGTTCCAGCATTAGCGGCAGATAGCTTAAATCGGCGGCGAAGCGTGCGGCGTGGACCAAGACCAGATTTTTAAAGCGCGCGACATCCTGGCCATATTGCAGAATAGACAAATACGGGCCAATAGCGGTTCCGGTCGCCAGCATCCATAGCGTCTCGCAGTCAGGCACTTCATCCAGTACAAAGAAACCCGACGCGTCGCTGACCACTTGTACCTCATCGCCAGGTTTTAGCGCCGCCAGCCGTGGGCTGAGCTTTCCTTGCGGAACCGTCACCAGATAAAACTCTAAATTCGGATTGTCAGGCGCATTCACATAGGAATACGCGCGCTGAACGCGCTCGCCATCGATCTCCAGTCCGAGTTTGGTAAATTGGCCTGCAGTAAAAGGATTAATGGGGGCGTGAACGGTCAGGCTGAACAGTGCGTCAGTCCAGTTTTGCACCTTAGTGACTTTACCTGTTACCCAATCGGCCATGGTTTTCTCCTGTTCTGAATCGCTAACCTTATCTTCGTTCGTCAGGAGAAAGATTTCCAGCCCCGCGAGGCTGGAAGGCTCTAACTAACAAATGCGCTAGAGGATATGTGCCTGTACATCCGGATCTTTACGATCAAGATAGTGGATCGACTGAATGCGGCGGATAGTGCGTGATTTGCCACGGATCAGCAGTGTTTCCGTCGTGGCAATATGGCCTTTCCGGCTAATTCCTTCCAGCAGATCGCCTTTCGTGATGCCGGTCGCGGAGAAAATAACGTTATCGCTACGCGCCATGTCGCCCAGGCATAACGCCTTGCCCGCTTCAATGCCCATTGCTTTGCAGCGCGCCAGTTCCTGTTCGCCAATGCGGCGGTTTTCTTCGCTGTCGCCTTTCACGTCATGGCGCGCCAGCAGACGCCCCTGCATATCGCCGTCCAGCGCGCGGATCACCGCTGCGGATACCACGCCTTCTGGCGCGCCGCCAATCCCGTACAGCACGTCGACTTCGCTATCCGGCATACAGGTCAGAATTGAGGCCGCGACGTCGCCGTCAGGAATGGCAAACACGCGTACGCCCAGTTTGGCCATCTCTGCGATGACCTCGTCATGACGCGGTTTTGCCAGAATGGTCACGGTCAGATCGCCAAGCGGTTTACCCAGCGCATCCGCGATGTTGTGCAAATTATCCGCCAGCGGCAGATTGAGATCGATCGCCCCTTTGGCGCCCGGACCGACAATCAGTTTTTCCATATACATATCGGGCGCATTCAGGAAACAGCCTTTATCGCCGACCGCCAGCACCGCCAGCGCGTTCGCCTGACCCATCGCCGTCATGCGCGTGCCCTCAATCGGATCGACGGCGATATCTACCGCATCGCCGTGGCCGGTACCGACTTTCTCGCCGATATAGAGCATCGGGGCTTCGTCGATTTCGCCTTCGCCAATCACGATGGTGCCGTCAATGTTGACCTGGTTGAGCATGATACGCATGGCGTTAACCGCCGCGCCGTCCGCGGTATTTTTATCGCCGCGTCCCAGCCATTTGTAGCCAGCCAGCGCCGCCGCTTCGGTCACACGGGAAAATTCGATGGCAAGTTCTCGTCTCATAAAAAACTCGTAGCAAAAAGGAGTGGCGCGCAGTGTAGCACAGGGGAAGGAGGGAATAATTGATGTGTGTGCGGAGTTGCCCCCGCACAAAGATTTTGCCGGATGGCGACCTTACTTGTCGTGCTCTTCCCACGCCATTGCGCGTTTAACCGCTTTCTTCCAGCCGCTGTAACGGTAGTTACGCTCGGTGGTTTCAATGCCGGGGCGGAATTCTCGCTCAATGACGGCTTTTTCCTGCAGCTCGTCCAGGTTCTGCCAGTAACCGACGGCCAGACCAGCCAGATAGGCGGCGCCCAGCGCGGTCACTTCGCGCACTTCCGGGCGTTCCACCCGCGTGCCGAGAATATCTGACTGGAACTGCATCAGGAAGTTGTTGGCCACTGCGCCGCCGTCCACACGCAGAGCGTGCAGGCGGATACCGGAGTCGGCCTGCATCGCTTCCAGTACGTCGCGGGTCTGGTAAGCGATGGATTCGAGCGTCGCGCGGATAATGTGATTAGAGTTCACGCCGCGGGTCAGGCCAAAAATGGCGCCGCGGGCATACGGATCCCAGTACGGCGCGCCCAGACCGGTGAAGGCTGGAACCACGTAGACACCGTTGGTATCTTTCACTTTCGTGGCGAAATATTCGGAGTCGAACGCGTCGCTGATGAGCTTCATTTCATCACGCAGCCATTGAATGGACGCTCCCGCCATAAACACCGCGCCTTCCAGCGCATAGTTGACTTCGCCGCTTGGGCCGCAGGCGATGGTGGTCAGCAGGCCGTTTTCCGATTTTACCGCTTTCTCGCCGGTGTTCATCAGCATAAAGCAGCCGGTGCCGTAGGTATTCTTTGCCATTCCTTCCTTTACGCACAGTTGGCCGAATAGCGCGGCCTGCTGATCCCCGGCAATCCCGGCGATAGGAATACGTGTACCGCCTTTACCACCAATATTGGTCTGGCCGTAGACTTCGGAGGACTTACGTACCTGGGGCAGCATCGCGCGTGGGATATCCAGCACGTCCAGCATCTTATCGTCCCAGTCCAAATCATGGATGTTGAACAGCATGGTTCGTGAGGCGTTGGTGTAATCCGTAACGTGGACGCGGCCCTGCGTCATCTTCCAGATAAGCCAGGTATCCACCGTACCGAACAGCAGCTCGCCACGCTTCGCGCGTTCGCGCGAACCTTCCACATGGTCAAGGATCCATTTCACTTTAGTGCCAGAGAAGTACGGATCGACGACCAGACCGGTATTGTCGCGGATGTAATCTTCCAGGCCGTCGCGTTTAAGCTGTTCGCAAATATCGGCGGTACGACGGCACTGCCAGACAATAGCGTTGTATATCGGTTTGCCGGTTTCACGTTCCCAGACGATCGCGGTTTCACGTTGGTTGGTGATACCGATAGCGGCAATCTGATCGGAACTGATATCGGCCTTAGCCAGCACTTCTACCAGCGTTGAGCTTTGGGACGCCCAAATTTCCATCGGGTCGTGTTCTACCCAGCCTGGCTTAGGATAAATTTGCTCAAATTCACGCTGTGATACGCTGACGATATTCGCGTCATGATCCATAACGACCGCGCGGGAGCTGGTGGTACCCTGGTCGAGCGCAACGATATATTTTTTTTCAGTCATAATTTTGTCCCGTAATCAGATTACAGCGAAGCATTTTGTTGTGTGGTCGCGGTGGAGTCCTTCTCTTCCACGACGCAGGTATCGCACGGCAAATGACGGCCAATAAATTTGCGATAAGCAAACGCGCCCAGAATGGCGCCGACGATGGGGCCAAACAGCGGCACCAGGAAGTAAGGAATGTCTCTACCGCCGGTAAACGCAATTTCACCCCAGCCGGCAAGCCCGGCAAACATTTTGGGGCCAAAGTCACGCGCCGGATTCATCGCAAACCCGGTCAACGGCCCCATAGAGGCACCGATAACGGCGATCAGTAAACCAATGAGCAGTGGCGCAAGCGGACCGCGAGGTACGCCGTTGCCGTCGTCGGTCAGCGCCAGAATCAGCCCCATCAGAATAGCGGTAATCACCATTTCAACCGCGAAGGCCTGCACAAAATTGATATGAGGATTCGGGTAAGTTGAGAAAATGCCTGCGAGATCGAGACTTTCAACGCTGCCACGGACGATATGGTGGGTTTGTTCGAAGTCCACAAAAAGATTGTAATAAAGCCCGTAAACTAACGCCGCTGCGCAAAAGGCGCCGGCAACTTGAGAAATAATAAAAGGAACAACTTTACGTTTGTCGAAACAGGCAAATAGCCAGAGTGCGATGGTCACTGCCGGGTTCAGGTGTGCGCCAGAAACACCTGCCGTCAGGTAGATAGCCATCGCTACCCCCAGACCCCAGATGACGCTGATTTCCCACTGTCCAAAAGTAGCTCCGGCAACTTTAAGCGCAGCGACACAACCCACACCGAAAAAAATCAACAACCCGGTACCGAGGAATTCAGCAATGCACTGGCCTTTTAAGGTTGATGTTTGACTCATAATCGGATCCTGAAGAGTATGTAATGATTATTGGTATGCGAGGAGGTCATGGACATCCACGATGCCCTGTAGGCACACTGTTAATTTATCGTTAACGAGCAAAAACGAGAAATATCGAAATCAAAATGTGTGTACTGCGTCAATAAAATGAGCGTTATCGCGCCATGAGGCGCATTTTGAGACAGCAGAAGAGAGTGAATTGAATCATTTCATTAACCAATATGTTAACACTTTTAAGTTATTGAATGAATGTTACCAGGAGATGGATGAAAATTGCTGCAAACCGCGATCTACGCGGTATGTCGCTGGACAGCGAGAGCGGGGCTTCATACAATCGACACTATATATTGTGCGCGTTTACGTGAAGCGTCGCCTTGCAATTCAGGAGAGGTAAGATCATGTCTTTAGAAGTGTTTGAGAAACTGGAAGCAAAAGTACAGCAGGCGATTGACACCATCACCCTGTTACAGATGGAAATTGAAGAGCTGAAAGAAAAGAACAACAGCCTGACGCAGGAAGTGCAGTCTGCACAGCATCAGCGTGAAGAACTCGAGCGTGAAAATAATTCTCTGAAGGAACAGCAGAGCGGCTGGCAGGAACGTTTGCAGGCGCTGCTTGGTCGTATGGAAGAAGTCTAATCCTCGTCATATTTCACGTTATGGCGGCGTTGGCTGCGTGCGTTCACCCCAGTCACATAGTGGCCTATGCTCCTGGGGATTCACTTACTTGCCGCCTTGCCCTGACGCGAAATCTATAGAGGGTTTAGAATGCGGATACCGGTGGGTCGGATAAGGCGTAAGCTGCCATCCGGCAATCAGCGACAACGCATAAAAAAGGCGCCTTACGGCGCCTTTTTTGATCACTCGATATCAAGCGGGTCTTCGGAAAGGATAATCCCGGTGTTGTCGGCATAGAGATGATCGCCGGAGAAGAACGTCACGCCGCCGAAATTGACGCGCACATCGCTTTCCCCAATGCCTTCACCTGCGGCGCCAACCGGAATGGCGGCGATCGCCTGAATGCCGATATCCAGCTCTTCCAGATCGTCCACCTGACGCACCGCGCCATAGATAACCAGCCCTTCCCATTCATTTTGCGTAGCCAGACGCGCCAGCTCCGCATCGACTAATGCACGACGGACAGAACCGCCGCCATCGACCAGCAGAACCCGACCACGGCCATTTTGTTCGAGCAGATCGTACAGCAACCCGTTGTCCTCGAAACATTTTACCGTGATGATTTGTCCGCCAAACGACGACCGTCCTCCAAAATTGGAGAACAGCGGTTCCACGACGTTGACATCTTCCTGATAGATGTCACAAAGCTCGGAAGTATCGTATTTCATAGGCTTAACGTTCAGTTGCTGCGAGAATTTTTAGTATATCGCGCTAAGTATACTGTTGGCAAAATCATCAATTGTTAATTGATATTTGTCAGTTAAACGGCCCACTGACTTAAGAGTATCCCAATCACAAATAACAGGTTGGTTAACAACGCGCCTTTAACGGTACGTTCAAGCATCGGGCGCATTGCCGCAGGCTCCCTTTCGCGCATTACGTAGCGCGCTTGTTTAATGAGCAATGGCGCGGCCAGAATAAACAACCATCCCCACGGACTGTGTAGCGAGAGCAGATTAAACAGCGCCAGACAGAGCAGCGCGCCTAGCAACAGACAGGCGTGATAACGACGCGCGTTGACATCGCCGAGTCGTACCACAAGGGTGTTTTTGCCGTTCTCTCTGTCGCTATTAATATCGCGCAGATTATTAATATTCAGCACCGCCGTCGCCAGTAAACCGCAGGCGGTGGCCGGGAGAATTAGCGCCGGAATCAACGTATGCGCCTGGAGATACCAGCTCCCCATGACACTTAGCCAGCCAAAGAATACCAGAACAGAGATATCACCCAGCCCGATATAGCCGTAGGGCCGATTACCCACGGTGTAGGTGATGGCGGCGATAATCGACAGCCCGCCCAAAATCAGGAAGCCGACAAAATCGGTTAACGTATGGCACGCGACCGCCACCAGCGCCAGTCCGGAGATACAGATCAGCACGACGGTAATGATTAACGCCCGCTTCATCTCCTGCCGGGTGATGACGCCTTTTTGCATCCCCCGCAGCGGCCCGATGCGATCCGGTTTATCACTGCCTTTGACAGCGTCGCCGTAATCGTTGGCGAGGTTGGATAAAATTTGCAGCAGCCCGGCGGTGATAAGGGCCAGCAGTGCGACCAGAGGATCGAAATAGCCTTGCCACCATGCCAGGGCCGTACCGACGATAATCGCCGCAAAGGCGAGGGGTAAGGTTTTGGGTCGTAAGCTTTCCAGCCAGGCCTGGGTGCGGCTAATTTGTTGTTGTTCAGTCATATTTAGCGCCAATAAAAATGGGGCTTTTCAGCCCCATCAACAGTGATGAAAATGCATTGGACGCGATTATAAGATAAAACGGCTTAGATCTTCATCTGCGACCAGCGCATCCAGATGTTTGCTCACATATTCCGCATCAATTGTGATGTTTTGGCCGTGCAGATCGCTGGCGTTATAGGAAATCTCTTCCATCAGACGCTCCAGTACGGTATGCAGACGGCGCGCGCCGATGTTTTCGGTGGTTTCGTTAACCTGCCAGGCGGCTTCGGCAATACGTTTAATACCGGAATCGGTGAACTCGATATTGACGCCTTCAGTTGCCATCAGCGCTTTATACTGCACGGTGACGGAGGCGTTTGGCTCGGTCAAAATGCGTTCGAAATCGCTGGTGGTCAGCGCCTGAAGTTCAACGCGAATCGGCAGACGGCCCTGCAGTTCCGGGATCAGATCAGACGGCTTCGCCACCTGGAACGCGCCAGAGGCGATAAACAGAATATGATCCGTTTTGACCATCCCGTGTTTGGTTGAAACCGTGCAGCCTTCTACCAGCGGCAGTAAGTCGCGCTGTACGCCTTCGCGTGAAACATCCGGGCCGGAGGTTTCGCCACGCTTACAAATTTTGTCAATTTCATCGATAAACACGATGCCGTGCTGTTCAACCGCGTCGATAGCGTCCTGTTTCAGCTCTTCCGGGTTGACCAGCTTAGCAGCTTCTTCTTCAACCAACAGTTTCATCGCGTCTTTAATTTTCAGCTTACGCGGTTTCTGTTTCTGACCGCCCAGGTTCTGGAACATAGACTGCAACTGGCTGGTCATTTCTTCCATGCCCGGAGGCGCCATAATCTCTACGCCCATCGGCGCGGCGGCGAGGTTAATCTCGATCTCTTTATCGTCGAGCTGGCCTTCGCGCAGTTTTTTGCGGAACGTTTGACGGGCGGCAGAAGGCTCCTGCTGCTGTTCGGCCTGGCCCCAGTTATTTTTTGCGGGTGGGATCAGTACGTCGAGAATACGTTCTTCCGCCAACTCTTCCGCACGATAGCGGTTTTTCTCGATAGCCTGTACGCGAACCATTTTCACAGCGGCATCGGTCAGATCGCGGATGATAGAGTCCACTTCTTTCCCGACATAGCCCACTTCGGTGAATTTGGTGGCTTCGACTTTAATGAACGGCGCGTTGGCGAGTTTTGCCAGACGACGGGCGATTTCGGTTTTACCGACGCCGGTCGGGCCAATCATCAGAATATTTTTCGGCGTTACTTCGTGGCGCAGCTCTTCATCAAGCTGCATACGACGCCAGCGGTTACGCAATGCAATCGCCACGGAACGCTTAGCGTTATCCTGGCCGATAATGTGTTTGTTCAGTTCGCTGACAATTTCGCGTGGGGTCATTTCAGACATGAGAGGTCCTTACGCTTTGGCGGTCAATTCTTCAATGGTGTGGAAATGGTTGGTGTAAATGCAGATATCGCCTGCAATATCCAACGCCTTTTCAGCAATTTCGCGCGCGCCGAGCTCGGTATTTTCTAACAGAGCGCGAGCGGCAGCCTGGGCATAAGGACCGCCGGAGCCGATAGCAATTAAATCGTTTTCAGGTTGCACGACATCGCCGTTACCCGTGATGATGAGCGAGGCGGTTTCATCCGCGACGGCCAGCAACGCTTCCAGTTTGCGTAGCATACGGTCGGTACGCCAGTCTTTCGCCAGTTCAACGGCGGCTTTGACCAGGTGCCCCTGATGCATTTCCAGTTTACGTTCAAACAGCTCGAACAGCGTGAATGCATCCGCAGTACCGCCCGCAAAGCCCGCAATGACCTTGTCGTTGTAGAGGCGGCGGACTTTCTTCACGTTGCCTTTCATTACTGTGTTACCCAGTGTGGCCTGACCATCACCGGCGATTACCACGTGGCCGTTACGGCGTACGCTTACTATTGTTGTCACGAGCAGACCCCTTGGTTACTAATGCTGAATTGCGGCCCCGTACGGCGTACGGGGCATAATGCAAGTATAGATGGGGGAGATTTTGAGGGTTTCAACCCCCGGTGGCGAGTCGAATGCAGTTTGTATGGCCCGCCATCTTCAGACGGTTAATGGTGCTGTCGGCATTTTCTTTACCTTTCACCGGCCCGATAACCACGCGATTCCAGCCGTTATTGGTGGTAATTTTGGAGTCAAAGCCTTCAAACGCCAGCTGAGCGCGGACGCTTTCTGCCTGCTCGGCGCCTTTGAATGAACCACATTGCACCATCCAGCGACGCTCATCTTTTTTCTCTGCTGTCGCCTTCGGCGCTTCAGGCGCGCGCGTAATTGGTGCGGCTTTCGGCGCTGCCGCGCTGGTATGCGCCGGCGTTTGCAGCAAATCCTGATAAGGTTGCTGCGAGGCCGTCTGCTTCGGCGGCTGACTTTGGCGCGCGGGTTGCGCCGGGGCGGACTGTACCGTGCGCGTTTGCGACTGTTCGTTTACCCGCGGCTGCGTACGTGGTTGCTGAACAGGCTGCGTTTGAGCCCACTGCTGCTGCTGCTGCTGCTGCTGCGCCTGACGCTGGCGCTGTAGCGTTTGCTGGCGTTGTTCTGGCGTCTGCTCGTTCCACGGCACTTCGTTAAGCTGCGTCGGCTGCTGACGCATATCCGCCTGCATCTGTTCCAGGAGTTGACGCTGCTCGCTGGTGAGCTGATTCGGATTCATGACTTCACCGCCGGCGGACGGTTCCGTTGGCGTACGCACGCCCGGCTGGCGACTTTCCAGCTCTTTGATGTAACGCCAGCGCTCTTCCGGTTTTGGCGGAAGCCCATTGCCGGTGACTTTCTGGTTTTGTAGCGTTTCGGACTCTTCTTTCTTATGGTGAGTAATGAAGTACAGACCGCCGATAAAGGTCACAAGGACGGCTGCCGCAATCGCGACCATTGCCGGCGAGACGGCAGGCATGTTGCTTTGCTTCTTCCGTGAGTTCCGTGAGGTGCTCTTTTTGCGCCGCGAAGGAGCCGGTTGGCCGCGACGTACATAATCTCGTTGTGCCACTATCGTTTCGCTGTATTTATTCGTTCGTCAGCCCGTCATGTTACTGAAGCGGCGGGCCTTTGACCAGACAGGTGAGTCTTAAAGCTATTTACTTTAGGGTAAAGCGCGCGTAGAACCGCGAATAATCAGCTCGCAATCCATTAAACGCGAGCCGCTGCTCACATTTTGCCCCTGCATCTGATCGAGCAACAGCAGCATCGCCTCGCGACCAATGTCAAAACGCGGCTGCGCCACGGTTGTCAACGGAGGGTCGCAAAACTCGGCTAGCGCGATATTGTCAAAGCCGATAATCGACAGATCGTCAGGCACTTTCAGACCCTGGCGCTTGGCCCAGGAGAGGGCGCCCAGCGCCATTACGTCGCTATGACAAAAGACGGCGGTAGGCGGCAACGGTTGCTCAAGCAACTGCTTTAATGCGTTTGCCCCGGCTTCGTAGGTAAAGTCGCCACGGGCGATGTAATGCGGATCGACCACAATGCCACTGCGTCTTAATGCCTGTACGTAACCTTGTAAGCGATAGTGACAGAGCGGCATATCTTCCGGCCCCGCAATACAGCCAATCCGCTTGTGGCCCAAATCCAACAGGTAGTTCATGGCATTGAACGCGGCGGTCAGGTTATCGATATGTACCGTCGGCAGTTCAAGCTCCGGCGCAAACTCATTCGACATCACCATCGGAGGCAAATTGCGCTGCTCCTCAACGCTGGCGTCAAAGGGCAGTCGGGAACTGAGAAGTACCATGCCGTCGATCTGTTTGGTGATGATGAGATTAAGAAAGGTTTTTTCTTTCTGGTTTTGATGGGCGCAATCGCCAATCAGCACCAGATACCCCTGTTCTGCCGCGGTCACTTCGATACCGCGGATAATTTCACTGAAGAAGGGATCGCAAATATCCGGGACAATCACCAGAATCGTACGGGATTCATTGCGTTTTACATTTCGCCCCATCGACTGCGGGAAATAACCCACTTCAAGCGCGGCCTGTTCAACCCGGCTACGGGTCGACTGGGAGACTTTATCGGGGTTCATTAACGCGCGGGATACGGTTGCCGTAGAGACTTTCGCCTTCAACGCAACATCCTTCATCGTAGCGGCAGTAACCTGCTTGTTCGATTTCACTCTTTCTCCTCGCCTGGGAACTGCTGGCGCAGATCTATCCCTGGTAACACTCATCGAAAACATTTTTATCAGATAGTGCGTGGAAGCGGTTACAGAATTTTCATAAAAAGTGTGATGGATCTTTAATTTTACGATCCGCCTCGCATCGTGAGGACTATCCTTCAATCGGATCGACGTCCAGAACCCATTTAACTTTCCGCGCTTCAGGGAGCGTATTGATCAACGCCAGCGTGCCGCTGATGATGTGTTGCAGGCGAATCCGTGAAGGATGCTGAAGTAAAATTTGCCAGCGATAGCGGCCGCCGCGTTTTGGCGCGAGGGCCGGAACCGGACCTAAGATCCACAGCTTATCGTCTGATAGCGGGCTGGCCTGAATCAGATTACGCAACTGCTGGAGAAAGACGGGCGCCTGCTGATTGTTGTGATCCTCTGCGCGAATAATGACGTGGCTGGTCCACGGCGGAAGCTGGAGCGTTTGCCGTTCCGCCAGCGCCTGCTCCGCAAACGCATCATAGCCTTTATACAGTAACGTTTGCAGCAGGGGATGCTCAGGATGGTGCGTTTGGAGCACCACTTCGCCCTGTTTACCCGCGCGCCCGGCGCGGCCGGAAACCTGAGTGTAGAGCTGGGCGAAGCGTTCCGCCGAACGAAAATCTGCGGAAAAAAGCGCGCCATCGACGTCCAGCAACGCCACCAACGTGACGTCCGGAAAGTGATGGCCTTTCGCCAGCATTTGTGTGCCTATCAGAATGCGCGCTCCGCCGCGGTGAACTTCCGCCAGATGCTGCTCCAGCGCGCCTTTACGACTGGTGGTATCACGGTCGATTCGTGAGATCGGCACGCCGGGGAAGAAGGGCGCCAGCACCTGCTCCAGCTGTTCCGTCCCTAACCCAACCGGTAGCATATGTGTGGAGCCGCAGGAGGGGCACTGACGCGGTACCGGACGCTGGCTGTCGCAGTGATGACAGCGTAAATGATGCTGCGCCTGGTGCAGCGTGTAGTAGTGATCGCAACGCGGGCACTCCGCAATCCAGCCGCAGTCGTGGCAAAGCAGCGCGGGCGCGAATCCCCGGCGGTTAAGAAATAAAATTACCTGATTGTCGGCCTGGAGATGTTGGCGCATACGGGCGATAAGGGCGGGCGCCAGTCCCGCCTGAAGACGCTGGCCTTTTAAATCCAGCACATGCTGCAGGGCTGGACGGGCATTGCCTGCGCGCCGCGTCAGACGCAGCATCCGGTATTTTTTCTGCCGCACGTTGCATAGCGTTTCCAGGGCTGGGGTGGCGGAGCCGAGAATAATCGGGATCTGCTCGCTATGGGCGCGATACACAGCCAAATCGCGGGCATGGTAGCGCCACCCTTCCTGCTGTTTATAAGAGCTGTCGTGCTCTTCGTCGATGACAATCACGCCAAGATTTTTAAACGGCGTAAACAGCGAGGAGCGCGTGCCGATGACAATCGCCGCTTCGCCGTTTTTCGCTTTCAGCCATGCCGAAAGACGCTCGCTGTCGTTTAGCCCGGAATGCAGCACTTCCACCGGCGCGTTAAAACGTTCGCGAAAACGGGCGATCGTTTGCGGCGTCAGGCCGATTTCCGGCACCATCACCAGCGCCTGTTTGCCCTGGGCGAGGACGTTTTCCAGCACGCTCAGATACACTTCGGTCTTGCCGGAACCGGTTACGCCTGCCAGCAACCAGGCGGAGAAACCGTCCGACGCGCTGTGAATCGCGCCGACTGCTGTCGCCTGTTCGGTATTCAGCCGCAGGCGCTCTCCTGCGACGGCATAACGCTCCCGCCAGTCGGTAAACGCGGGCGTTTCACTGGCAAGCTCACAAAGCCCCTTACGCCGCAGCGTTTGCAGCGTGGCGTCAGTAAAATCAAGCTCGGCTACCTGATAGCGCCAGATCTTTCCTTGCCGTAGCGCCGCCAGCGCCTGTTGTTGTTTGGCGGAGCGTTTCAGGCTGTTGATGTCGACGGCTTGCCCCTCTTCGGTGGCGAACCAATACCATAGGGGCGCGTTGCTGGCTGGTTTTCCCTGACGCAGTAAAACCGGCAGAGCGTGAAACAGAACGTCGCCGAGGGGATGGTGGTAGTAATCCGCCGCCCAGAGGAGTAAGCGCCAGATGGAGGGAGAAAAGATTGGCTCGTTATCCAGGATTTCAATGACCGATTTTAATTCATCGAGCGGCAATTCGCTGTGGTCGCTAACCGAGACGACAATGCCCACGCGCTCTTGCTGCTTGCCGAACGGCACGCGCACGCGGCACCCGACTTTGGCGACCCCGCCTTCCGGCAGCAGGTAATCAAAGGTTCGGGGAAGCGGAACGGGCAAGGCAACGTGCGCGACGGACATAGCATCTTCCTGACTTGAAATTTCGTCGGGTAGTATACACATTACGATAAGGGAGCGCGGATCAGTTTGCATACGGTGGTCAAATTCTGTATGATTCGCCGCCTTTGGTGCGTGTTGTGAGCATCAAACCCTTTACTATTAACTTCGCGTGGTGTCTGGCGTTAGGGCTGGAAGAGCGACGCGGCCTTACACTGAGGTTCCCCATGAAAAAAGGTATTCACCCGAATTACGTAGAAATTACTGCAACCTGTTCTTGCGGTAATGTTATCAAAACCCACTCTACCGTGGGTCACGACCTGAACCTGGACGTGTGCGGCAAATGCCACCCGTTCTTCACTGGTAAGCAGCGTGTTGTTGATACCGGTGGTCGTGTTGAGCGCTTCAACAAGCGCTTCAGCATCCCTGGCAGCAAATAAGTTACTGCCAGAAAAAAAAGCGCCGCAGGGCGCTTTTTTTGTTTTCTAGGGATAACAGTATTTGTTCAGACACATTCTGTGATCCGCAATCGCTTTCATTACGCTTCCTGCCGTGAGTTTTAACGAAGGATTTATAGTCAGTCCCGCGCTTTCCAGCCCCTTCGCTGTCCATTTATTGCAGGTATTGAGTATGCCGTAGCGGCCATTCGCGGCATAAAACTGGCTATCGCCGTAAATTCCTTGTTTTAACGGAATCAGATTACCCTCTTCGTCACGCGCAAAGCTGCGGCCCAAATAGCGCATCAGACTGTTACGCTGGTTTGTGTGCAGGAGCAGTGATTTTATCTCGCTACCGGCGAAATAGCGTTCTGGTTTACCGGAAAAGGCTACGATGTGCATAACCGCGCCGGATGACCAGAACATGGCCTGGAGCGTAAGCGCGGTGGTTATTTCTTGTGACTGATAAAAGCCCTTATCGCCCCAGCCGATTTCATACCACTGCGCCTCCTGAACGAACCGTTTTTTAAGCTGTGGCAGAACGGTATTAACATCATGGGCCGGCGCAATAATTCCCGTGTGCCAGCCATGACTGACGATATAGATTTCCGTCGGGGAGGGATGTCCGCCTGTCGTAGGTTTTACGGCTTGTGGAAAGGTTGTGCAGCCATATAGCAATAAACTTAACCAGGCGATAAAGAGATTTTTCATGACATATCACCAGTAAAGGCGCGGTATGTTGTGGCGTTTGTCTAATGACGCAGCGCTTATCGGGTCGGTACCGGATTGGTAATCCATTGATATTTTTACATTCCTCTTCGAGGGTAATAAAGCGAATGTCATAACTACAATACGTTTTAACCATTCAGGCGGAAGTTAGCTTCCGCCTGTTTTACTTTTACTATCTCGCTTTATTTTTTAAACATCTGCTCTGGATCGATAATCAGCGCCCGATAACCCAGCATACCGGCACGGTTACTGTGTACTTTTAGCTCCAGCATCACATCCTGAGTACCGTCTTTGACTTCATCCAGAACGGAAACGATCGGTTTTGTACCGCTCATTCCCGCTGTAGCCGAGTACATGAACATCGTTTTGGTTTCCGGGCGATATTCCGTGACGGAAGTAATGGCGCTGTACCAGTCAAAACCGCGCTCTTTACCATATTCCCACATTTGGGAAACCGTCATATTTTTTTCGTCAATCTGATATTCCACGCCGCGGGAATATTTCATTGACGGCATGGCCGGTTGTTCCATGCCGCGCGCATCGCCGTTATCAAAGGCGGTCACGACGGTTTTACCTCCGGTGCTTTTGGATGGCACTAACCAACCGGTATGTTGTGTCCATGTCCAGTCAAATCCACCGTCGCAGTGGTGCGCTTCGCAGGTCAGCGGTTTACCGTTGCTGTCTACGGGTTTCAGCACTTTTTTCGCCAGTTCGCCTTTCCAGCCGGATGGATCGGAAAGTATCCATTTCACTTTTTTATCGCGACCAATTTTGATGATGGCAGACTGGTGGCGCGAGCTAATGATAATGCTGTCGTCGCGAGGATCGTAGCTGACGGAGTTAACATGCGCCCAGTTGCGGCCCGGGCCGGAACCCGCGATATCGCCGAAGGGTTGCTTTGCAAGCTGCTCTTTGGTCATGACCTGACCGGAATGTTCGGCATCGACGCTCAAACATACCGCTCCCTGATCCATCGCCAGAATAACGTCGTCACGATAGGGGGCGAGGATTTTTGGCAGATCCCAGTAATCGACGGTATCGCCGTTCTGGTCAACTTCAAGAATATGATCACGCACCGTATTGATGGTGTATTTACCATTTAATGGATAATTTTCTTTTGCGACACGCAGCAGGTAGGTGCCTTTCGGCGTTTCGGTAATGGCGTGCGAAAAATCAATAAATCCTTTTGGCAGTCGTTTATCGGAAATAACGCGGCCTAAGAAATCATATTTAAAGTAACGTTGACCCTGGCCAAAAATAAGATTGCCATCGTTAACCTGATGGAAGCTCATCATGGAACCAAAGCGCGTTATATCATCCTGGTTACGGAATTTATCAATATTCATATAGCCGCGAACATCGCCATTCGTATCGCTAATCCAGTTGATACCGGTATAATCCCAGTTCGCCGCGCCGCCTGCGACATGCATAATGTGGCCGGTTCTTGGCATCCCTGTTATATGGTTAAAAAGATATAAGCGATTTTTAAGCGAGCTATCGACTTTAACCGGTTCTACTGTAGGAAGAACGGCAGTTTGCCCGGTAGTAGAGGGTAATGATACCGGTGCGGCGTAAATGGACCACGTATAAGTTTGTTTTTTACCTTCTTCAGTCCAGTCAACTTTAACCTTATTGACATAATCTGGATACAAGCCAAATACAGGTATGCCGTCATGGGTATTTATAGCCTGCGGGCCGACATCATAACTGATCGGGATACCTTTTTCCCCTTTCCCTAAAACGGTAACCTTCACGTCCTGTACATTATGATTGGCTTTATTAATGATTGCTGTTAATGGGAAAACGCCGCCGTAGGGTGCGACATCGACCATACCTAATGGCCCTTCATGTACTGGAATGACATCTGCTGATGCGACCATTGGCCTGTTTGGGTCTAAAACGCCTGAGGCCAAAACGCTGCCGCTCAAACACAGGCAGCATAATACAGGTAAGACTTTCCTTGTAAATAACATATTTATTTCCCCATTCGATATTATCGATAAGTTGAATGTATATTAACTTTCTTATTTGTTGGAGATGAAAAAACATTTAAAAAAGTAAAACAATCCGCGGAGGGGAATAATGATGTTGGTCACAAATATGAGGTGTCCATGGTCTTTTTAACAATACTCATCGTTATACTATTTGTTCAGTAAATATATGGTGGTGTATTATTATTCATGTGCGCTTTGCTACGTGAAACTTTAAATAAAGATTGGAAGTTTAAATATAGTAAAATTATATCGGTTATGGCATGCCGGGAATTTTTTTCAGGAAAATAACGAAGAGAAACTTATCATGTCTGACAAATTTATCCACCGAGGGCTATTCGGGAAGATGAACATTTAGAAAAATGTCGGAGATAGCCGTGTACAAGGGAATCGTTAAAAAAGCGCGGCCAGAGGCGTTCTGACCGCATGCTTTGCTATCAGTATTCCCACGTTTCCGGGTCAATCCCCATCTCACGCATGATCTCTTTTGCCGCTTCCGGGATTTCATCGCTGCGCTCTTTTCGCAGATCGGCATCATCCGGCAAGGGTTGCCCGGTAAAGGCGTGCAGAAATGCTTCACACAACAGCTCGCTGTTGGTGGCGTGGCGCAGGTTGTTCACCTGACGACGCGTACGTTCATCGGTGAGGATTTTTAACACCTTCAGAGGAATGGAAACCGTAATTTTTTTGACTTGCTCACTCTTCTTACCGTGCTCAGCGTATGGGCTGATATATTCGCCGCTCCATTCAGCCATGAGATACTTAATCCTCTTCGTCATTAATATTGAGGTCTGAACCTGAGCCCGGACCATAATCGCGCGTAGTTTACCGTAGTGGCGCGGCCCTGACACGAAGTTAGCGGTCGCAGATGTGCGCTAATGCATATAATTTTAACGGCTATTTGCGGTTTGCTCAATCTATACGCAAAGAAGTTTAGATGTCCAGATGTATTGACGTCTATTGTGGTAGTGGTTAATCTGTGGCCTGACTTTCACCGACTCAGCCAGGAATATCTTCATATGACGCGTAAACAGGCCACTATCGCAGTGCGTAGCGGATTAAACGACGACGAGCAATACGGCTGCGTTGTGCCGCCAATCCATCTCTCCAGTACCTATAACTTTACCGGTTTCAATGAGCCGCGCGCGCATGATTATTCCCGCCGCGGTAATCCCACGCGTGATGTGGTTCAGCGCGCATTAGCGGAACTGGAAGGCGGCGCGGGCGCGGTATTGACGAATACCGGCATGTCGGCGATTCATCTGGTCACCACCGTTTTCCTCAAGCCGGGCGATCTGCTGGTCGCGCCGCATGATTGCTACGGCGGCAGTTATCGTCTGTTTGACAGTCTGGCGACACGCGGCTGTTATCGTGTGCGGTTTGTCGATCAGGGCGATGAACGCGCCTTACAGGCGGCGCTGGAAGAAAAACCGAAGCTGGTACTGGTAGAAAGTCCAAGTAATCCATTGTTACGCGTGGTGGATATTGCGAAAATCTGTCGGCTGGCGCGCGAGGCGGGCGCAGTGAGCGTCGTTGATAACACGTTTTTAAGCCCGGCGCTGCAAAATCCGCTGGCGTTGGGTGCCGATCTGGTGTTGCATTCATGCACGAAATATCTCAACGGTCATTCGGATGTCGTGGCCGGCGTGGTGATTGCTAAAGATCCGGAAATGGTCACTGAACTGGCGTGGTGGGCGAATAATATTGGCGTGACGGGCGGGGCGTTTGATAGTTATCTGCTGCTGCGTGGTTTGCGAACTCTGGTGCCGCGTATGGAGCTGGCGCAGCGCAACGCGCAGGCGATTGTGGATTACCTGCAAACCCAGCCGTTGGTGAAAAAACTGTATCATCCGTCGCTGCCGGAAAATCAGGGACATGAGATTGCCGCGCGTCAGCAAAAAGGCTTTGGCGCAATGTTGAGTTTTGAACTGGATGGGGATGAGGAGACGCTGCGTCGTTTTCTGGGCGGGCTGTCGCTGTTTACGCTGGCGGAATCTTTAGGGGGAGTGGAAAGTTTGATCTCTCACGCCGCCACCATGACGCATGCCGGTATGTCGCCGCAGGCGCGTGCCGCCGCCGGGATCTCCGAAACGCTACTGCGTATCTCCACCGGTATTGAAGATGGCGAAGATTTAATTGCCGACCTGGAAAATGGCTTCCGGGCTGCAAACAAGGGGTAAACATGAGTGTGATTGCGCAGGCAGGGGCGAAAGGTCGTCAACTGCATAAATTTGGCGGCAGTAGTCTGGCGGATGTGAAGTGTTACCTGCGTGTCGCAGGCATTATGGCGGAGTATTCGCAGCCTGACGATATGATGGTAGTGTCCGCCGCAGGCAGTACCACCAACCAGTTGATTAGCTGGCTCAAGTTAAGCCAGACCGATCGCCTTTCTGCGCATCAGGTATTACAGACGTTACGCCGCTACCAGTGCGATCTGATTAGCGGGCTGCTTCCCGCCGACGCGGCAGATGACTTAACCAGCGCTTTTATCAGCGATCTGGAACGTCTTGCCGCCTTGCTCGACGGCGGCGTAACGGATGCCGTCTATGCTGAGATCGTCGGACACGGCGAAATTTGGTCGGCGAGATTGATGTCCGCCGTCCTGAATCACCAGGGTCTGGATGCCGCCTGGCTGGACGCGCGCGCATTTTTACGCGCCGAACGCGCCGCACAGCCGCAGGTTGATGAAGGGCTATCTTATCCTTTATTGCAACAGCTACTGGCGCAGCATCCTGGCAAACGTCTGGTCGTGACCGGCTTTATCAGCCGCAATCACGACGGCGAAACGGTCCTGTTAGGCCGGAACGGTTCCGACTATTCCGCCACGCAAATCGGCGCGCTGGCGGGCGTTTCCCGCGTGACCATCTGGAGCGATGTCGCGGGCGTTTATAGCGCCGACCCGCGTAAAGTGAAAGATGCCTGCCTGCTGCCGTTGCTGCGTCTGGACGAAGCCAGCGAGCTGGCGCGTCTGGCGGCGCCTGTTCTGCACGCCCGCACACTACAGCCGGTTTCCGGCAGCGATATTGACCTCCAGTTGCGCTGTAGCTACACGCCGGATCAAGGCTCCACGCGCATTGAACGTGTGCTGGCTTCCGGGACGGGCGCGCGTATCGTGACCAGTCACGATGATATCTGTCTGATTGAGTTTCAGGTGCCCGCCAGCCAGGATTTCAGGCTGGCGCATAAAGAGCTCGACCAAATTTTAAAACGGGCGCAGGCGCGTCCGTTGGCGGTGGGCGTGCATCGCGATCGCCAGCTATTGCAGTTCTGCTATACCGCCGAGGTAGCGGATAGCGTACTGAAACTCCTCGACGATGTCGGGCTTCCGGGCGAATTGCGCCTGCGGCAGGGGCTGGCGCTGGTGGCGATGGTCGGTGCGGGCGTTACTCGCAATCCGCTACACTGCCATCGCTTCTGGCAGCAGTTGAAAGGTCAGCCAGTGGAATTTACCTGGCAGTCGGAGGAGGGCATCAGTCTGGTGGCGGTCCTGCGTACCGGCCCGACTGAGAGCCTGATTCAGGGGCTGCATCAGTCGGTTTTCCGTGCCGAAAAACGCATTGGCCTGATGCTGTTCGGTAAGGGGAACATCGGCTCCCGTTGGCTTGAACTGTTTGCCCGTGAACAAAGCACGCTTTCCGCGCGTACTGGTTTTGAATTTGTGCTGGCGGGCGTGGTGGATAGCCGCCGTAGCCTGCTGAATTATGAGGGGCTGGACGCCAGCCGCGCGCTGGCATTCTTTGATGATGAAGCCGTTGAGCAGGACGAAGAGTCGCTGTTCCTGTGGATGCGTGCGCATCCGTATGATGATTTAGTGGTGCTGGATGTGACAGCAAGCGAGCAATTGGCCGATCAGTATCTGGATTTCGCCAGCCACGGTTTTCATGTGATTAGCGCCAATAAACTGGCGGGCGCAAGCGCCAGCGATAAGTATCGCCAGATTCATGACGCGTTTGAAAAAACCGGGCGTTACTGGCTGTATAACGCCACCGTGGGCGCGGGATTGCCGATCAACCACACGGTGCGGGATCTGATTGACAGCGGCGATACGATTCTCTCGATCAGCGGGATCTTCTCCGGGACGCTATCCTGGCTGTTCCTGCAATTTGACGGTACGGTGCCGTTCACCGATCTGGTGGATCAGGCCTGGCAGCAGGGGTTGACGGAACCCGATCCGCGCGTCGATCTTTCCGGAAAAGATGTCATGCGTAAGCTGGTGATTCTGGCGCGCGAGGCGGGATACGACATCGAGCCGGATCAGGTGCGTGTAGAATCGTTGGTGCCGGCGCATTGTGAAGAAGGGTCTATCGATCACTTTTTCGAAAACGGCGACGCGCTGAATGAACAGATGGTACAGCGTCTGGAAGCAGCCCGCGAATTGGGGCTGGTGTTGCGTTACGTGGCGCGTTTCGACGCCAATGGCAAAGCGCGCGTCGGCGTTGAAGCGGTGCGTCCGGAACATCCGCTGGCGGCGCTGCTGCCGTGCGATAATGTCTTTGCTATTGAAAGCCGCTGGTATCGCGATAACCCGTTGGTGATCCGTGGGCCGGGCGCGGGCCGCGATGTGACCGCCGGGGCGATTCAGTCTGACATCAACCGCCTGGCGCAGCTATTGTAATACACCTGCCTGCCGGATAGCGGCTTCGCCAGATCCGGCAGCGGGCAAACCGGGGTATCTGTTTATTCTTCGTCAGATGCGTTTTCTGCATTGGCGACGATAAATCGATTCATCTTCGCCTGAATAATGGCTATGCCGACAGGGGGGAACAGCAAGGCCCAAAATAGCGCCCAGCCGCTCTGTATCCCCGTATTTTCGTTTGCATTCGCCAGCAATGTTCGGACTTCGCCGCTAAGCGTCAGACACAATATTGCTGTGCTATGATAAGCCTGACTACGTCAGATGGGCCATTTACGCCAACGAGAATAACACCAATACGATCGGCTGGAATAGACAGTGATTTACTCCAAAAATAAACACCATACGACGATCCCAGCGAACCGATAAAAGAGAGCACCAAAAAGAAAAAAGTGATCCCCCAGAATCGATAGCTACTCAGGAGATCGGCGCAGGTCCATTTTTTATCTGACATTGACGGTAAAGTAATTTCCATATTTATCCCTTGTTTTCCATAGAAAATAAGAATGTATAGAACTATTCAAATCGATAATAAATATTTATTATGTGAACAACGTTTATAGCCGATTTTAACTTAAAACGAAGGGCCATTTTATCAAATAGTTCTATTCTTTTTCAGCGTATAAAAGCAGGATGTGAGGTGATTAAATCTATAGCGCCTTCTGAATGATAATCTGTGATTTTTTATGCGTGGCATTACATCATTGGGTTAAATGTGATTCCATTGTGAGTTATATTTTTCCGTCAGCAAATACAGAATTTGCGTGACGCGTTTGGCGGAATAGTGGGCGCTTTGCTGGAATTCAGGTTGTTGCCATAGCCAGGTAACAAAGCGGCGACTGGCCGCCAGATTAACGGCGACACCTTGTTCTAAGTGGGAACCAGTTAACGAACAGACCATTTTGCGGTTGTGACCTTGCCCCCAGAGTTGCCACTGATTTTGCCACCATCCCTGCCATGTTTTGCCTAACAGTTGCCACTCTGCGCGGTAATCGTCATCGTTTATCTCTTCCTCAACGAACCACAGCGAGGAGAGACGCTGGCGAAACCGCTCCGCCCATGCCGTAATGACCGCGCCGCGCAAAAAACACTCATGGGCAATGATGTGTGTCGTGACATCAGGAAAGCGGTTTTTCAGCACCCGAAAATGACCATGCGCCGTAATGACCGGGCGAAGTATTGTTCCTTGCGCGTTACGTTTAAGCGCCGCCGGGCCATACTGAATCTCATCGAACTGACTGCGCTGCAAAAATTGCCGTTCTTTAGTGGCGATACGGTGAATAATATCGCCATTCTCACCCTCGGGCGGCGCAATTCCTTTCCAGTGGTAATGCAAACTCTTTCCGGCAGAAAGTAACGTGAAATTGCTGGAAAGGTGAAGAATATTGCCGCGAACAGCGTCAAAACTGAATAAAAAATACAATTGCTGGAAGGCATTCGCTCCCTGAAACGGTACGAGCAGCGGAATACTGCAAATCTGTTCCGGCGTTTCGGCGACATTCAGCGCGTGCTGTTTTGGCGTCCAGACCTTCTTACAGTACTGGCACTGAAGTCGCTGCGTTCCGCCGGGATTACGTCCATAGCGAATCCATGTTTTTTGATAGCAGTCGGGACAAAAGTGACCATGCTCTTTGGCATATTGCGCGATATAAGCAGACGCCCAGCGGCGAAATTCCCCCTCGTTGAAGAGCGGCGGATAACTGCCGCAGGCTCGACAATGCAATGCCGGATAACCCAGGCGATAGTCCGGCCACACATAATCCGGCGAGTCAGGCAGCCCAAGATTGCGACAACCAGCGCTTTTGCAGGCATTAATGGTGAACAGAGGCGGCATACATTTTACCAACGATTTTGGCAGGTCGTTGATTCTGCCTTCATAAAACGGTACGCGGGTGTGAGGACTCTCACATAAAAAAACCTTTCAGAACGTAACGTAGCGAATCTTTATATGACTGAAAGGGACTTATTTATGAAAGTAAAACTGCTTGCTGCCGGTATTTTGTTCACGCTGCCGTTCTGGGCCTGCGCCAAAGATGTCACCATTATTTACACCAACGATCTACACGCCCATGTGGAGCCTTATAAAGTGCCGTGGATTGCTGACGGTAAACGCGATATTGGCGGTTGGGCCAATATCACTACGCTGGTGAAGCAGGAAAAAGCCAAAAATAAGGCGACGTGGTTTTTTGATGCCGGAGATTACTTTACCGGACCGTATATCAGCAGTCTGACGAAGGGTAAAGCGATTATCGATATTTTGAATACCATGCAGTATGACGCTGCCACTATCGGTAATCATGAGTTCGATCATGGCTGGGACAATACATTGTTGCAACTGAGCCGGGCGAAATTCCCTATCGTGCAGGGCAATATTTTTTATGAGGACAGCAGTAAATCCTTCTGGGATAAGCCGTACACCATTATTGAAAAAGATGGCGTCAAGATTGGCGTAATCGGCTTACACGGTGTCTTTGCTTTTAATGATACGGTTTCTGCCGCGACGCGCGTGGGCATTGAGGCACGCGATGAGATTAAGTGGCTGCAACGTTACATTGATGAACTTAAAGGTAAAGTCGATCTGACCGTCGCGCTGATCCACGAAGGCACCCCGGCCCGCCAGTCCAGCATGGGGAATACCGATGTGCGACGCGCGCTGGATAAAGATATTCAGACCGCAAGTCAGGTAAAAGGGCTGGATATTTTGATTACCGGCCACGCGCATGTCGGTACGCCGGAACCGATTAAAGTCGGCAATACGCTGATCCTCTCAACGGACAGCGGCGGCATTGATGTCGGCAAACTGGTGCTGGACTACCAGGAAAAGCCGCATCAGTTTACGGTGAAGAACTTCGAGCTGAAGACCATTTTTGCTGATGAGTGGAAGCCAGATCCGCAAACGAAACAGGTGATCGACGGCTGGAACAAAAAGCTCGATAAAGTCGTGCAGCAGACGGTGGCGCAGTCGCCGGTTGAGTTGACCCGCGCGTATGGCGAATCGTCGTCGCTGGGGAATCTGGCGGCGGATGCGCTGCTTTTTACGGCGGGGAAAGACACCCAGTTAGCGCTTACTAACTCTGGCGGTATCCGCAACGAAATCCCGGCTGGCGCGGTGACGATGGGGGCGGTAATCAGTACCTTCCCGTTCCCTAATGAACTGGTCACGATGGATTTAACCGGTAAACAATTGCGCAGCCTGATGGAGCATGGCGCTGGATTAAGCAACGGCGTCTTGCAGGTGTCTAAAGGGCTGGAGATGAAGTATGACAGCAGCAAACCTATCGGCCAGCGGGTTACCGTGCTGACGCTCAATGGCAAGCCGATTGACGATGCTACGGTTTATCACATCGCTACCAACAGCTTCCTTGCCGACGGCGGCGACGGTTTTGCGGCATTCACGGAAGGCCAGGCGCGGAATACCTCCGGCGGCTACTATGTGTCGAATGCGATAGTCGATTACTTTAAGGCGGGCAACACCATCACGGATGAGCAGCTCAAAGGGATGCGCGTTGCGGATGTGAAGAAGTAATTTCCCCTGCCGCGGCGCGTTCAGTGTCGCGGCGTGACATGAAGAAAATTCAACTTTGCTGAATATTCCTCATTCTTTGGCGTGATTTTTCAGTTGACGTCCTTCTGCTTTTCCGTCATTTTTACATCTGGACGTCTAAACGGATAGATGTTTACAACACAACAAATAATAACATGCGATTGATGAGGTAAGGTATGAGCTTTTTTCACGCCAACCAGCGGGAAGCCCTGAATCAGAGCCTGGCGGAAGTACAGGGTCAGATTAACGTTTCGTTTGAATTTTTCCCGCCGCGCACCAGTGAAATGGAGCAAACCCTGTGGAACTCCATCGATCGCCTGAGCAGTCTGAAACCGAAGTTTGTTTCGGTAACGTATGGCGCCAACTCCGGGGAACGCGACCGCACTCATAGCGTTATTAAAGGCATTAAAGAGCGTACTGGGCTTGAGGCCGCGCCGCACCTTACCTGTATTGACGCCACGCGCGATGAACTGCGCACCATTGCCCGCGACTACTGGAATAACGGTATCCGCCACATTGTCGCTTTGCGCGGCGATTTGCCGCCGGGCAGCGGTAAGCCGGAGATGTACGCCGCCGATCTGGTTGGTTTGCTCAAAGAGGTGGCCGATTTCGATATTTCAGTAGCGGCCTATCCGGAGGTACATCCGGAAGCGAAAAGCGCGCAGGCCGATCTGCTTAATCTGAAGCGTAAAGTGGATGCTGGCGCTAACCGCGCGATAACCCAATTTTTCTTCGATGTGGAAAGCTACCTGCGTTTTCGTGACCGCTGTGTTTCTGCCGGTATCGACGTAGAAATTATTCCCGGCATTTTACCGGTGTCTAACTTTAAACAGGCGAAAAAATTTGCCGATATGACCAATGTCCGCATTCCGTCCTGGATGTCACTGATGTTTGAGGGGCTGGATAATGACGCAGAAACCCGCAAGCTGGTGGGCGCTAACATTGCGATGGACATGGTGAAAATTTTAAGCCGTGAAGGAGTGAAGGATTTCCACTTCTACACGTTGAATCGTGCGGAAATGAGTTATGCCATTTGCCACACACTGGGCGTAAGACCGGGTTTATAACCTCCAGCTCCCTGCCGGGAGCTTTATTACACCTCATATTGATCTACATCTCTGTAACTAAAAATATAAAAGGTATTAGCTATCGAATCTGTGGATTAATTCAACTATATCTATTTGCTCCTGGTGTATATCGTAACGGTAACACTTTAAAAGGGAGCTGAGATATGAGCACGACCGACGATACCCATAACACGTTATCCACTGGAAAATGTCCTTTCCATCAGGGGGGGCATGACCGAAGCGCAGGCGCAGGGACTGCCAGCCGCGACTGGTGGCCGAACCAGCTTCGCGTGGATCTTTTGAATCAACATTCCAACCGTTCTAACCCGCTGGGTGAAGACTTTGACTACCGCAAAGAGTTTAGCAAGTTAGACTACTCCGCCCTGAAAGGGGATCTCAAGGCGCTGCTGACCGATTCACAACCGTGGTGGCCCGCCGACTGGGGCAGCTATGTCGGTTTGTTTATTCGTATGGCCTGGCATGGCGCTGGCACCTACCGTTCTATTGATGGTCGTGGCGGCGCAGGTCGTGGTCAACAGCGTTTTGCGCCGCTTAACTCCTGGCCGGATAACGTCAGCCTGGATAAGGCGCGTCGTTTGTTGTGGCCGATTAAGCAGAAATATGGCCAGAAAATTTCCTGGGCCGACCTGTTTATTCTGGCGGGTAACGTGGCGCTGGAAAACTCCGGCTTCCGTACCTTCGGTTTCGGCGCCGGGCGTGAAGATGTCTGGGAACCGGATCTGGATGTGAACTGGGGCGATGAAAAAGCCTGGTTGACTCACCGACACCCTGAAGCGCTGGCAAAAGCGCCGCTGGGCGCGACCGAGATGGGCCTTATCTACGTTAACCCGGAAGGGCCGGATCACAGTGGCGAACCACTTTCTGCCGCCGCCGCCATTCGCGCTACCTTTGGCAATATGGGGATGAACGACGAAGAGACCGTGGCGTTGATCGCTGGCGGGCATACCCTCGGTAAAACCCACGGCGCGGCAGCGGCATCCCATGTAGGGGCCGATCCGGAAGCCGCGCCGATTGAAGCGCAGGGCTTAGGTTGGGCCAGCAGCTATGGTAGCGGCGTTGGCGCGGATGCTATCACCTCCGGGCTGGAAGTGGTCTGGACGCAGACGCCGACCCAGTGGAGCAACTATTTCTTCGAGAACCTGTTCAAATATGAGTGGGTACAAACCCGTAGTCCGGCTGGCGCTATCCAGTTTGAAGCGGTAGACGCGCCGGATATCATCCCGGACCCGTTCGATCCGTCGAAAAAACGTAAGCCAACCATGCTGGTCACCGACCTGACGCTGCGTTTTGATCCGGAGTTCGAGAAGATTTCCCGCCGTTTCCTTAACGATCCGCAGGCCTTTAATGAAGCCTTTGCTCGTGCCTGGTTCAAACTGACGCACAGAGATATGGGACCAAAAGCGCGTTACATCGGACCGGAAGTGCCGAAAGAAGATCTGATCTGGCAAGATCCGTTGCCGCAACCGCTCTACCAGCCAACGCAGGAAGACATTATCAACCTGAAAGCGGCGATCGCTGCATCCGGGCTTTCTATTAGCGAGATGGTTTCGGTTGCCTGGGCATCCGCGTCTACTTTCCGCGGCGGCGATAAGCGTGGCGGCGCTAACGGCGCGCGTCTGGCATTAGCGCCTCAGCGCGACTGGGATGTTAACGCTGTTGCGGCTCGCGTTCTGCCGGTATTAGAAGCGCTCCAGAAAACGACGAATAAAGCCTCGCTGGCCGATATTATTGTGCTGGCGGGCGTGGTCGGTATCGAGCAGGCGGCCGCTGCTGCGGGTGTCAGCATCAGCGTACCTTTTGCGCCGGGCCGGGTGGATGCGCGTCAGGATCAGACCGACATCGAGATGTTCTCGCTGCTTGAACCGATTGCCGATGGATTCCGTAACTATCGTGCGCGTCTGGATGTGTCGACGACCGAATCGCTGTTGATTGATAAAGCGCAGCAGTTAACGTTGACCGCGCCGGAAATGACGGTACTGGTTGGCGGGATGCGTGTGCTGGGAACCAACTTTGACGGCAGCCAGAACGGTGTCTTTACCGACAGACCGGGCGTGCTCAGTACAGACTTCTTCGCTAATCTGCTGGATATGCGTTACGAGTGGAAGCCGACCGACGACGCTAATGAGCTGTTCGAAGGCCGGGATCGTCTGACTGGCGAGGTGAAATACACGGCGACCCGCGCCGATCTGGTGTTTGGTTCCAACTCCGTACTGCGCGCGCTGGCGGAAGTTTACGCGTGTAGCGATGCGCACGAGAAGTTTGTGAAGGACTTCGTCGCGGCATGGGTGAAAGTGATGAACCTGGACCGTTTCGATCTGTTGTAAATCTTATGCCGGATGACGCTAACGCTTATCCGGCCTACCGTCTCATATGCCCACCGGGCAAAAAAATCCCCGCGCAATTGCGGGGATTTTTCATTGCAAGCAGACCTTATTCCCATTCCTGCAAGAAGCGTTGACCGTACTGGTCGGCGACCAGCAGCGCGGCGTACACTTCATCCGGCGTTGCGCCGCCAGGCATGTTATGA
Source organism: Salmonella sp. 741265073_HBA (assembly GCF_046569105.1). Classification (NCBI taxonomy): domain Bacteria; kingdom Pseudomonadati; phylum Pseudomonadota; class Gammaproteobacteria; order Enterobacterales; family Enterobacteriaceae; genus Salmonella; species Salmonella sp. 741265073_HBA. Next base: position 20,489 of record NZ_JBKFRY010000014.1, on the reverse strand, counting down.
ATAGTTTCACCTTCTGCGCAGGAGGCTTCCGCGACGGTGCGCATTTTGGCCGGGATATCCTGTTTAATATCCAGTTGCGCCAGCGTAATCGGCAGGCCAACGGAATGGCACAGCGCCGCAACGGTTTCGATCTCTTCGACCGGCGCGTTTTCCAGCACCAGTTGCGTCAGCGTACCGAAAGCGACCTTCTCACCGTGATAATAGTGGTGCGCATCCGGAATCGCCGTTAAACCGTTATGAATCGCGTGTGCTGCGGCCAGACCGCCGCTTTCAAAACCGACCCCACTCAGGTAGGTGTTGGCTTCGATGACGCGTTCCAGCGCTGGCGTGACGACGTGCTGTTCGGCGGCCAACATGGCTTTTTCGCCTTCTTCGATCAGCGTGTTATAGCATAGCTCCGCCAGCGCCAGCGCGGCCTGTGTACACTTACCGCCCGCCATTGTGGTGGCGCCGCTGCGTGAGCAGGCGCGCGCTTCAAACCAGGTCGCCAGCGCATCGCCGATACCGGCTGCCAGCAGACGCGCCGGCGCGCCCGCCACTATCTGCGTATCGACAATGACCATATTCGGGTTATGCGGCAGCAGCAGATAACGGTCAAACTCACCGGCATCCGTATAAATAACCGAGAGCGCGCTGCACGGTGCGTCGGTAGAGGCGATGGTCGGCGCGATAGCGACCGGGACGTTCATAAAGTGCGCCAGCGCTTTGGCGGTATCCAGCGTTTTACCGCCGCCGATACCCAGTACGGCGCCACACTGACTTTTTTCGGCGACGGCGCGCAGCCTGTCGATCTCATTTTGCGAACATTCGCCGCTAAACGGGGCGATTTCTACTGACAAACCGGCATCCGTCAGGCTTTTGCGCAGCGTCTCTTCGGCAAATCCCAGCACGAATTTATCGCCCACAACCAGCCAGTTGTTCGCCATTGGTTTTAAATAATCGCCAAGACGCGCGATGACGTTTGCACCCTGAATATACTTACCTGGTGACTGAATAATGCGATCCATACATTTCTCCCCTACAGGTTCAGATTACCAAAAGCGTTTTTCCAGTCTTGCTCAAACTTCTCTATTGCTGACTCTACCGCAGGCGTATTGAGCATTTGTTGCGCTACATCTAAAGGAAGGGTAATCGCCTGGCAACCTGCCAGTAAGCAATCCAGCGCCTGCCGCGGCGTTTTAAAGCTGGCCGCCAGCACCATGCTGTCGGGAGCGTGATGTTCCAGTAGCGTTTGCAGCTCCTGAACCATACGAATGCCATCGCCGCCCTGCGCATCAACGCGGTTGACGTAGGGAGCGACATATTTTGCGCCCGCCAGCGCCGCCAGCAGGCCCTGCGATGCGCTGTAGACGGCGGTGCCCAGCGTCACGATGCCTTCTTTTTTCAGCAATTTAATCGCTGCAAGACCTTCGGCGGTCACCGGAATTTTAACCACAATGCCGGGGATGGCGTTATTCAGCCGTTTGGCTTCTTCCACCATCCCTTTCGCGTCGCGGCTCATGGTCTGCGCAAATAAAGTGCCTTCTTCGCCGATGGCGTTTTGCAGCCTGGGCAGCACATCCCAGATAGATTCTTTGCTGGCTGCCACAATGCTTGGATTGGTGGTGACGCCGGCAATCGGGAAAATGCGCGCCAGACGTTCAACTTCCGCCACGTTAGCGGTATCCAGATAGAGTTCCATAGTCTTTCTCTTCGTGAGTTTTCGTTATGGACAGGATAAAGGAGCGTGCCCCGGATACGCTATGTGACAAATCTGCCAAAAACTGGACAAATGTGATGCTCTTGGTAAAGTGTGATTTACTTCACAAGTTGGTGATGATTAACGTATAACGTGCTGTTGTATGCCATGTGGGGGAGTGAGGTTTTTGCATTGATATTACAATAATCCAGTAAATGCGCGTTTTATCTACTGTATTCTCTTTACTGGCGTGTGGATTATTTCTCCGTTAGCTGGCTGTGATACTGGCGGCGATACTCCGACGGCGAGCGTTCCGTATTTTTGCGAAACAGGCGGCAGAAATAGTTACTGTCGACAAAGCCGCAGCGGTGCGCCACCTCTTTCACTTTCAGGTCATAACCCTTCAGCAACGTTTTGGCGTGTTCCAGTCGCGTATGGTTCAGGTATTCGTTAAAGCCGATGGCCCCCGTTTTCTGGAACAGGTGCGAGAGGTAATTTGGCGAGATATAGAACGCCTGTGCTACCGATTCGCGCGTCAACGGCGCGGCGTAGCGTTCATCAATATACTCCCGAATGGCTTCAAAAAGCGCGCGGCTGCGGGAGGCGGTCTGGATTTGGCTGCCGAGCAGATCGCGGCAATGGCTTAGTAGGCTGGCGACAATCAATCTGGCCGTTTGCTGCTCTTGCGGCTGCATCTGCATCTCATTAAGCGTTTGTAACAGGAACGAGCCGATACGCGGGCCGCGGCGCGCAACGTGCTGTTTCGTGAGGTTTTGATGCTGCTGACCGTCCCAGTGGACCACGCTGAAACCTAACTGCTGTTTGCCAAACAGAATGCTCAGGGTGGTGACGGGCGTTTGCCACTGCGGGATGTTCCAGCCGCCAGCCGGAACGTAGAGAACATCGCAAGGAATGAGCGGGGCGGTAATGCTCATATCAGTAAGCTCGCCCTCCAGCACAATCTCCAGCCGCGGAAAATCCACCTGGTACGCCAGTTCCGGCGCTGGGCCGCTGGCGCTGGCAAAATAAATCTGGCGCAGCGGCAGCGGGCCGTTGATGAGACGGGAGAGAAGGTGGCTGACGTCGTGATACATGATAATCCCCTGCCGATCGCAAACAGAGGAAACAGTAACGTCGAAAACCGATGTCCTCAAGCGATTATTGCCGGATAGCGGCGCTTTGCGCCTTATCCGGACTACGGGAGAGAAGAACACCAGGCCCGATAAGCGTTAGCGTTATCGGGCAGCATATAGGCTATTGATTACCGACCTGATCGCCATACGGCAACGTATCATAATCAATCAGCGCATTTTTCTTATACGGGTTGCCAATCCAGCGCGTGGTCTCTTTGAACTGCGGGTTGGTGATGGAACGCGTCGGGTCGTAACCATCATAGGTCAGGCCCGCTAAGTCCGACCAGGTATGGATAAGCTCGGAACTGCTGTACTTACGATCGACATCCTGTGAGAAGTCGCGCGGATGCGCCGCCTGCCATTTCTCTGAGGTCCACAGCAGGAACGGCACCGTATACATATGACGGGTTGGCGAATCTTCGTTTCGTCCCTGCGTCTTATGCGGCGGCGTGTCATACACTTCTTCACCGTGATCGGAGAAGTAGAGCAGGAAACCGTTCGGATCGGTCGCTTTATAGTCCTTAATCAGGCTGGCGACAACATAGTCGTTATACAGGTTCGCGTTGTCGTAATCGTTATACGATTCCAGTTCGTCGCTGCTTAATCCCGGCGGAACATGGTCGGTTTTACCATCAAACTTGCCCTGGTTTTCTGGATAGCGGAACTTGTATTTAATGTGCGTTCCCAGCAGATGCACAATAATGAATTTTTTCGGCGCCGGGTCGGCTAACACCGCTTTAAACGGCGCCAGCACGTTGCTGTCATATTCGCGTGCGCTTTGAGTGCGCTGCTGGTTCATATAGAACTGCTTATCAGTCTGCTTAGAGAACACGGTCAGCATGGTATTACGCGCCGTCATCGTCTGCTGGTTAGTGATCCAGAAGGTTTTATACCCGGCCTGTTTCATCATATTCATCAGCGATGGCTTCGTCAGATACCAGTCCGGGTTCTTTTCGTCCGCGAACGTTAGCGCCTGTTGCAGAATCTCAATGGTGTACGGTCGCGAAGTTACCACGTTATTAAACACGGTCAGCCCGGGGTCGGTTTTATGCAGCGCGTCCAGTTCCGGCGTGGTTTCGCGCGGATAACCGTACAGACTCATACGGCCACGCTGGGTCGATTCGCCAATCACCAGTACCAGCGTGCGCGGCGCATCGCCGGAGTGGTCTTTGAAGTTAGCCAGCGGCGGCAGGGCATCGTTTTCATTCAGCAGTTTATTCAGCGAGGCGAGCTGTAAACGGTACTGATAGTAGCCAGTAATAAATTGCCACGGTGCTGCGGGTTCCATTCGTGACGCCAGGCTATCCAGCGTTTTCTCCATCGACTTATGCTTGATAAAGGTATTCATCGCGATGGGATGGAGGATCAGCCCGTACAGCAGGGCAAACGACACCAGATAACGCCAGGGGGATGGAATATAAACCGGGCGCAGACGTGTCCACAGCAAAATCGCCGCCACCGTATAAGCCAGCGCGACAAGAACAATTTTCAGACTGAAATATTGGCTTAAATATTCGCTGGCTTCATTGGCGTTGGTTTCAAACATCACAAACAGCACGCTTTGCGAGAACTCCTGCCCGTAGATTACGTAATAGCTCAGCGCCGCCAGCGAGGCGGCCCAGAGTACGACGCCAATAACGGCAGCAATAACCCGGATGCGGCCTGGAAACAGAAAGACCGGGATCAGCCACAGTGAGCTGTACAGTAGCGAATCCCGCAGACCGTTTGTCCCACTGTATCCGGTGAGATAAATAATGGCCTGCAGGAGGGTGGAAAAGAACCAAAAGTAGAGCAGTGCCCAGCCCAGGGCTTTCCAGCTAAACGCGGGTTTAGTCTGGAGTAATGTGGATTGCATAATGAGAGCCTGTCTTTAATCGTAGCGCCAAACGTAACGCCTGAACCTTAAAAGAATCTGAAGCAAACCTGCTTTATGCCGCACGTTTTGCTAAGAAAGATTTACAAATGCATAAAATGCAGACAGGAATATATTGAAAAAATGACGAGGATGACAGCAGTATTTCATGCCGCCCCCACATAACTGCGTGAGGGCGGCTTTCTTTTGGCGTTAGCCGGTGTTGCGCATACCGGCGGCGACGCCCGCAATCGTGACCATCAACGCCTGTTCGACGCGAGGATCGGGCGATTTGCCCTGCTCTTCAGTCAGACGGGAACGATACAGCAACTCGGCCTGCAACACGTTTAATGGATCGGTATAAACGTTTCTTAACTGAATGGACTCCGCAATCCACGGTAAGTCGGCCATCAGGTGCGAATCGTTGGCAATCGCCAGCACCACTTTAATGTCTTCTTCCAGCAGGTCTCGTAGCTCTTTGCCCAGCGGCCATAGCGTTTTCGCCACCAGACGCTGATCGTAATAGTCGGCCAGCCACAGGTCGGCTTTCGAGAATACCATTTCCAGCATCCCAAGACGCGTGGAGAAGAACGGCCAGTCGCGGCACATGGCTTCCAGTTCGCTTTGTTTACCGTCTTCCACCACTTTTTGCAGCGCAGTACCCGCGCCCAGCCAGGCTGGCAGCATCAGGCGGTTTTGCGTCCAGGCGAAGATCCACGGAATCGCGCGCAGCGATTCGACGCCGCCAGTTGGACGACGTTTCGCCGGACGTGAGCCGAGCGGCAATTTGCCCAGCTCTTGTTCCGGCGTCGCGGAGCGGAAGTACGGTACAAAGTCTTTATTTTCGCGCACGTAGCCGCGGTAGGTTTCACAGGAGATGACGGAAAGCTCATCCATAATATGACGCCAGCTGTCTTTCGGTTCCGGCGGCGGCAGCAGGTTTGCTTCCAGAATTGCGCTGGTGTAGAGCGACAGGCTGCTGACGGTGACTTCCGGCAGGCCGTATTTGAAGCGGATCATCTCGCCCTGCTCGGTCACGCGCAGACCGCCTTTCAGACTGCCTGGCGGTTGCGAAAGCAGCGCCGCGTGGGCTGGCGCGCCGCCACGGCCAATAGAGCCGCCGCGGCCGTGGAAGAGGGTGAGCTCGATGCCGGCTTTTTCACAGGTTTTGATCAGGGCGTCCTGCGCCTGATACTGCGCCCATGACGCGGCCATAACGCCGGCGTCTTTTGCCGAGTCGGAGTAGCCGATCATGACCATCTGCTTACCCTGAATCAGCCCGCGATACCAGTCGATATTCAACAACTGGGTCATCACGTCGTCGGCGTTGTTCAGGTCGTCGAGGGTTTCAAACAGCGGCGCGACCGGCATGGCAAAGCCGATACCAGCCTCTTTCAGCAGCAGATGCACAGCCAGCACATCAGACGGCGTTTTCGCCATTGAAATCACGTAGGCGGCGATCGACCCTTTTGGCGCTTCGGCAATAACCTTGCAGGTTTCAAGCACTTCGCGGGTATCGTTGCTCGGCTCCCAGTTACGCGGCAGCAGCGGACGTTTGGAGTTCAGCTCGCGGATCAGGAAGGCCTGCTTGTCGGCTTCCGACCAGCTTTCGTAGTCGCCAATACCAAGGTAGCGGGTAATTTCGCCCAGCGCTTCGGTATGGCGGGTGCTCTCCTGACGGATATCAATACGCACCAGCGGTACGCCGAAACACTTCACGCGGCGGAGCGTGTCGAGTAACTCGCCGTTGGCGATAATGCCCATGCCGCAGGCCTGTAACGACTGGTAGCAGGCGTACAGAGGTTCCCAGAGCTGCTCGTTTTGCGTCAGCAGGCCATCCGGTTTGGGCAGTTTCTCGCCTTTCAGACGCGCTTCCAGCCAGGACTGGGTCGCCATCAGACGGGCGCGCAATTTTTTCATCAGGTAGCGATACGGTTCAGACGCGCCTTCTTCGCCCACTAACGCCAGCAGCTCCGGCGTGGCGTCGACCATCGACAGTTCTGATACCAGAACATGAATGTCTTTCAGGAACAGATCGGTGGCTTTCCAGCGGCTTAACAAGAGTACGTGGCGGGTGATATCCGCCGTCACGTTCGGGTTGCCGTCACGGTCGCCGCCCATCCAGGAGGTAAAACGTACCGGCACAAAATCTACCGGCAATTTGTAGCCGAGATTTTCTTCCAGCTGTTCGTTCAGTTCACGCAGATAGTTAGGTACGCCCTGCCACAGGCTGTTCTCAACCACGGCGAAGCCCCATTTGGCTTCATCCACCGGGCTTGGGCGCTGCTTGCGGATCTCATCCGTATGCCAGGATTGGGCAATCAACTGGCGCAGGCGACGCATCACCTGGTGGCGTTCGTAGTCGGCGATATCGGTATTATCAAGCTGTTTCAGACAGTTATTGATTTCACCCATCTTGTGAATAAGCGTACGGCGGGTAATTTCTGTCGGATGGGCGGTTAGCACCAACTCCAGAGACAGCGACTCTACCGCTTTTTTGATGGTTGCGTCGTTGAGGTCCGGTTGGTTTTTCAGTTTGCGCAGAGTGCGGGCAATCACTTCCGGGTTGCTGGCGGCTTCGCCTTTTGGCGAAATGCTGTGGTATTGCTCGGCAGTATTGGCCAGGTTCAGGAACTGACTAAACGCGCGCGCAACTGGCAGCAGCTCGTCATTAGACAAATTTTGTAGCGTGGTGAGCAGCTCCTGGCGATTAGCTTCATTGCCGGCGCGTGAAGATTTGGATAGCTTACGAATTGTTTCTACGCGATCAAGAATGTGTTCTCCCAGCGCATCCTTGATGGTTTCTCCCAGCACCTTGCCGAGCATACTGACATTACTACGCAACGCGGAATATTGTTCGTTCATATGATCCCAGACACCCCATCTCTGTTGTAATTGTCCTGCATCTTTCACGCTGCGGCGGCGTTGGCTGCGCTCTCCCACCCAGGTCACTTACTTATGTAAGCTCCCTGGGATGTGCTCGTTTGCCGTCTTGCCGCAACGCGAAATCTTTCGGACCAAGCTTTTTCACATCACTTCTCATCTTTATAAAGCCACGTAAAACCCGTGGCGTCAATTACTGCGAAATCGGTTCAGCAAACGAAAAAATGGCGGTAATTTATTAAAGTTAATTCGCATCGTGCCAAATAAGAAATGCTTATGAACATGTGGCGTAGAGATGCCGGATGGCGCTGCGCTTATCCGGCCTACAAGACGGGGGAGGCCCGGTAAACATCGTGTCACCGGGCAATATGCATTAATGCCAGCAAAAATGGTGTACTACCTGGGTAATCAATTCCCGGGTTGGCTTAATAAAACGCGTTTCGAGATATTCATCCGGCTGATGCGCCTGATTAATTGAGCCCGGACCAAGCACCAGCGTTGGGCATAATGTCTGCATAAACGGCGCTTCAGTACAGTAGTTCACCACGTCGGTTTTTGTTCCCAACAGTTTTTCTACTACTTCAACCAGTTGGTGGTCCGGTGGACACTCGTAACCTGGAATCGGCGGATGTAATTCCGCCACCGTCAGGCGGCCCGGCCAGCGTTCGCTTACCGGGGCCAGCGCGTCGTTAAGCAGTCCATTAAGGTCGTTTAACGTCATGCCCGGCAGTGGACGAATATCCATATGCAATTCGCAGCAGGCGCAGATACGGTTTGAGGCATCGCCGCCGTGAATATGGCCCAGATTCAGCGTTGGATACGGAACGGTAAACGCCTCGTAGTGATACCGCGCTTTCAGCGAGTCACGCAGTTGCATGATATGGCCAATCGCATCGTGCATCAGTTCAATGGCGTTAACCCCACGCGCCGGGTCGCTGGAATGACCGGACTGCCCCAGGACGCGAACGACATTAGAGATATGCCCTTTGTGCGCGCGTATCGGTTGCAACGACGTCGGTTCGCCAATGATCGCGCAGTCCGGACGTAATGCCGTGGTTTCGGAAAAATAACGCGCCCCCGCCATGCTGGTCTCTTCATCGGCGGTCGCCAGAATGTAGAGTGGCTTTTTCAACTTTGTGACGTCAACGTCACGTAGCGCGTCCAGAATAAAAGCGAAGAAGCCTTTCATATCCGCAGTGCCCAGACCATAGAGCTTATTGTCGTGCTCGGTCAGCGTGAACGGGTCGCGCGTCCAGCGTCCGTCATCAAAGGGAACCGTGTCGGTATGGCCGGTCAGCAGCAAACCGCCCGCGCCATGTCCGGTGCTGGCGAGCATATTAAATTTGTTTCGCGTTCCTGGAACCGGTTGAACCTCTACGTTGAAACCAAGATCGCTGAACCAGCCTGCAAGCAAAGTGATTAAAGACGCATTACTTTGATCCAGGGATTCTTCGGTTGCGCTTATCGACGGTGTGGCAATCAGAGCGCGGTAAATCTCGATAAATGGCGGTAAAACGTTTTTCATTGTTGACACACCTCAGGTCATGATAGTATCAATATTCATGCATTAATTATGAATAAAAATACATTAACGTTGAGCATAAAGGAACCCGATGTTGAATACGCTGATTGTAGGCGCTAGCGGTTATGCGGGCGCAGAGCTTGTAAGCTACGTAAATCGCCACCCACATATGACCATAACCGCTTTGACCGTCTCAGCGCAAAGCAATGATGCAGGAAAGTTAATTTCTGATTTACATCCGCAGTTAAAAGGGATTGTCGACCTGCCATTGCAACCGATGTCGGATGTACGTGATTTTAGTGCAGATGTTGATGTGGTGTTCCTGGCGACAGCGCATGAAGTGAGCCACGATCTGGCGCCGCAATTTTTACAGGCCGGATGCGTCGTATTCGATCTTTCCGGCGCGTTTCGGGTAAACGATCGCGCCTTCTATGAAAAGTACTACGGATTTACTCATCAGTATCCTGAGCTGCTGGAGCAGGCGGTGTACGGTCTGGCGGAGTGGAATGCCGATAAACTGAACACGGCGAATCTGATTGCGGTTCCTGGTTGCTATCCAACCGCAGCGCAGTTGTCGCTAAAACCGCTGATTGACGGCGGTCTTTTGGATCTGACGCAGTGGCCGGTAATTAATGCCACCAGCGGGGTGAGCGGCGCGGGGCGCAAGGCGGCAATATCGAACAGTTTCTGTGAAGTGAGTTTGCAACCGTATGGCGTGTTTACGCATCGTCATCAGCCGGAAATCGCCGCCCATCTGGGCGCGGAGGTCATCTTCACCCCGCATCTGGGGAATTTCCCGCGCGGGATTCTGGAAACCATTACCTGCCGCCTGAAAGCGGGAGTAACCCATGCGCAGGTCGCCGACGTGTTGCAAAAAGCCTATGGCGACAAACCGCTGGTGCGCCTGTATGACAAAGGCGTTCCGGCGTTAAAGAACGTCGTCGGGCTGCCGTTCTGCGATATTGGTTTTGCCGTCCAGGGCGAACATCTGATTGTGGTGGCAACCGAAGACAACTTGTTGAAAGGCGCAGCGGCGCAGGCGGTGCAGTGCGCTAATATTCGTTTTGGCTTCGCTGAAACGCAGTCTCTTATTTAAGGGTGAAATGATGAATCCATTAATTATCAAGCTGGGTGGCGTATTACTGGATAGCGAAGAGGCTCTGGAACGTCTTTTTACCGCGCTGGTCAACTATCGTGAGTCCCATCAGCGTCCGCTGGTGATTGTTCACGGCGGCGGTTGCGTGGTGGATGAGCTGATGAAAGGGCTTAATTTGCCAGTGAAAAAGAAAGACGGCCTGCGCGTGACGCCTGCCGATCAGATTGGCATCATTACCGGCGCGCTGGCGGGAACCGCTAACAAAACTCTGCTGGCCTGGGCGAAGAAACACCATATCGCCTCTGTTGGTCTGTTTCTGGGCGATGGCGACAGCGTAAAAGTGACCCAACTCGATGAAGCTTTAGGCCACGTCGGGCTGGCACAGCCGGGGTCGCCGAAGCTGATTAACATGCTGCTGGAAAATGGCTTTCTGCCGGTGGTCAGCTCCATTGGCGTAACAGACGACGGCCAACTGATGAACGTCAACGCCGATCAGGCGGCAACCGCGCTGGCGGCGACGCTGGGGGCCGATCTGATCCTGCTTTCTGACGTGAGCGGTATTCTGGACGGCAAAGGCCAGCGTATCGCCGAAATGACGGCGTCCAAAGCCGAGCAGCTTATCGACCAGGGCATTATTACCGACGGGATGATTGTGAAAGTGAATGCGGCCCTCGATGCTGCGCGGGCGCTGGGTCGCCCTGTGGATATCGCTTCCTGGCGTCATGCGGAGCAACTGCCGGCGCTGTTTAACGGCACGCCGATTGGCACGCGTATTCTGGCTTAACTATTTGTTCGCCCGATGGCGGCTGCGCCTTATCGGGCCTACGTGAACAGAAATTATAGGCCGGATAAGCGTAGCGCCATCCGGCAGTGAAATTCGAAGAATTTAAGGAAGTCTATTATGGCACTTTGGGGTGGGCGTTTTACACAGGCGGCAGACCAGCGGTTTAAACAATTCAATGATTCGTTGCGCTTCGATTACCGTCTGGCGGAGCAGGATATTGTCGGTTCTGTGGCCTGGTCCAAAGCATTGGTCACGGTAGGCGTACTGACTGCCGATGAGCAACGACAGTTGGAAGAAGCGCTGAACGTGCTGCTGGAAGAGGTTCGCGCGAATCCGCAGCAAATCCTGCAAAGCGATGCGGAAGATATCCATAGCTGGGTGGAAGGTAAGCTCATCGACAAAGTGGGTCAGTTGGGTAAAAAGCTGCACACCGGACGCAGCCGTAACGATCAGGTGGCGACGGACCTGAAACTGTGGTGCAAAGAGACGGTGAGGGAACTGCTTACCGCTAACCGCCAGCTACAGAGCGCGCTGGTGGAAACCGCGCAGGCGAACCAGGACGCGGTAATGCCGGGATATACCCATCTGCAACGCGCGCAGCCAGTGACTTTCGCCCACTGGTGTCTCGCGTATGTCGAAATGCTGGCGCGCGATGAAAGCCGCCTGCAGGACACGCTTAAACGTCTGGACGTGAGTCCGCTAGGCTGCGGCGCGTTGGCGGGAACGGCCTATGAAATTGACCGTGAACAATTGGCAGGCTGGCTGGGCTTTACGTCTGCGACCCGCAACAGCCTGGACAGCGTGTCTGATCGTGACCACGTACTGGAACTGCTTTCTGATGCGGCTATCGGCATGGTGCATCTGTCACGCTTCGCGGAAGATCTGATTTTCTTTAATTCTGGTGAAGCGGGCTTTGTAGAGCTTTCTGACCGCGTGACTTCCGGTTCATCGTTAATGCCACAGAAGAAAAACCCGGACGCGCTGGAGCTGATTCGCGGTAAGTGCGGTCGCGTACAAGGGGCGCTAACCGGCATGATGATGACTTTAAAAGGTCTGCCGCTGGCGTATAACAAAGATATGCAGGAAGACAAAGAAGGGCTGTTCGATGCGCTCGATACCTGGCTTGACTGCCTGCATATGGCGGCGTTGGTGCTGGACGGTATTCAGGTGAAACGCCCACGTTGTCAGGACGCGGCGCAACAGGGGTATGCCAACGCCACGGAGCTGGCGGATTACCTGGTCGCGAAAGGCGTGCCGTTCCGCGAAGCGCACCATATTGTCGGCGAAGCGGTGGTAGAAGCTATTCGCCAGGGTAAGCCGCTGGAAGCGTTGCCGCTGGCCGATTTACAGAAATTCAGCCGCGTGATTGGCGACGATGTGTATCCGATATTGTCTTTGCAGTCGTGTCTGGATAAACGGGCGGCAAAAGGCGGCGTTTCTCCGCAGCAGGTGGCGCAGGCCATCGACGATGCCAGGGCGCGCCTCGCGTTGTAGGCCTTATAAGCGTCGCGCTATCAGGTAATACTGCCCGGCCGAGCATCAGCGACGCCGGGCTTTTTTACGCAAAAAAAAGCGGACCAGAGGTCCGCAAAAGTTCACGTTGGCTTTAGTTATTTCGGGTTCGAGAGATACCCTCTGAACGGGCGGTGTCTTCAAGGGTTAAACGAGAAACCGCTCCGTTCTGTGATGTATTATTAATCAGAAAGGTTGATAGGGATAATCGTTCGTTGCTATGCTACCTATCGCCATGAACTATCGTGGCGACGGAGGATGAATAATGAATATTCGTGATCTTGAATATCTGGTGGCGTTAGCCGAACATCGCCATTTCCGGCGAGCGGCGGACTCCTGTCACGTCAGCCAGCCAACCCTTAGTGGGCAAATACGTAAGCTGGAAGATGAGCTGGGCGTTATGCTGCTGGAGCGTACGAGCCGTAAGGTGCTGTTTACCCAGGCGGGCTTACTGCTGGTGGATCAGGCGCGTACCGTACTGCGTGAGGTCAAGGTGCTCAAGGAGATGGCAAGCCAACAAGGCGAGACGATGTCCGGCCCGCTGCATATTGGTTTAATCCCAACGATTGGTCCCTATTTGCTGCCGCTTATCATTCCAATGTTGCACCAGACTTTCCCGAAGCTGGAAATGTATCTGCATGAGGCGCAAACGCATCAGTTGTTAGCGCAACTCGATAGCGGCAAGCTTGACTGCGCTATTCTGGCGCTGGTGAAAGAGAGCGAGGCGTTTATCGAAGTGCCGCTGTTTGATGAGCCCATGATGCTGGCTATTTATGAGGATCATCCGTGGGCGAATCGCGATCGCGTGCCGATGTCCGACCTGGCGGGCGAGAAATTGCTGATGCTGGAAGATGGCCACTGTCTGCGCGATCAGGCGATGGGGTTCTGTTTTGAAGCGGGAGCGGATGAAGATACCCATTTCCGGGCGACCAGTCTGGAAACGCTGCGCAACATGGTGGCGGCGGGCAGTGGTATTACACTACTCCCCGCGCTGGCCGTACCGCAGGAGCGTAAGCGCGACGGCGTGGTTTATCTGCCATGCATTAAGCCGGAGCCGCGTCGTACCGTGGGGCTGGTTTATCGCCCGGGATCGCCGCTGCGTAGCCGTTATGAGCAACTGGCAGAGGCCATCCGTGGCGCAATGGATGGCCATTTCGACAAGGCGTTAAAACAGGCGGTTTAAGCCGTTCAACGCCGCAACCCGATAAGCTTCCGCCATGGTTGGGTAGTTAAAGGTGGTGTTAACGAAGTATTCGATGGTGTTACCGCCACCTTTCTGCTCCATGATCGCCTGGCCGATATGAATAATTTCGGCGGCGCGTTCGCCAAAGCAGTGAATCCCCAGAATTTCTTTGGTTTCGCGGTGGAAGAGAATTTTTAGCGTGCCGACGTTCATGCCGACGATTTGCGCTCGCGCCAGATGCTTAAATTGCGCGCGGCCCACTTCGTAAGGCACTTTCATTGCCGTTAACTGCTGCTCGGTTTTGCCGACAGAACTGATTTCCGGAATGGTATAAATCCCGGTGGGGATATCTTCGATAAGATGCGCGGTCGCTTCGCCTTTCACCAGCGCCTGCGCTGCAATACGCCCCTGATCGTAGGCGGCAGAGGCCAGACTGGGATAGCCAATCACGTCGCCCACCGCATAGACGTGCGGCAGGGCGGTCTGGTACATACTGTTGACTTTGAGCTGTCCACGGCTGTCTGTTTCCAGACCAATATTCTCCAGCGCCAGCGAATCGGTGTTACCGGTACGGCCATTAGCATAGAGCAGGCAGTCAGCCTTCAGTTTTTTACCGGATTTCAGGTGCATGATGACGCCATCATCGCAGCCTTCGATTTTCTCATACTCTTCATTGTGGCGAATAACCACGCCGCTATTCCAGAAATGGTAAGAGAGAGAGTCGGACATCTCCTGATCGAGAAAGGCCAGCAGGCGATCGCGGGTGTTGATCAGATCCACTTTCACATCCATACCGCGGAAGATGGACGCATATTCGCAGCCGATAACGCCGGCGCCGTAAATAATAACGTGGCGCGGTTCATGGTGGAGACTCAGGATTGAGTCGCTGTCATAAATGCGCGGATGCGAGAAATCCACATCATTGGGATGGTAAGGACGCGAACCACAGGCAATAACAAATTTTTCTGCCGTCAGAGTTTCAACCGTGCCGTCATGGCATTCCAGCGCCAGGGTATGTTCGTCAATAAAATGGGCGTTGCCCTGCAAGATTTCACAGTGGTTACGCTCATAAAACCCCTGACGCATACGCGTTTGTTGATTAATCACGTTATCGGCATGATTAAGGATATCGGCGAATGAAGAACGAAGAAGACGGGAGTGGTCGCTATAGAGCGGGTTTTGATTAAATTCAATAATGCGGCTGACTGCGTGGCGAAGGGCTTTGGATGGAATGGTGCCCCAGTGGGTACATCCGCCGCCAACGTTATGATAACGCTCAATCACCGCGACGCGTGCTCCTTGCTTAACCAGACCCATTGCAGCGCCTTCACCGCCGGGGCCTGACCCTATGACGACTGCATCATAATCCCAGGAATGTGGCATGGTATTACTCACCTGTTTTTATACATAAAATAAACACGATGATAACATTTGCCCAGCTTTAACCCAATTATCGTTGTGCTTTTTTGCGAAGCCGGAGCACAAACTGTCTGTAAACAATCATTCACAATCCAGTGTGAACCCGTTACTTTTATTCTCTGGTATAGTGCCGAATAAGGCATATGGAAGGATTCAGACATTGTGATGGGTGTTAGAGCGCAACAAAAAGAAAAAACCCGGCGTTCGCTGGTGGAAGCTGCATTCAGCCAACTGAGCGCTGAGCGGAGTTTCGCCAGCCTGAGTTTGCGTGAAGTGGCGCGTGAAGCGGGCATTGCGCCAACGTCGTTTTACCGTCATTTTCGCGATGTCGATGAACTCGGTCTGACGATGGTGGATGAAAGCGGTCTGATGCTGCGTCAGTTGATGCGTCAGGCGCGACAGCGCATCGCGAAAGGCGGCAGCGTCATTCGCACGTCGGTCTCCACATTTATGGAGTTTATCGGCAACAACCCCAACGCCTTCCGTCTGTTGTTGCGCGAGCGTTCCGGCACTTCAGCGGCGTTTCGTGCCGCCGTCGCGCGGGAGATTCAGCATTTTATTGCGGAACTTGCCGACTATCTGGAACTCGAAAACCATATGCCGCGCGCGTTTACTGAAGCCCAGGCCGAAGCGATGGTGACTATTGTTTTTAGCGCGGGCGCAGAGGCGTTGGACATCGGCGCTGAACAGCGTCGGCAATTAGAAGAGCGGCTGGTATTGCAACTGCGCATGATTGCGAAAGGGGCGTATTACTGGTATCGCCGTGAGCAAGAGAAAATAGCACATCATTCCGAATAACGTGAAGGACGAGTAATGAAACAGTCAGGTCAAGATAAAGGTACGCTGTTGCTGGCGCTCATCGCTGGCTTATCGATTAACGGCACATTCGCGGCGCTGTTTAGCGCTATTGTGCCGTTCTCCGTATTCCCGGTTATCTCGCTGGTGCTGACGGTATATTGCCTGCATCAGCGCTACCAAAATCGTACTATGCCGGTAGGTTTGCCGGGGTTGGCCGCCGCCTGTTTCATTCTTGGCGTTTTACTGTATAGCACCGTCGTGCGTGCAGAATATCCGGATATTGGCTCTAATTTCTTCCCGGCGGTGCTGTCGGTGATTCTGGTATTCTGGATTGGCTTTAAGCTGCGTAACCGCAAGCAGGACACCGCAGAGTAGTGTGCGAAGGCCGGATGGCGGTATAACCGGCCATCCGACGTACATTTTACCTTGCGGTAAGTAATACCCCGCATTCCATATGATGCGTATACGGGAACTGATCGAATAGCGCCAGGCGAGACACCGTGTGCGTCTGGCTTAACGTTTCCAGGTTTTTGCACAACGTTTCCGGATTGCAGGAAATGTACAGAATACGTGGATAAGCCTGCACCATTTTTTCCGTTTCGCTGTCCAGACCGCTGCGCGGCGGATCGACAAAAATGGTTTCGCACTGATAGCGCTTCAGGTCGATCCCCTGCAGGCGGTTAAACTCACGAACGCCATTCATCGCCTGGGTAAACTCTTCCGCCGCCATGCGAATAATTTGCACATTATCAATATGATTAGCGGCAATATTGTACTGTGCGGCAGCGACGGACGGTTTGGCGATTTCGGTTGCCAGCACGCGGTCAAAATTGCGCGCCAGCGCTAAAGAAAAATTGCCGTTGCCGCAATACAACTCAAGCAGATCGCCTTTTGAGTCTTTCGTCACCTCCAGCGCCCACTCTAACATCTGAATATTCATGGCGGCGTTTGGCTGCGTAAAGCTGTTTTCGACCTGGCGGTAGATCATCTCTTTACCTGCCACAGGCAGACGCTCATCAATATAATCCTGATCCAATTCGATTTTGGTTTTAGTAGCCCGGCCAATCAGGTGTACGTTCAGACCTTGCGCGCGTAAAGCATCGCGTAACGCAGTGGCGGCTTCACGCCACTCTTCGTCCAGCTTCTTATGGTACAGCAACGACACTACCGCATGGTTGCTCAAGGTCGTGAGATAATCGATCTGGAACAGCTTATGCCGCAGTGCATGATTATCGCGCACGCCGGCAATCATCGCCTTCATTAAGGTATTAATCAGTTGGCTGGCCGCCGGGAAGGTGTCAACGCGAATCCGGCTTTTGGTCTGCTGATCAAACATAATGTGGTACAGGTCATCGCCGTCATGCCACAGGCGAAATTCCGCACGCATACGATAGTGACTGACCGGCGAGCGAAATACTTCCGGAACCAGGCCAGAAAACGGCGCCATCATACTCTGCAAGCGCGCCACTTTTTCGGCCAGCTGCGCCTCATACTGTTCTGTCGGAAGATGTTCGGGGGTCATATCGCATCCTGAATAATAAAAGTACGCGGGGATTGTAGGGATTGCTCAGTGGATGTCCAGCTATTGATGATTTCTGATTTGTGATGCGCGGTCTGGACAGGGTGTTGTGACAGACGGTAGCATCCGTGGGCCGGTCCTGTGAGTTAATAGGGAATCCAGTGAAAATCTGGAGCTGACGCGCAGCGGTAAGGAAAGGTGAGATGAGAGCGTAAGCAGACACTGCCTCCGGCGGGAAGTCATCATTTCTGCTATCCAGCCAACGGATAACCCTCCAAGCCCGAAGACCTGCCGGCTAACGTCGCATCTGGTTTTTCATCATCGCGTACTATCGATGAAGCCTGCGGCATCCTTCTTATATTGTGGATGCTTTACAATGATTAAAAAAGCTACGCTGCTGACGGCGTTCTCCGTCACGGCCTTTTCCGCTTGGGCGCAGGACACTAGCCCGGATACCCTGGTTGTTACCGCCAACCGTTTTCAGCAGCCGCGCAGCGCGGTTCTGGCGCCCGTTACCATCGTGACGCGTCAGGATATTGAACGCTGGCAATCGACCTCCGTAAATGATGTTCTGCGCCGTTTGCCTGGCGTCGATATTGCGCAGAGCGGCGGCGCCGGACAAAACTCCTCCATTTTCATTCGCGGCACCAACTCCAGCCATGTACTGGTATTGATTGACGGCGTGCGTCTGAATTTAGCAGGCGTGAGCGGGTCCGCCGATCTCAGCCAGTTCCCGGTGTCGCTGGTACAGCGCATTGAATATATTCGCGGTCCGCGCTCCGCTATTTATGGTTCTGATGCTATCGGCGGCGTAGTGAATATCATTACGACGCGCGATAACCCAGGCACAACATTAACCGCTGGATGGGGAAGCAATAGCTACCAGAATTACGACATCTCGACGCAACAGCAACTTGGCGAAAACACGCGGGCGACGTTGATCGGCGATTACGAATACACCAAAGGGTTTGACGTGGTAGCGAAAGGCGGTACCGGGATGCAGGCGCAGCCTGACCGGGACGGCTTTTTGAGTAAAACGCTTTATGGCGCGTTAGAGCATACCTTTTCTGATCGCTGGAGCGGATTCGTGCGTGGTTATGGCTACGATAACCGTACCGATTACGACGCCTATTACTCGCCGGGCTCGCCGCTGATTGATACACGCAAACTTTATAGCCAAAGCTGGGACGCCGGGCTGCGCTTTAATGGCGAACGTATTCAGTCTCAGCTGGTTTCAAGCTATAGCCACAGTAAAGATTACAACTATGATCCGCACTATGGCCGGTATGATACCTCCGCCACGCTGGATGAGATGAAACAGTACAATGTTCAATGGACCAACAGTGTGGTCGTGGGGCACGGTAATGTTGGGGCGGGCGTAGACTGGCAGAAACAGACTACCACGCCAGGTACCGGCTATGTGCCCGAGGGATATGACCAGCGTAATACCGGGGTTTACCTGACAGGATTACAACAGTTGGGTGACTTCACTCTGGAAGCGGCGGCGCGCAGTGATGACAACTCCCAGTTTGGTCGTCACGGTACATGGCAAACCAGCGCGGGATGGGAGTTTATAGAAGGTTACCGCTTTATTGCCTCCTACGGAACCTCCTACAAAGCGCCTAATTTGGGCCAACTGTATGGTTATTACGGTAATCCGAACCTGAATCCTGAAAAGAGTAAACAGTGGGAAGGCGCATTTGAAGGGCTAACCGCTGGCGTCAGCTGGCGTATTTCAGGTTATCGTAACGATATTAATGACATGATCGATTATGACGATCATCTGCAAAAATATTACAACGAAGGTAAGGCGCGCATTAAAGGTATTGAGGCGACGGCGAATTTCGATACCGGACCGTTAACGCATACGGTCAGTTATGATTACGTTGATGCGCGTAATGCGATTACCGATACGCCATTACCCCGGCGTTCCAAACAGATGGCAAAATATCAACTTGACTGGGACGTTTACGATTTTGACTGGGGGGTGACATATCAATACCTTGGTTCCCGCTATGATTCGGATTACTCCGCTTACCCATACCGGACAGTAAAAATGGGCGGCGTCAGTTTATGGGATCTTACGGTTGCATATCCGGTCACCTCACATCTGACAGTTCGTGGTAAAATAGCCAACCTGTTCGACAAAGATTACGAGACAGTTTATGGCTACCAAACTGCAGGACGAGAATACACCTTGTCTGGCAGCTACACCTTCTGAACCACGTCCCACCGTGCTGGTATTTGATTCCGGCGTCGGTGGATTGTCGGTCTATGATGAGATTCGGCGGCTCCTGCCGGATCTCCACTATATATATGCTTTCGATAACGTGGCTTTCCCCTACGGGGAAAAGAGCGAAACGTTTATCGTTAAGCGCGTTGTCGAGATTGTGACTGCAGTACAGCAGCGCTATCCCCTTTCACTGGCGGTGATTGCCTGCAATACCGCCAGTACGGTCTCACTTCCCGCATTACGTGAAAAGTTTGCCTTCCCGGTAGTGGGCGTTGTGCCTGCGATTAAACCAGCGGCGCGGCTGACCGCCAATGGCGTCGTCGGGCTACTGGCGACGAGAGCGACGGTCAAACGTCCTTATACTCACGAGCTGATTGCGCGCTTCGCCAATGAATGTCAGATAGCGATGTTGGGGTCGGCAGAACTGGTGGAACTGGCGGAAGCTAAATTACATGGCGACTCGGTATCGCTGGAAGAGCTGCGCCGCATATTACGCCCATGGCTACGAATGCCGGAGCCGCCTGATACGGTCGTTCTGGGGTGTACGCATTTCCCTCTATTACGGGACGAGCTTTTGCAAGTCCTACCCGAAGGGACGCGGTTAGTGGATTCCGGCGCGGCGATAGCGCGTCGTACAGCCTGGCTGTTGGAACATGAAGCGCCGGATGCGAAATCAACCGATGCCAATATTGCTTATTGCATGGCAATGACGCCAGGAGCTGAACAATTATTACCCGTTTTACAGCGTTATGGCTTTGAAACGCTCGAAAAACTGGCGGTTTAATGGCGTTTTGGGTAAATACCAGGCACTTGAAAAATTATTTTAAATTTCCTCTTGTCAGGCAGAAATAACTCCCTATAATGCGCCACCACTGAC